>NZ_CP019952.1:1666927-1969313 GCF_002021815.1 Pseudomonas parafulva
GTGGCACGCAACGCCACCTCCACCTCCGAAGCCTCCCGGCAGACGTCCGAGGAAGCGGCCAGTGGCCGTGACCAGGCGCGCGAAGCCGTGCAGGCCATAACCAGCGTGAACAGCGAAATCGGACAGTCCACGGTCATCGTTGGGGAGTTGGCCGGTAGCGTGCGCGACATCGCCAAGGTGGTCGATGTGATCCGCGGCATTGCCGAACAGACCAATCTGCTGGCGCTCAACGCGGCCATCGAGGCGGCGCGGGCTGGCGAGCAGGGTCGAGGTTTTGCGGTGGTGGCAGACGAAGTGCGGGCATTGGCGGCGCGTACCCAGGCCTCAACGGGCGAGATCGAAGCCATGATCACAGGCGTTCAGGCCCGTGCCGACGATGCGGTCAAGGCCATGGGCAACAGCCGAAACCTGGCCGATAGCACCCAGGCCTTGGCCCAGGCGACCGGGGAATCGCTGGAGCGGATCGCCCGGAACATCGCCCAGATCAACGACCGCAACCTGCTGATCGCCACGGCGTCCGAAGAGCAGGCCAATGTGGCCCGCGAGGTGGACCGCAACCTGATCAACATCCAGGACCTGTCGACCCAGACCTCGGCCGGTGCGCATCAAACCAGCGCATCCAGCCAGGAGCTGTCCCGCCTGGCCATCTCGTTCAACGACATGGTCAGCACCTTCAAGCTCTGAACAGGGCGTAGACGATCTGTAGCGTGTCATGCCCCGCTCACCGCAGTGGTGCACTTACCTGCGGTGGGCGGCGCGAGGGCTTTCAGTCGACGCGCACGAAGACGTTCTTGGCCATGTCGCTACCGCCGACGGCCTCCAGGCGCTTGCCGCCGTCGAGCACGCGTACGTTGATCAGCGCCATGCCATCTTTGTTGCGCGCGGTGACCACGTCATCCTTGCGCTCCCATTCATCCACCTTCAGCTTGTTGCCGTTGGTGATGATGGAGTCCTTGGAAAACTCCCAGGTCTGTTTCGGGCTCTGGATACCCATCACGGTTGTGGTTTGCTCGTAGGTGCCTTCCAGGGCGTCGTTGCCACAACCGGCGATGACGAAAAACGGCAGGGCGGCGAGGGCGAGTTTGAGTTTACGCATTGAGCTTCCTTTTCAGTGAGTCAATCTCGTTCGACAGGGTCGATGGCAGGTGCCATGGCGCCGCGGCGTCGAGATGCAGGTGGGTATCACGTGTGGGTACGAAGGGGGTATCGAGCGTGCCAAGGGCGATTGAGATCCAATCGGCGTATTGGCCTGCATTGCGTGACCAGAACAGGCTCGAGCCGCAGGCTGCACAGAATTGCCGTAGGACCGTGGGGGATGAGGCATAGGCCGCAAGCTGGTCAGCGCCGCGCAGCATGCGCAGCGCCTCACGCGGCACACTGCCGTATGAGGCATAGGCAGCCCCATGGCCTTTGCGGCACTGGCTGCAATGGCAGTGGCTCACGGCCTTGGGCGGGCCGAGCAGTTCATAACCGATTGCCGCGCAAAGGCAGCTTCCCTGGTATGTGCTAGACAAACGCGATTCCATGCGTAGGAAAAGGCGCCAGCTTAAACGTAGCGCCAAGGGGAGTCGAGCCGGTTCTGGCCACACGTGTCGGTGGCAGGTGCCTGGGAAGCGGTTTTCGCACGTCCTTGACCGTCAGGGGGCACAAGCGCGTGCTGGCGAGCCCGAAGCTCGATCAGCCCGTAAAGCCGTGGGACGTCGGTTTCAGAATGCGGCTGGTCGTTCGCGCGCAACCTTCCGGTGCAGCAAGTGCCATGCTTGCAGGATGCCATTGGACCCGCGCGCAGACGCATGGACGATGGCAAGGAGGCCGCCTGCTCCACGCACCCGTGACGTGGCTGGCGCGCCGCAGCAGAACACGCCGGAACCCGCCAGTACAACAACAGGGGCGGGCCGTGATGCCGAGGTCCGCTGTATGCCTGATCAAATGCTCCACCTGCCCGCTGTCCAACGTATCGTGGCCGATCACCAAGAAACCCCTGGTGCGCTGCTACCGATACTGCACGCCATCCAGCATGCTGTCGGGTACATTCCCGATGCCGCCGTCGGCGAGGTCGCCCACGCACTCAACCTGAGCCGGGCCGAGGTCCAGGGCGTCATCAGCTTCTATCATGATTTCCGCACTGCCGCGCCAGCCCGGCACACCCTGCGCCTGTGCCGGGCCGAGTCGTGCCAGAGCCGTGGCGCCGAGGCCCTGGCCGCGCAGCTGCGCGAGCAATTGGCGCTCGATGACCATGGCACCAGCGCCGACGGTGCCATCAGCCTGCGCCCGGTCTATTGCCTGGGCGCCTGTGCCTGTTCGCCAGCCCTTGAACTGGACGGTCAGGTGCACGCCCGGCTCACGCCCGAGCGGCTACGCGAGTTGGTCAAAGGTTGCCAGGAGGGCGCCGCATGCTGAAGGTCCATGTACCCCGTGATTCGGTGGCCCGTGCCGTCGGCGCAGACCAGGTGGTCGAGGCGTTGCAGCGCGAGGCCGAGCGGCGCAATGTGCAGCTGGACATTCGGCGTACCAGTTCCCGTGGCCTCTATTGGCTCGAGCCGCTGCTCGAGTGCGACAGCGAGCAGGGCCGGCAGGGTTTCGGACCGGTAACGCCGCAGGATGTACCCGGCCTGCTGGACGCCATGATCGGTTCGCAGGCAAACCATCCGCTGGCGTTGGGGCCTGTGGAAGACATGCCTTACCTCAAGACCCAGCAGCGCCTGCTGTTCGCGCGTGCTGGCATTACCCGCCCCTTGTCCTTGGATGATTACCGCGCCCATGGCGGCTTTGCCGGCTTGGAAGCGGCCGTTGCCATGGACGGCGCCGAGGTGGTGGCTGCCGTGCTCGATTCCGGCCTGCGTGGTCGTGGCGGGGCTGCGTTTCCTGCCGGCATCAAGTGGCGCACCGTGCGCGACGCCAAGCCTGCCCAGAAGTACGTGGTGTGCAACGCCGACGAAGGCGACTCCGGCACCTTCGCCGACCGCATGTTGATGGAAGGCGACCCGTACCTGTTGATCGAGGGCATGATCATCGCTGGCCTGGCGGTGGGTGCCGACAAGGGCTACATCTATGTGCGCTCGGAGTACCCGGACGCCATCGCCACACTCGACCAGGCATTCGTCATCGCACGTCAGGCAGGCTACCTGGGTACCAATGTGGCCGGTAGCGGCAAGGCGTTCGACCTCGAAGTGCGCGTGGGCGCAGGCGCCTACATTTGCGGTGAAGAAACCGCGCTGCTCGAGTCCATCGAAGGCAAGCGCGGCATCGTTCGCGCCAAGCCGCCGCTCCCGGCGCTGGAAGGCCTGTTCGGCCTGCCGACCTTGGTGCACAACGTGCTGACCCTGGCCTCGGTGCCTGTCATCCTGGCCAAGGGAGCACCGTTCTACCGCGATTTCGGCATGGGCCGCTCGTTGGGCACCATGCCGTTCCAGCTGGCCGGCAATGTTCGCCACGGCGGCCTGGTGGAGCGCGCCTTCGGCTTGACGCTGCGTGAACTGGTGGAGGGCTACGGCGGCGGCACGGCCAGTGGCCGGCCGCTGAAGGCCGCCCAGGTGGGTGGGCCGTTGGGCGCCTGGGTACCCCCCAGCCATTTCGACACGCCGCTGGACTACGAGGCCTTCGCGGCCGTGGGCGCCATGCTCGGCCACGGCGGTGTGGTGGTGGCCGACGACACCTTGAACATGGCCAGCATGGCCCGCTTCGCCTTGCAGTTCTGTGCCGAGGAGTCCTGCGGCAAGTGCACCCCGTGCCGTATCGGCTCGACCCGTGGCATGGAAGTGGTGGACCGGCTGATTGCCAGCGATGACATCACCGAGCGCCATGACCAGGCACTGCTGCTTCGCGATTTGTGCGACACCATGCAGTACGGCTCGCTGTGCGCCATGGGCGGCATGACCGCTTACCCGGTCGCCAGCGCCCTCAAGTATTTCCCTGCCGATTTCGGGCTGACCCAAGCGGAGGCCGCGCAATGATCCATATCTTCGATCCGCAAACCGACCTGGGCACGCCAGCCCGTGACAGCGAAGTGCAGGTCAGCCTGAACATCGACGGCCGCGCGATCAGCGTTCCTGCTGGCACGTCGGTGATGCGTGCAGCCGCCATGCTTGGCACGACCATTCCAAAGCTGTGCGCCACTGATAGCCTCGAAGCCTTCGGCTCCTGCCGCATGTGCATGGTGGAAATCGAGGGCATGCGCGGTTACCCGGCCTCCTGCACCACGCCCGTCACCGAAGGCATGGTCGTGCGCACCGAAACGCCGCGCCTGGCGGGCTTGCGCCGTAACGTGATGGAACTGTACATCTCCGATCACCCCCTCGATTGCCTGACCTGTTCGGCCAACGGCAACTGCGAACTGCAGACCGTGGCCGGGCAGGTGGGGCTGCGCGAGGTGCGCTACGGCTATGACGGTGCCAACCATCTGGCCGAAAAGAAGGACATTTCCAACCCGTACTTCGACTACGAACCCAGCAAGTGCATCGTCTGCAGCCGATGCGTGCGTGCCTGCGAGGACATCCAGGGCACCTTTGCCCTGACCATCACCGGACGTGGCTTCGAATCCCGGGTGGCGGCGGCAGGCGGCGATAATTTCCTGACCTCCGAGTGCGTGTCATGCGGTGCCTGCGTGCAGGCCTGTCCGACCGCGACGCTGACCGAGAAAAGCCTGGTGCAACTGGGCCAGCCGGAACGTGCGGTGATCACCACTTGCGCCTATTGCGGGGTTGGCTGCTCGTTCCGTGCCGAAATGAAGGGCGACCAACTGGTGCGCATGGTCCCGGACAAGAACGGCGGGGCCAACCACGGCCATGCCTGTGTCAAGGGCCGTTTCGCCTGGGGCTACGCCACGCACCCGGACCGCATCACCAAACCCATGATTCGCAAGCGCCTGGAAGATCCGTGGCAGGAAGTGAGCTGGGACGAGGCGGTGGCCTACGCCGCCAGCGAGTTGCGCCGCATCCAGCTCAAGTATGGTCGGGAATCCATTGGCGGTATCACCTCCAGCCGCTGCACCAACGAGGAGGCCTATCTGGTTCAGAAGCTGGTGCGCACGGCCTTCGGCAACAACAACGTCGACACCTGCGCGCGTGTCTGCCATTCCCCCACCGGCTATGGCTTGAAACAGACGCTGGGCGAGTCGGCCGGTACGCAGAGCTTCGATTCGGTGATGAAGGCCGATGTGGTGCTGGTTATCGGCGCCAACCCGACCGATGCGCACCCGGTGTTCGGTTCACAGCTCAAGCGCCGTCTGCGCGAAGGCGCTCGCCTGATCGTGATCGACCCTCGCCGCATCGACCTGGTGGATTCGCCCCATGCCCGGGCCGAGTTGCACCTGCAACTTCGTCCCGGCACCAACGTGGCCATGCTCAACGCCCTGGCCCATGTGATCGTGACCGAGGGGCTACTGGCCCAGGACTTTATCGACGAGCGCTGCGAAACCACAGAATTCGCCCGCTGGCGCGACTTCGTCAGCCTGCCGGAAAATGCCCCCGAAGTGCTGGGCCAGGTGTGTGGCGTTGCAGCGCAGCAGATTCGCGCCGCGGCCCGGTTGTATGCCACCGGCGGCAACGCGGCCATCTACTATGGCCTGGGCGTGACCGAGCACAGCCAGGGCAGCACCGCGGTGATGGGCATTGCCAACCTGGCCATGGCCACTGGCAACATCGGTCGTGAAGGGGTAGGCGTCAACCCGCTGCGTGGGCAGAACAACGTCCAGGGTTCCTGTGACATGGGCTCGTTCCCTCACGAGCTGCCCGGTTACCGGCACATTTCCAACGAGGGTGTACGGGCCGAGTTCGAGCAGGCCTGGGGTGTGACGCTGCACCCTGATCCGGGCCTGCGCATCCCCAACATGTTCGAAGCGGCCCTTGATGGCAGCTTCAAGGCGTTGTACTGCCAGGGCGAGGATATCGCCCAGAGCGATCCGAACACCCAGCACGTTACCGCCGCCCTGCTGGCCATGGAGTGCGTGGTGGTGCAGGACATTTTCCTCAACGAAACCGCCAAGTTCGCCCATGTGTTCCTGCCGGGTAGCTCGTTCCTGGAAAAGGACGGCACGTTCACCAACGCCGAGCGCCGTATCTCGCGGGTTCGCAAGGTCATGGAGCCACTGGCGGGCAAGGCCGACTGGGAAGCGACCGTGGCATTGGCCAATGCGCTGGGCTACCCGATGAATTACCGTCACCCCTCCGAGATCATGGATGAGATCGCCCGCTTGACGCCGACCTTCCGCCGGGTGAGCTACGCCGAAATCGAGCGTCACGGCAGCCTGCAGTGGCCGTGCAACGATGCAGCGCCCGATGGCACGCCCACCATGCACATCGATCAGTTCGTCAGGGGCAAGGGGCGGTTCATGCTGACCGGGTACGTACCGACCGACGAGAAGGTTAACAGCCGCTATCCGCTGCTGCTGACCACCGGGCGCATTCTCAGCCAGTACAACGTCGGTGCCCAGACCCGGCGCACGGGCAACGTCGCCTGGCACGATGCCGATCGCCTCGAGATCCATCCGACCGATGCCGAAAGCCGTGGCATCCAGGACGGTGACTGGGTCGGTATCGGCAGCCGTGCCGGGCAGACCGTGCTGCGCGCCAAGGTCAGCAGCCGCGTGGCGCCAGGCGTCGTTTACACCACCTTCCACTTCCCGGAGTCGGGCGCGAACGTGATCACCACCGACAATTCCGACTGGGCGACCAACTGCCCCGAATACAAGGTAACGGCAGTTGAGGTGGTCAAAGTGTTCCAGCCGTCTGAGTGGCAAAAGCGTTACCAGGATTTCAGTGACGAACAGCGTCGGCTGTTGCAGGAGCGCCGATCTGTCGAGAAAGCCGAGGTGCGCCAATGAGCCAGGACAGCTTGGTGAAGATGGCCAACCAGATTGCCCACTACTTCGACAGCGAGCCGAATCGGGACCTGGCTGTGCAGGGCGTTCGCCAGCATCTACACAACTTCTGGACGCCGGCCATGCGCCGGCAGCTGGGAGAATGGATCGAGGCCAATGCGGGGGAGGGGTTGGATCCTAAGGTTAAGGAGGCGTTGGGTTAGAAGGTGTTAGCTGTCATCTAGTACACGGCTGGCGAGGTGCCGTCTGGCGGCCTTGCTGGGGCACCGGACCGGCCGCAATAGGCTGCGCAGCAGCCCCAGAATTTCAGCTTCGCAGCGCATATTGCCGGGGCCGCGCTGCGGCCCATCGCGGCACTAGGCCGCTCTTACAGGGGGCTGCATGCGGCTCACTATCGTGCTGCATCCGCCAGATGCGCCATCGCCTCCTCGCTCTTCAACACCAGTACATCCCCCTCCAGTGCATCGAGTACTACCTCGCAGGTGTTGCCAATCAACGCGCCGGTAAGCCCTGTGCGGCACACGGTACCGATCACCGTCACCACCGCATCCATTTGTTTTTCCGTATGGGGAATGAGCACATCGGCCGGGCCTTCAGCCACGTGCAGGCAATCGCCGGCGATACCGTACTGTGCCTGGAAAGCCGCGCACGCCTGGCGATAACGCTGTTCGATGGTGTCGCTCAGTTGATAGACAGGGTCGGCCGCCGACAGCATCGGCGATGGGTGGGCGCTGATCACATGCAGCGCCCCCTTGGCCAGCCTGGCAATCTCGTAGCCGTGGTCGACGATACTGGCATGCAGGCGCTGGTGGTCTTCGTCCTGGTTGCCCACATCCACCGCCGCCAGTACGTTGCCGCCGGTCCATGGGCGCTCGCTCTTGACCATCAGCACCGCGCACGGACAGGCGCGCAGCAGCTTCCAGTCGGCAGGGGTGAGCAGGGCCCTTTTGAGCGGATTGTCGGGGCGATGCTCCTTGATCACCAACTCGCAGCCTTCGCGCTGCTGCACGTGGATGATGGTGTCATGCAGGTTGTCTCGCCACGCCGCTTCATGGGTGACGTGGTCAAAGCCGTCTTCCTGCAACTGCTTGCCCAGCAGGCTCAACAGCGTACTGTGGTCGCGGCGCTTGTCACACATCAACAAGTGCAGGCGCGCGTCAGTGACGCTGGCGATCAGCTTGGCGCGCGTCAGCGCCCGGCTGTGGGCGTGCTCAGGGTCAAGGACGACGAGAATGCTGCGGACGGCTTGCATGGGCGTGTACTCCCTGGAACGTGGGCAGGCGGTGCCAGACTATAGGCCGCGCGCGTGGCGCTGACGCTTGATGCACATCAAGCATAGCCACTGACGCCGTTGCCTGCCGCCGCTATAATCGCCGCCCCTGTCTGTCTCTGTATGGTCGTATCGTTTATGTCCCTGATCCCTGAAATCGACGCCTTCCTGGGCTGCCCTACACCCGATGCCTGGATCGAGGCGGCGCTGGCCGATCAGGAAACACTGCTGATCGACCATAAGAATTGCGAGTTCAAGGCGGCCAGCACGGCATTGAGCCTGATCGCCAAGTACAACACCCATGTTGACCTGATCAACATGATGTCGCGCCTGGCGCGCGAGGAGCTGGTTCATCACGAGCAGGTCTTGCGGCTGATGAAGCGCCGAGGCATACCCCTGCGCCCTGTGTCGGCGGGTCGCTACGCCTCGGGCCTGCGTCGTCTGGTGCGTGCCCACGAGCCGGTCAAGCTGGTAGATACGCTGGTGGTCGGGGCATTTATCGAGGCACGCAGCTGCGAACGCTTCGCGGCCCTGGCGCCGCACCTGGATGAAGAACTGGGCCGTTTCTATCACGGCCTGCTCAAGAGTGAAGCGCGCCACTATCAGGGCTACCTGAAGTTGGCGCACCACTATGGCGATGAGGCGGACATTGCGCGCCGGGTTGAACTGGTACGCGCCGCTGAAGCGGAACTCATCGCCTCACCGGATCAAGAGCTGCGTTTTCACAGCGGTATACCGCTGGCACTGGCCGCCTGAGCACAGCAGGCGGCAGGATAGGTGTCAGTCGCGCCGGCCCAGCAGCAGGCCCACCACCAGGCCAACGCCCGCTGAAAGTGCCACGGTCTGCCACGGGTGGCCGCCAATGTAGTCCTGGGTGGCCGCGACCATGGGCTTTGCCTTGTCACGCAGGTTGCCGGCCGCTTCCCGGGCCTGACGCAGCTTGAGGCTGATCTGGGTGCGCAGGGTTTCGGCCTCTTCGCCAACCAGCGCAGCGCTGTCGTTGAGCAACCGCTCGGATTCCTCGATCAGCGCCTGCAGCTCGCTGAATACTTGGTCCTTGATCTGGTCGCTGTCGGGTACTGCGGCATTTTTACGGGCCATGCCATGCTCCTCCTGGACGGGTCGTTAGAACAATGGATACTCGTGCGCCAGAAAAGTTGCCTCGCAGTGGGCGCTGGCGCCTTGGTGTAAGATACCGGTCATTTCCATCAGGCAGGTGATTCATGAGTTTCAATCTGGCCAACATGAGCTACGAGGAACGGGCACAGATCGAGGCCGAGAAAGCCCGGCTGTTCGAGATGTGGCAGGCCAACCTGGGTAAGGCCAAGGGCGAGGCGGCCCGGCTTATCGCCGAAAAACCTCGGCGCAAGGGCAAGTGGGCCGAATGGGTGCGCAATGAGCTGGACAACATGACCCCGCCCGAATACGCCAGCATGGTGCGCAGCGAAGTCAACAAGCTCATGGCCGCTGCCAGCGCCGCTCGCTGAGCGGGTGCATGTGCCGTCTTACCACTCGTCGCCCTTGGGCAGGTCCAGCGTGCCTTTGTCACTGAACCGCACCGTGCCGAAAGGGCCGCTGGCCAGTTTGCCGCGCAGCGTGTAGGGCAGGCCTTGCAGCGCGTTCAGCTTGCCTAGCCCATAGGCCTGGCGCAGAAACGCAAATGCGGTGATGCTCACCGGCACTTGGACCACCGCCTCGCCATACCGGCCAATCTGTCCGGCCTGGTCGCTGACGCCCGCTGCCAATGGCTGGCCGTTGACCTCCAGGTTCACTGCAATACCGTTGTACTCGATCGGCGTCTCATTGGGGTTCTGCACCCGTAACTTTACCGCCATGCGCAACTCCAGGTCCTGTCCAGGCAAGGGCTCCAAGCCGATCACGCTGATCGAAACCGGATCCCGGGGTTGCAACAGCGCGCACGCGCCCAAGGTCGCCGACATCAGCAGGACAGTGAGCAGACGGGTGATGAGCGAAGGGCGAAGGGTCATGGGCGAGGCCTTGGAAAGAATCGTCCGGCAGTGTGGCAAATGCTCGGCAGCGTTGAAAGTGTCGGTAGAGATGAAAGATACTGTTTCTCATTAACGCCCGATAATTTCTCTTACTGTGTAGTTGCCTAACCATGCTGACGTCTCACGTGCCGGGCCTGCTGGCAAGTTTCCAGGAACACTATGACGACTTGTTGCAGTTTCTGACCCGGCGCATGCGTGATCGCCAGCGCGCTGCGGACGTTGCCCACGAAACCTACTTGAGGCTTGCGCAGATCGATGTGCACGCTGTGCCGGTGCTGCACCCGCGTAGCTTCATCTTTCGCGTGGCGGGAAACATTGCGATCGATGCCCTGCGTCGTGACCAGCGCCTTGCCGCCTGCCACGACGACAGTGAGGGCATGGTACACGTGGCCTGTGGCGCGCCGGCACCGGAGGCGGCGTTACTGGCCAGCGAGCGCCTGCAGATTCTCGATCAGGCTCTGCTGCAACTGCCCCCCAAAGCGCGCCAGGCGCTGTTGCTCAATCGCGTGGAAGGGTTGACGCAAAGGCAGGTGGCGCAAAGGCTCGGCGTGTCCGAAAGCATGGTGGCCAAGTACATCGGACAGGCGCTGCGGCATTGCCGGGGATGGCTGCAGAAGGCCGGTGTCGCGGCGTGCATGGCGTTGATGCTGGGCAGTTGGTTGGCGTGGCAGCAGGCACCTGTATGGTTGTCCGACTATCACACCGGTACCGGCGAGCGGCACATGCTCACCTTGCCCGATGGCACCCGCGTCACCCTCAACAGCGCCAGTGCCATAAAGGTGGAATTCGACGCGCACGCACGTCGGGTGGTGATAGTGGCTGGCGAGGCGCTGTTCGAGACGTCCGCCGAGGCCCGTCCTTTCGTGGTCGAAACGGCAGGGCTGCCGGTAAACGGCACCGGGGCGAGGTTCAGCGTGCGGCGCGACGGGCATGTGGTCCTTGGCCAGGGTGCTGCGCGGCAGGGCGCTCAAGCCTTGAGCGTAGCGGCCGATGCCGATGCGCAACTGGCCTGGCAACGGGGCAAGTTGATCTTCAATGGCAAGCCTCTAGGCCAAGTGCTGGCTGAGCTTGAGCGCTATCGCCTTGGGCGTATCGTGTTGTCGGATCAACAGCTAGCGGGCCTTGAGGTCAGTGGCGTGTTCGACCTGGATGATCCGCATGCCATGCTGCGCACCCTGGAGCAGCGGTATGGCCTGAAAGTCACCTACCTGCCGTGGCTCGCCGTGGTGTATTGATCTTCAAAGCGGCCCTGTCGAAACCTACCGAAAAAACTTTTCATCGGCACTGCAAGTTCTCGTGGGCTGGATCGTCGTAGTGGGGCTAAGCCGCAAACCATTCCCATTCACGACTCGCCTGGAAGCTTTCTTGTGCCTCTCATGCCCACGCTCTCGAATAGCCGCTGCCGTTTTCTGCCACCTGTGTTGATGTCGTGCGGCGCGTTGGCCGTATTGGCCGGCGCGCTGCCCGCTCACGTCGCTGCTGCAACACAGCAGGGATATGTGCAGACCGCGCAGGTACAGCTGGATGTCCCGGTGCAGCCGCTGGACCAGGCGTTGACGCGCTTTGCCGATCAGGCCGGCCTGCATTTGCTGTACACCACCGCTGACGTGGCTGGCCTGCAGAGCCCGAACCTGCAGGGCGCCTACAGTGTCGAGCAAGCCTTGCAGCGGTTGCTCGAAGGCACCGGCTTGAGCTGGCAGTTCACCGATGCGCGGACGGTGACGCTGCGCAAGCACGATACCTCCCTGCAGGCCATCAACCTCAAGCCGATTGAAGTAAGCGTGGCCTCGCGCACCAGTACTGCCATCAGCGAGATCCCAGGCACCGTGTGGGTGGTCGATCAGCAGCAACTGCGCGAGCAGATCGACAGTGGCGTAAGCCTCAAGGAAGCCATCGGCAAACTGGTGCCTGGCCTTGACCTGGCGCCGGAGGGGCGCACCAACTACGGGCAGAACATGCGTGGGCGCAGCGTGCTGGTGATGATCGATGGCGTCAGCCAGAACAGCTCGCGAGGCCTGTCGCGCCAGTTCGACAGTATCTCGCCTTTCAACGTGCAGCGCGTCGAAGTGCTGTCCGGCGCCAGCGCCATCTACGGGGGCGGTGCGACCGGGGGCATCATCAACATCGTGACAAAAAAGGGCGAGGCAGGCCCTGCGCGTTTCGAAACCCAGCTCGGCGCCAGCAGCGGTTTCAACAACAGCGATGATCTGGCGACCCGCTTCGCCCAGTCGATCAGCGGTGGCAACGAGCGGTTCAATGCGCGTCTTGGTGTGTCCGGCGAGCAGAACGAGGCGTTCTACGATGGAGCAGGCGATCAGATCTTCATTGACAATACCCAGACCGACCTGCAATACAACCGCACCCTGGACCTGCTTGGCAGCCTGGGCATGCAGTTCGATGATCAACAGAGCCTTGACCTGCTGGCCCAGTACTACGATTCCGGCAACCATGGCAGCACCGGCATCTGGTTTCCCAACCTCAATTACAATGGCCCCTCCGACCTCGAAGAGGCCCAGTTGCGCAGCGGGTACTCGTCCGACCTGAACCCGCGCACCCGGCGCGTGCTGCTCAATGCCAATTACCACCACAATGATGTGCTGGGCCAGGATTTCTACCTGCAGGCTTCCTACCGCAAGGAAAACAACAACTTCTACCCGTTCCCGTACTACAACCGTGGTACACCGACCGGCTCGCGCGGTGTGTATTTTGCAGCCTCGCAGCAGAACTTCGAGGTCACCAGCCTCAAAGGGCTGTTCGCCAAGCAGTGGGACACGCTGAAATTCACCTATGGCGTGGACATTGACCGCGAACGTTTCAACGCTGACCAGACCGTGTTCGATGCGCGGGTGTCCTCTGAAAGCGGCGGGCTGGACCTGGACAAGGCCAGCAAGGCTGCGCGCTACCCCAGCTACGTGATCGATGGGGTCTCGCTGTATGGCCAGCTTGAATGGCGCGCCACCGACAACCTGACGTTCTCCGGCGGCGCCCGGCGCCAGCAGATGGATGTGGAGGTGGGTGACTACAAGGGCGTTCCAGGTGGGAGTAACGACTATCAGGTCAATCTCTACAACCTGGGGGCGATCTACGACTTCAAGAACGGCCACCAGCTGTGGGCCAACTACGGCGAAGGCTTTGACCTGCCCGATCCGGCCAAGTATTACGGCAAACCTGGTCTTAGTGTCGGGGACAACCCGCTGGCCGGGATCAAGAGCCGCCAGGTGGAGCTAGGCTGGCGCTATGCCGACGTGCAGTGGGACGCTCAAGCCGCGCTGTACTACATCTGGTCGGACAAGATCATCAATGTGGATTCGCAAACCCTCACCATTGACGTCGAAGACCAGAAAAGTCGCGACTTTGGCTTCGAAGGGGCACTCACCCGCCACTTCGACCGAGGTTGGGAAGCCGGCGGCACGCTGCACCTCACCCGTTCCGAGGAAGAGGCAGACGGCGGCGGGTGGCGCAAGCGTGATGCGCGTTATGCTTCCTTGTCCAAAGCCACCGCGTTCGTTGGCTGGAAGGATGACGGGCGCAGTGCGCGGTTGCAGGCCAATCGGGCCTTCAGCTTGAAGGACGATGCCCAACACAAGATCGATGGCTATACCACGCTCGATTTACTGGGCAGCCAGGACACCGACTACGGCACCTTCAGCGCAGGTATCCAGAACTTGCTGGACAAGCAGTACAGCACTGTGTGGGGCCAGCGGGCGACGCTGTTCTACTCGCCCACCTACGGGCCTGCCTACCTCTACGATTACCAAGGGCGAGGCAGGACCTACACGCTGACCTGGAGCCTTGCGTACTAAGGCTTATGCGCTCGGCCCAGGCAACGCCGGCGCCCCGATCAAGGGGCGCTGGTTGAAACATCGTGAATCACCTGCGGCGTCGCCAAGCCTTTTGACTCGAACCCTTTGGGCCGTAGGCTATCAAAGCCACCAGGCCAGGCGTTTTCGTACGGAGGTGAAGCATGAAACTGACACTACCGTTGTTGGTAATAGGTATGGCGGTTTGGTTACCTACCCATGCGACCGCGCAGCCGTGGCTGCACATTGCCGCCAATGGCAACAACCCCTACAACAGCCCCGTGCAACGCGCCAACCCCAACAGCCGTCAGGGCAGCGTCCCGGCGACGCCGCCTGTGCGCGGCCCGTCTACCCAGCCCGTGCCGCGCACCCCGACGGTAGAGAACCGCGGCATCGGCAACGGTGAGAACCTGCGCCGTCAGCAGCGAACGCCCAATCTGGAACCTACGCGGCCCCCGCGGGACAACCCGCGCGCGCCCTGACTCCAGCATCCCGTATCTGTCAAAGGAACTTCGCATGTCCCGAGCAACCTGGCTGGTTACCCTGGCCGCTGCTGCACTAGCGCCTCTGTTAACCCATGCCGCTGCCCAGCAGACGTTCAAAAGTGAAGACGGCACCCTTACCGTCGATACCGTGGCCAACGGTCTGCGTACGCCGTGGGCGCTGGCGTTCCTGCCTGGCGGCCAGGACATGCTGGTCACCGAACGCATCGGCAACCTGCGCGTGATCAATGCCGAGGGCAAGGTCGGCCCGCCCATCAGTGGCGTGCCCAAAGTCTGGGCCGAGGGCCAGGGCGGCCTGCTGGATGTGGCCTTGTCGCCCGAGTTCGACCAGGACCGTACGGTGTACCTGTCCTATGCCGAGGAGGGCAGCGACGGCAAGGCCGGGACCGCTGTGGGCCGTGGCCAGCTGTCGACCGATCGTGCCCGCCTGGAAAACTTCACCGTTATCTTCCGCCAGCAACCCAAGTTGTCGGAGGGCAATCATTTTGGGTCGCGCCTGGTGTTCGACCGCAACGGGTATCTGTTCATCGCCCTGGGTGAGAACAATCAGCGCCCGACGGCTCAGGACCTGGATAAGCTGCAGGGCAAGGTCGTGCGCATCCTGCCAGATGGCGAGGTTCCCAAGGACAACCCATTTTATGGCCAGAAGAACGTGCGCCCCGAAATCTGGTCGTTTGGCCACCGTAACCAGCAGGGCGCTGCGTTGAATCCTTGGACGGGCGCGTTGTGGACCAACGAACACGGCCCCCGTGGCGGTGACGAAATCAACATCCCGAAGCCGGGCAAGAACTACGGTTGGCCCATCGCAACCCACGGCATCAACTATTCGATGCTGCCCATACCAGAGGCCAAGGGTAAACATGTAGATGGCATGGTCGATCCGCACCACGTGTGGGAGAAGTCGCCCGGTGTCAGCGGCATGGCGTTCTATGACAGCCCCGTATTCACCGCATGGGATCACAACGTGTTCATCGGCGCATTGGCCACGCAGGAGCTGATCCGCTTGCAGCTCAAGGGCGACAAGGTGGTGCACGAGGAGCGCCTGCTGGGCGATATGAAAGCGCGCATTCGTGATGTTCGGGTAGGGCCGGACGGTTACCTGTACGTGTTGACCGATGCCAAGGATGGCGAGCTGCTGAAGGTGGGCCTGGCGCGGCCTGACTGAAGCCGCGCTGTCGTCGGCAAGGAGGCGACAGGTACAATGCGCCATGACCATCGAACCCTTGCAACGCTACCAGCAAGCCCTGGAAACCGAGGGCTTTGTCGTTGACCCCGCACAGCGCCTCGCCATCGAGGCGCTGCAGGCCTGCTTCGAGGCTGTCGAACGTGGACGATCCAGCCAGGGCCTCTACCTGTGGGGGCCAGTGGGGCGGGGCAAGACCTGGTTGATGGATCAGTTTCACCGGTGCCTGACCGTGCCGAGTCGCCGCCAGCATTTTCACCACTTCATGGCTTGGGTGCACCGTCGGTTGTTTCAGCTCAATGGCACGGCGGATCCCCTTATGGCGCTGGCGCAGGAGCTAGGAAGCGAAATCCGCGTGCTGTGCTTCGATGAGTTGTTCGTCAGTGACATTGCCGACGCAATCATTCTCGGCCGTTTGTTCCAGGTGCTGTTCAACCTGGGCGTGGTGATGGTTGCCACGTCCAACCAGCCGCCAGGGCAACTGTACCGCGATGGCTTCAACCGCGAACGCTTCCTGCCCGCCATCGCTGCCATCGAGCGGCACATGCGTGTGCTGCCGGTAGCGGGCGAGCAAGACCATCGGCAACACCCGGGCCTGCCGTGCCAGCGCTACTGGGTCACCGACGACCGGGGCAGTCACCTTGCCGCGGTCTTCGAGCGACTGAGCCCGGACGACCCAGGCACCGACCAGCCCCTCATGCTGGGCAGTCGGCAGGTGCAGGTGGTGCGCCGAAGTGCGAAGGCCATCTGGTGCCGTTTCGACGCGTTGTGCGAACAGCCGATGGCTACCCAGGAATTCATGGCGCTGTGCGACCGTTTCGCGGCGATCCTGGTCGCGGACATACCGGCGCTGAGTGGTCAGCAACAGGCCGGGCGTATCGCCCGTGGCACAGAGGACGGCGCCTCCCGTGTGCTAGCGGGCGACCGCGACTTGCCGGCACTCTCGCCCAAGGACGATGCCGTGCGCCGCTTCATCGCCTTGGTCGATGAATGCTACGACCGCCGTGTGGCGCTGTACTTGGAGGCACAGGTGCCGCTCGAGGCGCTGTACACGCAGGGGTATCTCGCCTTCCCCTACCAGCGCACCCTCAGCCGGCTGCGTGAAATGCAGCTGCAGCGCTTCGCCTGATGCAGCCACGCACGATTAGCGATCCAGCCACTGGATCAGTGTGCGATTGAAACGCTTGGGTTCTTCGATCTGCGGCGCGTGGCCCATGCCTTCGAAAGTGATCAGTTCGCCTTTGGGAATGAGCTTGGCCACCTGCGGGCCGAGCAAGGCGTAGTTGCCCAGCCTGGCCTTGACTTGCGGTGGTGCGATGTCACTGCCGATTGCCGTGGTGTCCTTGTCACCGATCAACAAAAGGGTTGGCATCTGCAGGTCCTTGAACTCGTGATAAACCGGTTGGGTGAAGATCATGTCGTAGATCAAGGCAGAGTTCCACGCCACCCGCTCGTGCCCTGGGCCCTGGTTCAGGCCCACCAGCATCTGCACCCAGCGCTCATATTCAGGTTTCCAGCGGCCGGCATAGTAGGTTTTGCGCTCATAGTCACGCACCCCGGCCGCATCGAGCTTGAGTTCGCGGGCATACCACTGGTCAACGGTGCGGTAGGGCACCCCCAGGGCCTTCCAGTCCTCCAGGCCGATGGGGTTGACCATGGCCAGGCGCGTGACCTGCTGCGGGTACATCAAGGCGTAGCGGGTGGCTAGCATCCCCCCGGTCGAATGCCCCAGCACGATGCTCTGCTTCACCCCCAGGTGCTCGAGCAGTGCATGGGTGTTGCTGGCCAGTTGCTGGAAGCTGTACTGGTAGTGCGCAGGTTTACTGGATGTGCAGAAACCGATCTGGTCTGGGGCGATAACGCGGTAGCCTGCCTTGCTCAAGGCATCGATGCTGGTTTCCCAGGTGGCTGCGCAAAAATTCTTGCCGTGCATGAGCACGACCGTGCGGCCGTTGGCATTGCCCGACGCCGGGACGTCCATGTAACCCATTTGCAGCGATTGGCGCTGTGATTCGAAGTCGAAGTGCTTGAGCGTATGCGGGTAGTCAAACCCTTCGAGCTGTGCGCCGTAGGTAGGCGATTGGCCGGCAATGGCCGGGCCGCTGGCCAGGCACACCATGGCCAGGGCGGATGCACGCAGCATGAGGCACTCCATGTCAGATCAAGTAGGAAGACTCGACTGTAGCAGCAGGACAGTGGCCATAGAGGCCCAAGGTGTTACCAACCGTGAAACCGGCGCCACGTCAGTAATCGGCGACTACTGTATCTTTCCCCTCCGAGTCGATACCGATCACCCGATAGGCATCCCTGCGCTCACCCATTTCCATGCCCGGTGAACCGGCTGGCATGCCTGGAACGGCCATGCCCTTGAGATCACTGCGGCTAACCAGTTCACGCACGTGGGTAGCGGGGACATGGCCTTCGACGAACTTGCCAGCGATGACCCCGGTATGACACGACGCATGGCGCGGCGGTACTTGCAGGCGTTGCTTGACGGCGCTCATGTCTGGTTCGACATGGTCGTTCACGGTAAAGCCGTTCTCTTGGAGGTGACTGATCCAGGCTTTGCAACAACCACAGTGGGGGTCGCGGTAGACGTCGATGGTGTCGGTGGCCTGTGCAAGGGCGGTGAAGGTCAACAGGCCAAGGGCCAGGCAATTTGAACGCAGCATGGACAAGTTCCTTATAAACGTGTGACCTGCGGCCAGCATAGCGCACGGCCTGGTCCAAACGTGCAAGGCGGCAGGGTCGCCCCCTCTGGCTTTCAACCTGCTGACCGGCGCATTACAGTTTCGTCAGCCAGTGGCTTGGTCATTGCGTAGGTCGCGCATCAGTAGCCCGAACGCCAACGACACCTGTTCAGGGACTGGCAGATACACCACATGGCCATCCCCGGGTGCGACTTCGATGGGCTGCTGTTGCCGGTTGTGCAGCTGATTCAGGTCGAAGTGGTAGTTGCCGCGAGGTGTCATCAGCTCCAGATGGTCGCCCAGGGCGAAGCGGTTCTTGACCTTGACCTCGGCCCAACCATTTACCCGCAGCCCAGTCAGTTCACCCACGAACTGCTGGCGCTCGGACACCGAGCTGCCGCGCTGGTAATTCTGGTACTCATCGTGCACATGACGGCGCAAAAAACCTTCGGTGTAGCCCCGTTGCGCCAGGGACTCGAGGTTGTCCATCAAGGTGCGGTCGAAAGGCTGCCCATTGGCCGCATCGTCGATGGCCTTGCGGTAGGACTGCACGGCCCGTGCGCAGTAGAAATGCGATTTGGTGCGGCCCTCGATCTTGAGCGAGTGCACGCCCATGCGCGCCAGTCGCTCGACGTGCTGGATGGCCCGCAGGTCCTTGGCGTTCATGATGTAGGTGCCGTGCTCGTCTTCGAACGCGGGCATTTCGGTACCGGGACGCTCGCTTTCCTGCAACAGGAACACCTGGTCGGTGGGCGCACCCTGGCCCAGCGTCGGCTGCACGTGGTGCACGATATCGCCGGTGACGCTCTCGGTCGCCGGCGTGACGTCATACTTCCAGCGGCAGGCGTTGGTACAGGTGCCCTGATTGGCATCACGCTTGTTCAGGTAGCCCGACAGTAGGCAGCGGCCTGAATAGGCCATGCACAGCGCCCCATGCACGAAGACTTCCAGCTCCATGCCAGGTACTTGCTGACCAATTTCCTCGATCTCTTCAAGTGACAGCTCCCGCGACAGGATCACGCGGCTGATGCCTTGCTGCTGCCAGAACTGCACGCTGGCCCAGTTCACCGTGTTGGCCTGCACCGAGAGGTGCACCGGCATCTGCGGGTAGTGCTGGCGTACCAGCATGATCAGGCCCGGGTCGGACATGATCAACGCGTCCGGTGCCATGGCGATCACAGGCGCCAGGTCCTTGAGGAAGGTCTTGAGCTTGGCATTGTGAGGCGCGATGTTGACCACCACATAGAAGCGCTTGCCCAGCGCATGAGCCTCCTGGATGCCCAACGCCAGATTGGCATGGTCGAAGGCATTGTTGCGCACCCGCAGGCTGTAGCGGGGCTGACCGGCATAGACCGCGTCAGCACCGTAGGCGAAGGCATAGCGCATGGTGTGGAGCGTGCCGGCAGGCGCCAGCAATTCGGGCTTGGCAACAGAAGTCATGAATACACCGGGTAAAGGGCGCGGATGCTAAGCCGCTTGCGGTTCGGCCTTATTGATCTGAATCAAGGGGCAGGTGGCACTTTTACCCCAGCGCCACGCACTAATACCCCAGAACCCATCCGAGGACCGGAAATGAACGAAACTGCTTTGCAGAACAAGGCGCTGGCGGTGCTCCTGGCACTGGTGACCGTTGCCTTCGTCTGGATTTTGCTGCCTTACTACGGCGCCATCTTCTGGGCAGTAATCCTGGGCATCCTGTTCGCGCCGTTGCAACGCAACCTGCTCATGCGCTTCGGGCGCCGCCGCAACGTGGCCGCTGCCGTGACCACGCTGATCTGCTTACTGGTGGCGGTATTGCCGGTGATCATCATCAGCGGCCTGCTGGTGCAGGAGGGGGCAACGCTGTATCAACGCATTCAGAGCGGCCAGCTGGACATCGCAGGGTATGTTGAGCGGGGCAAGGACATGCTGCCAACGTTTGCCCAGAACGCGCTGGATAACCTGGGCATGGGCAACCTGGAAGCCCTGCGTGACAAGATCACCACCTGGGCCTCCCAAGGCAGCCAGGTCCTGGCTACCCAGGCCTTCAGCTTTGGCCAGGGCACATTCGATTTCGTGGTGGGCTTCGGCATCATGATGTACCTGCTGTTCTTCTTCCTGCGCGAAGGTGCCGAGGTGGTGCGCAAGGTGCGCATGGCCGTGCCACTGCCTGAACACCAGAAGCGCCGCCTGCAGTTGAAGTTCAAGCGTGTGGTGCGTGCCACGGTCAAGGGCAACGTGCTAGTGGCCATCACTCAAGGAGCGCTGGGCGGCTTGATTTTCTGGATACTGGGGATCCCCAGCGCGCTGGTCTGGGCGGTGATGATGGCGTTCCTTTCGCTGCTGCCCGCCGTTGGTGCAGGCATCGTCTGGGGGCCGGTGGCGATCTACTTCCTGATGACCGGGGCGATCTTGCAAGGTGTGATCCTGACCGCATTTGGCGTGCTGGTGATCGGCCTTGTCGACAACGTGCTTAGGCCTATTCTGGTCGGCAAGGATACCCGTATGCCAGATTACCTGATCCTGGTCTCCACCTTGGGCGGCCTGTCGGTATTCGGTCTTAACGGTTTCGTTATTGGCCCGCTGATCGCAGCACTGTTCATTTCCAGTTGGGCGATTTTTGCCTCGAGCAAGCCTCGGGTTCAACTTCCGCAATGACTCGCCAGGGGCTCGGCCGTCGCAAAGAAGGGATTGGCCCTGGCGGTCACCCCTGAAAAGCTGGGTCAAGGCGGGCGCAAGGCAGGATTCCCACTGGCTGACTTCCAACTGCTTTAATCTCGAAAACTCGGCAAAGGTGCGGTGTAGTCACCTACCTGGAGCCGATGATGGTCAGCCTCGTTACGCCCTCAAACCATACCGATAGTTTTATTGACAAACAGCTTCCTTCCTGGCTGCACGCAGCCTCTTTAGAGCAGATACAGAGTCTACGCAAGCGCGTAGAGGAAAATCGCTGGGTCGAGCAGCGGCTGGAAGCCATGTTCAAGCGCCTGCTTTCCCCAGATTCGTTCGCGCGCCAGACGCTGACCACAGCGATAAAGCAGAAGCTCGGAGTATCTGTTGAGCTAGCCCATACCCTCTGGCGTGAGCGCCTCGACTACTACAGCATGCTTGGTGGTGAAGGGCTTCGTGACCATTACACGTTTCATCCGGCCATCACCCATCTGATGCAGAATTTTCCGGCCGGATCGAGCTTCGATGCGCGCAGCGGCATCATCTCGGGGGCACATGGGATGTCACCCAATGCGCCGCTCCTGGTAGACAGCGCGAAATTGGCGGGGGTTTGCCGTTCGGTGGATACAGGCAAGCGCTACCAAGCCTACCTGCAGACCTTCTTCGACGATGCCGCCGTAACGCTCCTTGCTCAGAGTGTGCGCAAAAGGGTTGCGCTTGCTATGGAGCTTGCAGGGATACGGGGGGAGGTCCCTGAGTCGGATGTCACCAGCTTCGAATACACCCTGGGAGAGGTGCCAGTACCCGATCCGCGGCATCCCACGGTCGTACCCAAGCATCTTCATGTGCTTGGGCACGCCATGGTCGGAGGGCTGATCTTCGAGCGCTCGAATGACTCGTCGGGCGGCTCGGCGGATCCTGCTGGAGGGGTCTTGCTCTATCTCCCTCACCAACCTTTGCGACAGTTCGCGAACTTGACAAGTCTCAACGCCCACTTGGCGAGCTTGTTCAGGCAACCTGAGCACGCATCTTGCCTGCTGGGCCAGGTCGCGGCCGACGCTCGGATAGCGTTTCAGGCAGCACTGAAAAAACGTCTGAGCGACGCCGTGCCCGATCTTGAAGTGACAGGCAAGGTCGCCCGTGCCTTGCTTTTTCCGGAGATGGCCGAGTTGCAAGTGGCCCGTATCAAGGCAGACGCCCGTTTTCTTCTGGTGCCGGTTGCAGACGTGGATCGGCTGCAAAGGCTTGAGCGGCTGCGCACGCTCGAGCAAGTCGGGCTGAACCTGACTCAAATGGCAGCATTGTTCGTACCTCAATTGGGGGCGCTGATGCTGGCCGCTACGGTGACCGAGGTGCTGAGTGAAGTCATGGCCGCGGTACACGACTGGTCACGGGGCCATCAGCATGAAGCGCTGGAGCATGTGCTGGGCGTGGCTGAAACGGTAGCCGTCACTGCGCTGATGGCAACGGGTGGTGAGGCCGTGGCACGCGGCTTCAAGCGCAGTGCTTTTGTTGATGAGATGATGCCGGTCGAACAGGAGGATGGCGCTTCTCGATTATGGGCTGAAGACCTCAAGCCCTACCGGGCGGTAGGAGTGCCTCGCCAAGCCATGCGTGGTCGGGATGGGCTGTTTAGGCACGGCGACACTCACTGGTGGCTTCACGAGGGCAACTATTACGAAGTCAGCCGCAAAACCGAGTCCCACCCCTGGCGCTTGGTGCGCAACGACGGTAAGCCAGGGTTCGCGCCGGCGCTAAGCTGGAACGGCGAGCAGGGCTGGCGTCTGAAATGGCAGCGGCCGCAAATGTGGGAGGGCGAGCGAGCCTTGTTGGGGCATCTATGGCCCGTACCTGTCGAGCTGGACTCGGCACGCCTGACGCAGATACTCAACGTGGCTGATGTGGATCAGACCTCGTTACGTCGGCTGGTGGGTGAACAACGGGCGCTGCCTGTCAGCTTGCGCGACACGCTGGAGCGTTTCGAGGCCGACGCGCGAATCGACAGCTTCTTTGCCACATTCACGGACGATCACGGT
The DNA here is from genome assembly GCF_002021815.1 of Pseudomonas parafulva. Taxonomy (NCBI): domain Bacteria; kingdom Pseudomonadati; phylum Pseudomonadota; class Gammaproteobacteria; order Pseudomonadales; family Pseudomonadaceae; genus Pseudomonas; species Pseudomonas parafulva. The sequence goes on from NZ_CP019952.1 coordinate 1,689,885, forward strand.
AGCGGTGACCCACGTCTATTGCAGTGGTGCGTCGGTGCGTTGACCGAGCCTCAGCGTGAACCTTCGTCATTAACCGCATCGATGCTCGCGCATGCACCCACCCTGCGCCAGGGGCTGATGAGCCACCTGACGGACGAACTTGTCCTCTCTCCTGAAGCCGCGGCAATCAGACGTGTTTTTCCTGGCTTGCCTGCGCGCTATGCCGAAGATGTGATAGCCAATGCTTCTGCTGACCAGCGCCAACGACTACTCGAGCGCGGTCGTATTGATCTGGCACTTGCCGAAAAGGCACGCCTGGCATTGCAGGAGGCTCGCGCCTGTCGTGCATTGCAGAGCCTGTATCTGAACAATGCTTATCACCCTGATATGCCGTCGCTGGTCTTCGGGCTGCTGCGAACGGAGCCCGCATGGCCGTTGGCTTGCAATGTTCAGATTCGTGAGTCTTCCCCCACCGGGCGGGTGATGGCTGAGCTGTACCCGGTCAACGATTCTGCACAGGTGAAGATGCTAGTTTGGAAGCAAGGACAGGTGTCGCTCTACGAGCATGGCCAATTGTCTTCAGACAGCCTTTCAGGGCCTGGCGGGCTTTTGGAAAGGCTCTGGCAGCTTTTACCTGAAGCCGAGCTTGAGCGGTTTGGCTGGTCAGGGCCCAATGGCGTACAACAGATGCGGGCAAGCTTGCAGTCGAGACTACCGGCACGCAGGGAGGCTGTGCAGGAACTGATGGGCATGCAGGTGCACCAACCCACTTTCCGAGCTCCAGCGCGCCTGGCTGACCGGCGTTTCGGTTACCTGTTGAGTGGTCGCGCCAGCGCGAATCACTTGGCTGAACGCACGCTCCAGGACCGCGTCCGTAGCCTTTTTCCTGGGTTCAGCGCGCAGAATCTGGAGCGGTTCCTGCAAGTGCTCCAAGAGCAGCCTGGTTCGCCTTTCACGGTTCTGCTTGAGCTCGAGAACGATTATTCGCGCCTGGATCTGACGTTGGAGCAATGGACAGCACAACCTGCAGCTGCAGCAGATGTAGCGCTGCGGCGAACGGTCGCGGACGAGCTACGGCGCTGCTGGCGCTTTCAGGGGTACGCGGGCAGACGTCATGCCAATGGGGATCAAGGCATGGCGCTGTCGCTATCGGGGATCGGTGTTGGCGAGCTGCCCGACTTGAGCGCGGCGCAAGGTTTCAGCCACGTCAGCGAGCTCTCTCTGGTCAACATGCGCCTTACCGATCTTCCCGGAGAGTTTCTCGCACCGTTTCGAGGCATCTTGACCTTGAATCTGGACAACAACGCGCTGACTCAACTTCCTCAGGGGCTGTCTCAGTTGCGTGAGTTGACCGAACTGACCCTTTCACAAAACAGTTTGAGCATCGGCGATGCTGGTTTCCGGTTGCTGGCCGGCATCCCGAGGTTGAGCGTTCTTGACTTGAGCGATAACACCATCGGCGCCATCCCGATCGAGATGAACCGACTACCCCGGCTACGCCAACTTGGTCTGCGCAGAACAGGCTTGACCCAAGTTCCGACTCACCTCGATCAAGCGGTTTCGCTGGAGTATGTGGATCTGCGTGACAACCATATCGCTGAGTTGCCGCTGAGCTTGAGAGCCCAGCGCACTCGCTGGCGTAACCGATTGGCACTGGTCGGCAATCCGCTCCCTGCGCTCTACCGCGATCTGTGGATCGACGCCAGCCGCACTTCTGCAAGCGATAGCAGCCCAGACGGCGACGCCTACCACTTCAACCAGTGGCTCGAGCGTCTGGACCCGACGCAACGCGCCTCTCGTACCGCTCAGTGGAACCGTTTACTGAACGAGTCGGGTAGCGAAGACTTCTTCAGGCTCGTCGGCGAACTGACCGACACCAGTGATTTTCGCCTGGCCAGAGATGACCTTGAGGCTAGGCTGTGGGCCCTGATGGACAGGATTGAAAGCAATACAGCCCTTCGGGAGCTTATGTTCACCCTGGCCAGTGAACCTCGAACGTGCGTGGACAGTGTCATATCCAGTTTCGGCTGGCTGGAGACCAGATTGCTCAGCGCCTCGCTTGAGGCCGGAGCTGGCGATCAAGCAGAAGGCCAATTATTGAACTTGGCGCGAAGGTTCTTTCGTCTGGACCGGGTGGAGGCCTATGCGCGACGGGACATGAGCAGCCGCGGGGCCAGTGGCTCGGAGGTCGATCAGGTCGAAGTCAGCCTGGCATACAGAGTGGGGCTGGCGAGCACACTTGAGCTGCCAGGCCAGCCAATCACCATGCAGTTCAGGACCATTGCAGGTGTGACGGAGCAACACCTGGCAGAGGCCGAAGCCGCAGTTCGCGAGGCCGAGGCCAGCGATGAACTGGCCGTTGACATCAGTGAGCGCGGCTTCTGGTTCGAATATCTGCAACGGCAACATCAAGCCATGTTTGAACAGGTGCGCGAGCCGTTCGTGCAACAAATGGAAGCGCTCTACGAAGGGCGTGAAAGCCTCACGGATGCCGACTACGATGCCCAGGCCAGATCGATTGCCAAGGCCAGTGATGAGGCAGTCAAAGCCAAGGCGCTTGAACTGACGCGTCAATCCTTGGCGCGGGAGGGTGGGCAACCGCAAGAGCAATAGCCATGAAGGCTAGCGTTTTTGTCCAGTGGTCCTAAGATGGCTGCATTCGAGCAAACTGGGCCGCCAATGAGCGACAAGGACACTATCTCCATCGAATTGGTACGCGAGGCGTTGTTGCAGGCTTGTCCTCAAGCAGGCCACGCGCCTCTGGTGCTACGCAAGGCAGGCATCGAGCCGCACCTGCTTTCGCTGCCAGGTGCGCGTGTGCCGGCAACTGCTTACGCGCGCCTCTGGCGCCTGCTGGCGCGGCGCTGCAACGATGAGTTCTTTGCCATGGACCCGCGCGGGCTACGCAGCGGCAGCCTGGCATTTCTCTGCCGTGCCAGCAGGGGGCAACCAACGGTCGGGGCAGGCATCGAAACCGCACTGGCTTTCCTGTCGTTGACCCTGGATTATCTACAGCCTCACTTGATTCGCCAGCAAAGCCTGGCCGAGATCGTCATCGTCGAGCCCACTGATGAGCCTCGACGAGCCTTCACCTACTTCACATTCTGGATGATCGTCCATGGTGTGGCGTGTTGGCTGGCAGGGCGTCGCATTCCGATTCTGGCCATCGAATTGCGCTGTACCGAACCTGCATTCTGCGATGACTACCGTGTCATGTTTTCGGAAAACCTACAGTTCTCTCGACCGCGCACCCGTATGATCCTGGCCGCCGATTGCTTCGATCAGCCCATCCGGCGCAGCGATGACGAGCTGCACCGTTTCCTGGCCCAGGCGCCTGCCAACATCCTGGTCAAGTATCGAGATCCCGACAGCCTCGCTCGACGCATTCGACGCGAGCTGAGTGAGCAAGACCCAGCGTCGTGGCCCGATGCGAATGGGCTCGCCCGCCGGTTATGCCTGTCGGCTTCCACGCTGCGGCGCAGGTTGGCAGAGGAGGGGCATAGCTATCAGGCCCTCAAGGACAGCGTGCGGCGCCAATTGGCTATCAGCTGGTTGGCGCAGGAGCAGGTTGGGATGCTGGAAATCGCAGCGCGTTTGGGCTTTGCCGACAGCAGTTCGTTCTACAAGGCCTTCCGCAAGTGGTTTGGCTGCAATCCGGGTCACTACCGAACGTTGGTCCTGGGTGCAGGGAAGGTCGATTAGGTCGGGTTTCCGTCTGCCACTCGCTGAGCGCCCATCACACAGTCCAGGTTGAATCAGCATCGACAGGACCTACACGATGTCAGCTTCCCTCACGACTGCTTCCGGCTTCAATGCGTCCTCTGCCAAGGTCGCAAGCGCTACCCATGACTTCATAGCCGCGCGCCTGCCTGAGTGGCTCAAGCGCGCTTCTCCCGCTCAGCTCAACCGGCTGCGTGACCGCTTCAAAGCGCACCAGGCCAGCCAGGAACGCGTGCGCGCCTCTACGCGGCGGTTGATTCCACTGCAAAGCTTCGCTGAGTTGCATATGCAGAGGCTGGTTGCAGATCTGCCGGGCAGCCCGGCCCTGGATGCGCTGCAGTGGCGGGAGATACGGCGCAATTTCAAAGTCCCGCAAGGCACCGGCCTCCCGATCGATGAGGTAATCGAGTTGAGAGAGCCTGCCGTTTTGCGCCTGATGCAGAATTTTCACGAGCAGGCTAGCTTCTACCTGGGCACTGGTCTGGTGAATACAGGTGAAGACAGCTTGCTCACCGCAGACATCGATGCCCTGGTGCAGGCATGCCGGGACCTGAATGCTGGCGGGCGCTATCAGAAGCTCTTGTCGCAGGTGTTCACCGACGACACCTGCAACGCACTGATTGCAGACAAGCGAGCGGCGCTTGAGTTAGCTACCGAAGTGGCAGCACTGCGCGGCGATCTGACGGCTGGACAACAGATTGCGTTGGCGGGCTTGGCGAGCGATGAGGTCGATCACGGCGAGCTGCGTGCCTACCCAGGCTTGCTGAGCATGCTGGGGCATACCCTGTGCGATGTCGTGCTCGTCCAGTTGCGCGATGAGCACGGTACGGATCGAGGGAGCATACTCTACAGGCCCAGCGATCCTGGCCAGGCATTGCGCCATTTCACGTCCATCCAGGAAATGAACGCCGTGCTCGCGACCGCTCTGCAGAAAGAGAATTACCGGGCTTACTTCAGTCAGTTGGTCTCTGTGGAGGGGCGCGCTTCCTTTCTCGATACATTGAACAAGCGCTTGAGCGACCCCGTGCCTGACCTGTCGCTTGAAGGCGTCACAGGAACGGAGGATATTTTCTCAAGGCTGGTCGACCAGCAGGTTCAGCGAATCAAGGACGACGCGCGTCTGTTGTTGGTGCCAACCGCGCAGGTGGACCGACACGCTTCTGAAGTGCGACGCAACCAGTGGCGCTCGTTGGGTTGGAATCTGGTCAATCTGGCTGGACTTTTCATACCTGTGATGGGCGCAATGCTGCTTGGACAATTGGTAGTGCAAACGCTTTCGGAAGTCTTCGAGGGCGCAGCGGACTGGCATCACGGTCATCAGCACGAAGCTCTGGAGCACATGCTTGGTGTGGCCGAGACGATAGCAGTGACTGCCGTTATCGGCGCCGGAGCCAACATACTGGCCAGGGGATATGCAACCACTGATTTTGTAGAAGGACTGGAACCGGTGCGCGGGTTCGATGGGAAGTCGCGGCTATGGGCCAACGACCTCAAGGTCTACGCCAGCTTGCCGGAGGACCCACAACTTGGGAGCGACGGTTTGTACAGGGACTGGGGGCGAGCGTTCTTCCGTAGTGGCAAACGCTATTTCCAGGCGCATCGCCCTGATCCTAGTGGGCCATGGCGCTTGCGTCATGCTCAGCGTCCGGAAGGCTTCGGGCCTGTTCTCGAACACTTTGGCGAGCGAAGCTGGCGGTTGAACGATGGTCGACCACTGGAAGCGGATCAGCCCGATCTCATGCTCGAACAGCTTTGGCCTCAGGCAAGACCGCTCACTCACCAGCAGGCGAGCAAAGTGTTACAGGCCGCCGGAATCGATGTTGCCGCGCTACGGGGTTTACTGGTAGAGGCGCGGGACATTCCAGCCAGTCTGCGTGACAGCCTGGAGCGTTTCGAAGCCGATGCGCGTGTCAGCAGGTTTTTTACAACCCTGCAAGCTGGTGCAAGCCCACGAAACGAAGAAGCGTTGATGCAGTGGTGCCTGGAGCAAACCGTTGCTGGTGGAGGGTCGCAGTTGCATGAGCGCCTTCTTGAAGATGCAGGTCGCTTACGCGGGCTCATGTTCAAGCACCTCTGCCAGATACCGAAGGGCGATGATCCATTGTCCTCAGTCATCAGATCCGACATGCCAGGTCTGCCCGAGCGTTATGTCCAAGCTCTGGCCGCTGACATTGGGCGAACCGAGCGTGATCTTGCCCTGAGCACGGGAAAACTGCCATTGCGTTGCCTGTGCCAGGGTGCGTCGTTGCTGCGTGTTGCCAGGCTGACCCGGGCCATGTGCGGTGTGTACCTGCCCAACGCTTACTGCGATGAAGCGGGCGAACTCGCATTGGCCCTGCTGCAGCGATTGGACGCATGGCCGGCCTTGCACATAGAGCTCTGGACAGACGGCCCGGGTGCACGCCGGATTGCGACGATAGGTGATCAGTCGCCGGATGCAAATCTGATCAAAATCGTTCACAAGGAGGGGCGTTTCCGGGCCATCGAAGAGGCAAGTGTAGGCTATGGAGCTTTGATAGACGAGTCGCACGACTTCTACCAGACGCTACTCGCATTGCTGGAGCCTGCCCAGCGCACAGCGCTTGATCTGGATGGCGACCACGCTGCCGCGACCTTGCGTGATCGCCTCATTGCACAGATGCCTGAAACGCACGCCGAGGTCGAACAACTACTCGGCTGGCCTGGAAAGGATCGTTGGTTCAATCCAGGCCGACGTATGCCCGACGGTCGCGTAGGCTACCCACTCAGCGGTCGTCCGGCTCTAAGGCGTAGCCCCGACAGCCTGCTAAGGAACCGTTTGCGCAATCTGTACCCTGGCCTGGATGAAAGTGCAATCGACAACCGCTTAGCGCGTTTGCTTGAGGGCCCTCATGCTCCCTATGACGCCTTGTTGGAGCTGGAAGAGGACCATGCTGATCTCGAACGACACCTGAGCCGCTGGACAGACTTCGAGTCCAATCCGGCCCGTCAGCGGGTCCGTCGGCAGGTCGCCGACCAGATCCGCCGGGCCTGGCGACAGACGAGCGAACCTCTGGGCGATGAGGCGGCCGGTCAGCGGCTGAGCCTTGTCAATCTGAATGTGGGCAGCTTGCCCGAGCTGCCTGCCCATATCGAGTTCGAACTCACAAGATCATTGGTCATCAGTGACGTGCCGATTACGCACATGCCCGCTGGATTCCTTTCATGCTTCACCCGTTTGAGAGAGTTGAACCTGAGCAGCAACGGTCTGCTGGGCGTGCCTACGGAAATTGCCTACCTGGTCGAGTTGCGAACCCTGCGCCTTGCACGCAACAGCATTCGGCTGGACGATCACGCCTTGAACGCGCTCACCCGCCTGCCGCAGTTGACTCACCTGGATCTGAGCTACAACCCGCTGGGGGCATTTGGGATGCGCTATAACCAGTTGACGCGCCTGGTGGAACTCAACTTGCGTCACTGCAGGTTGGGTGGATGGCCTCACGGGTTGGAGTTGTGCAGCACCTTAGAACGCGTCGACCTGCGTGACAACCTCCTGCACATTGTGCCTGCGGAAATTCTACAGCTGCCACACGCCCGCCGAATGAGCTTCATGGTGGAGCGAAACCGGTTGAGCAGCGTCGAGATGCAGCGGCTCTTTGCCCTTGATTCAATCGCCGAGCATTTCCATCTTCCCGAGCCGCGGCGAGTAATCGACCCGCAGGTGACCTGTGATCTTTGGCTCGATGCAGGCGATCCGCAATTGCGTGTAAGCCGTCAGGCTCTCTGGTCGCGCCTGATGACTGATTCGGACAGCGATGGCCTGGTACGGCTGCTAGGGCTTCTTGAAGATACCGGTGATTACGACACTGCATCGTTCCAGCTGGCGGAGCGGGTGTGGGCTCTACTCCAAGCCATTGATGGCAACGAGCAACTGCGGCAGCGAATCCAAAGTCTGGCTCGTCTGCCATTGACCTGCATGAACACCGTTGCTGATCGGTTCAGTGAGCTACAACTCAGAGCACTCGTCGATGGGGCTGAGCGCAACGTCGCGCCGGAGCGTGGCAATGATCTATTGGGTATCGGGCAGCAACTGTTTCGCCTGGACCGACTTGAGCAGGTCGCCAGGCGCGATGTATTGCAGCGCCTGGCTGCGCGGGAAAGGGTGGACCAGGCTGCCGTCAGCCTGGCCTACCGTGTGAGGTTGCGGGCTCGCCTGAACTTGCCGTGTCAGCCCCATAGCATGCTCTACGCCGATGCTGCCGAGCTGACCAGCATTCAGCTTGAGAACGCCTACCGTGAGGTGATGGCAGCGATGACCCCTGACGCGCTATCAATGAGCCTGTCCCAACGTGTGTTCTGGACAAGGTTCATCCATGAACGGCACCCCGAGGTGTTCGATGCGCACCAGGCCCAGTTTGTCGCACGTCGAACAGCGTTGGCCTTGCGTCAGTCGACGATGGACGCTGGCGATTATCAGCTCCAGCTCGACAGCCTGGACACCGAACAAGCCGCTCAGGACCAGTCGCTGGTATTCGAATTGACCCGGCAATTGCTGTTGGGGCGCGAACGCGGATTGGGCTAACCGCCGTTGTGGCCAAACCGATCATCCACAATGAATGGTTTGGCCATTGTGGTTACGCCTGAGCGGCGCGAACATCGTCCGGACTTAACCGTGCACTCCAACAATAAAAAAGCAGGAGTCTGACGATGCGTGACTACGCCGAGGCCGCTCGCTCGTTCCATTACCTTGGTGCCGCGCAGGCGGCCTTGCAGGGCGAGCTGCAGGCCCTTAACGCCTGTGTCGAGTGTTGTGATCGCCACACGGGCGTCGACAAGGTGGCCCTGCACTGGCTGGACAGTGAAGGCAACTACGAGCAGCTGAATTTCGATAGGCTGCAAGCGCTGGCCTCCCGCTTTGCCAGTGTCCTGCGTGCCCATGGTGTCAGTGTGGGCGACCGCGTAGCGGGGCTGTTGCCTCGCACCCCGCAACTGCTGATCACCATTCTCGCCACCTGGCGCCTGGGTGCCGTTTATCAGCCGTTGTTCACCGCCTTCGGGCCTGCTGCGATCGAGCACCGACTGCATCAGTCGCATGCCCGTGTTGTGGTGACTGACCGCAGTAATCGGATAAAGCTCGATGATGTCAAAGCTTGCCCGCTCACGATCACGGTCGATGCCCGCGATGGCGAACCGGACTTCCAGCGGTGTCTTGAAAACGCCTCGCCTGATTGCGAGCCGGTCATGCTCACAGGTGACGATCCCTTCCTGTTGATGTTCACATCTGGAACCACCGGGCCTGCAAAACCCCTTGAAGTACCGCTACGGGCCATCGTAGCGTTCCAAGGCTACATGCGTGATGCCATCGATCTGCGCCCCGAGGACAGGTTCTGGAACCTGGCTGATCCGGGCTGGGCGTATGGCTTGTATTACGCAGTCACCGGGCCGCTTTCATTGGGCCACGCGACCACCTTCTACAATGGCCCCTTCAGTGTCGACAGCTGCACGCAGGTCATTACCCAGTTGGGCATCAACAACCTGGCCGGCTCGCCAACGGCCTTTCGCATGCTCATTGCAGCCGGCGAGCAGTTCAGTACCCCAGTCAAAGGACGCCTGCGCGTGGTGAGCAGTGCAGGGGAGCCGTTGAACCCGGAAGTGATCCGCTGGTTCGCCGAGCATGCCGGGGTAACCATTCATGATCACTACGGGCAGACGGAGCTGGGCATGGTGCTGTGTAACCATCACGGGCTGGGCCACCCGGTGCACGTAGGTTCTGCAGGTTTTGCCGTACCGGGGCATCGGATTGTGGTGCTCGATGAGCAGGGACGCGAACTACCCGCCGGTCAGCCGGGTATCCTGGCGGTGGATCGCGAACAATCGCCCTTATGCTGGTTCGCCGGTTACCACGGGTTGCCGACCAAGGCCTTTGTCGGCAAGTACTACCTGAGCGGCGATACCGTCGAACTGAACCCCGACGGCAGCATCAGCTTCGTCGGGCGCAGCGATGATGTGATTACCACGTCCGGGTATCGGGTTGGGCCTTTCGATGTGGAGAGCGCATTGATCGAGCACCCAGCCGTTATTGAGGCTGCAGTGATCGGCAAGCCTGATCCTGAGCGCACCGAGGTGATCAAGGCATTCGTGGTACTGGCCAAGGGTTACGGCGCCAGCGCCGAGCTTGAAGAGCAGCTGCGCCAGCATGTTCGCCAGCGCCTATACGCCCATGCCTACCCCAGAGAAGTCGAGTTCGTCAGCGAGTTGCCGAAGACCCCCAGCGGCAAGCTGCAACGCTTCATCCTGCGCAATCAGGAAATAGCTCGACAACACGCGCAGCTCGCCACCACGGCCAGCGCTTGAAAGGAAACCGACCATGCAAATAGCCAACAAACACTTCATCGTCAGCGGCGCTGCCTCCGGTCTAGGCGCCGCCACCGCGCACATGCTCATCGAGGCAGGCGCCTCGGTCATGCTTGTGGACCTCAACGGCGACGCCGTGCAAGCCAAAGCCCGCGAGCTGGGCGAGCGCGCGCGTTTCAGCGTGGCCGACATCAGTGACGAAGCAGCTGCAAAAGCGGCCGTATCGGCAGCACTTGCAGCGTTCGGTAGTCTGCACGGTCTGGTGAACTGCGCAGGCATCGTGGGCGCTGAAAAGGTATTGGGAAAACAAGGCCCGCACGGCCTGGCCAGTTTTGCCCGTGTCATCAATATCAACCTGGTGGGCAGCTTCAACTTGCTGAGGTTATGTGCCGAGGCGATGGCCGACGCAGAGGCGGACGACGAAGGCGAACGGGGCGTGATCATCAACACGGCCTCCGTCGCGGCCTACGATGGTCAGATCGGGCAATGTGCCTATGCAGCGTCCAAAGGGGCCGTTGCCAGCCTGACGTTGCCCGCAGCGCGCGAGCTGGCGCGCTACGGGATTCGCGTGATGACCATTGCGCCGGGCATTTTCGAAACCCCGATGATGGCCGGGATGACGCCCGAGGTTCGTGACTCGCTCGCAGCGGGCGTGCCTTTTCCTCCGCGCCTTGGGCGTCCGGAGGAATACGCGGCGCTGGCGCGCCACATCATCGAGAACAGCATGCTCAATGGTGAGGTCATCCGTCTGGACGGTGCCTTGCGCATGGCAGCCAAGTGAGGATTACACCCATGAATACCCGAGAAGATCCCATCGTCATCGTCAGCGCAGTACGCACCCCGATGGGGGGGTTGCAAGGCGAGCTTAGCAGCCTGTCTGCCGTGCAGTTGGGCAGTGCGGCCATTGGCGCCGCGATTGAGCGCGCTGGTGTGCAGGTGCACAGCGTCGATCAAGTGCTGTTCGGCTGCGTGTTGCCGGCAGGCCTTGGGCAGGCGCCGGCGCGTCAGGCTGCACTGGGCGCTGGCCTGGGCAAGCACACTACCTGTACGACGCTTAACAAGATGTGTGGGTCCGGCATGCAGGCCGCCATTCTTGCCCATGACCTGCTGGCGGCAGGCAGCGCCGACGTGGTGGTCGCCGGTGGCATGGAGAGCATGAGCAACGCCCCATACCTGCTGGACAAGGCCCGCGGCGGTTACCGCATGGGCCATGGCAAGGTGATCGATCACATGTTCATGGATGGTCTTGAGGACGCCTATGACAAGGGTCGCTTGATGGGCACGTTTGCCGAAGACTGTGCCCAGGCCAATGGTTTCAGCCGTAAAGACCAGGACGATTTTGCCATCGCATCGCTTACCCGTGCCCAGCAGGCCATTCTCAATGGTCGCTTTACGGATGAAATCGTCCCGGTGGAGGTGACTGAAAGCAAGCAACGCCGTCTGGTCAAGGACGACGAGCAGCCGCCCAAGGCGCGCCTGGACAAGATCGCGCAATTGCGCCCGGCGTTTCGAGACGGCGGTACGGTAACGGCTGCCAACGCCAGCTCCATTTCAGATGGCGCGGCGGCACTCGTGCTGATGCGTCGCTCCGAGGCGCACAAGCGAGGTTTGAAACCGATGGCCGTTATCCACGGTCATGCGGCCTTCGCCGATGCACCGGCCCTGTTCCCGACCGCGCCTATCGGGGCAATCGACAAGCTGATCAAGCGCACGGGTTGGGCGCTTGCCGATGTCGACCTGTTTGAAATCAATGAAGCGTTCGCCGTGGTGACCCTGGCAGCCATGAAGCATCTGGACCTGCCCCACGGCAAGGTCAACATCCATGGCGGCGCCTGCGCACTGGGCCACCCGATCGGCGCTTCAGGGGCGCGCATCCTGGTCACGCTGCTGCACGCCCTGCGCCAGAACAACCTGCGTCGTGGGGTGGCGGCCATCTGCATTGGCGGTGGTGAAGCCACGGCCATGGCTGTCGAATGCCTGGAGTGAGGTAAACCATGCTGGTCAACGAAGAACAACAACAGATCGCCGATGCCGTGCGCAGCTTTGCTCAGGAGCGGCTGCGCCCTTTTGCCGAACAGTGGGACAAGGAGCATCGGTTTCCCCGCGAAGCCATCGAGGAAATGGCAGCGCTCGGCCTGTTCGGCATGCTGGTGCCTGAACAGTGGGGCGGAAGCGACACCGGTTATGTGGCCTATGCTATGGCTCTGGAGGAGATCGCGGCCGGCGATGGTGCCTGCTCGACCATCATGAGCGTGCACAACTCGGTCGGGTGTGTGCCTATTCTGCGTTTTGGCTCTGAACAGCAAAAGCGTGCGTTTCTAACGCCCCTGGCAACCGGCGCCATGCTCGGGGCATTCGCCCTGACCGAGCCACAGGCAGGCTCCGATGCCAGCAGCCTGAAAACCCGCGCGCGCCGTGAGGGCGAGCACTACGTGCTCAATGGCAGCAAGCAGTTCATCACCTCCGGCCAGAATGCCGGGGTGGTGATCGTGTTCGCCGTGACGGATCCGCAGGCCGGCAAGCGCGGCATCAGCGCGTTCATCGTGCCGACCGACGCACCGGGTTATCAGGTGGCCCGTGTCGAGGACAAGCTCGGCCAGCATGCTTCCGATACCTGTCAGATCGTGTTCGACAACGTGCGCGTGCCTGTGGCCAACCGACTGGGTGAGGAAGGTGAGGGCTACAAGATTGCCTTGGCCAACCTTGAGGGCGGGCGCATCGGCATCGCGGCCCAGTCGGTAGGCATGGCGCGCGCCGCCTTCGAAGTGGCCCGTGACTATGCCAAGGAGCGGCAGAGTTTTGGCAAGCCGCTGATTGAGCATCAGGCTGTGGCTTTTCGCTTGGCGGACATGGCAACCCAGGTCGCCGTCGCCCGGCAGATGGTGTTGCACGCTGCCGCCTTGCGCGATGCGGGGCAACCTGCGCTGGTGGAAGCGTCCATGGCCAAGCTCTTTGCTTCGGAAATGGCAGAGAAGGTGTGCTCACACGCCTTGCAGACCCTGGGCGGTTATGGCTATCTGAGCGACTTCCCGCTGGAGCGCATCTATCGCGATGTGCGGGTTTGCCAGATTTACGAAGGCACCAGCGATATTCAGCGCATGGTCATTGCGCGCAATCTTTGAAGGAGCAGACCACATGGCATTTGAAACCATCCTGTTGGACATTCATGGCAAGGTTGGCCTGATCACGCTCAATCGCCCGCAGGCGCTCAACGCCTTGAACGCGCAGATTGTCAGCGAACTGAACCAGGCCTTGGATCAGCTCGAGCGCGACCCTGGCATTGGCTGCGTGGTGCTCACAGGTTCGGCGAAGGCGTTTGCCGCTGGCGCTGACATCAAGGAAATGGCTGAGCTCAAGTACCCGCAAATCTACGTGGACGACCTGTTCAGCGATGCCGACCGCATCGCCAACCGGCGCAAGCCGATCATTGCCGCCGTGTCGGGGTTTGCGCTGGGCGGTGGTTGTGAGCTGGCGATGATGTGCGACTTCATTTTGGCTGGCGATAATGCCAAGTTCGGTCAGCCTGAAATCAACCTTGGGGTGTTGCCGGGCATGGGAGGCACGCAGCGCTTGACCCGTGCGGTGGGCAAGGCCAAAGCCATGGAGTTGTGCCTGACCGGTCGCCTGATGGGTGCTGAGGAAGCGGAGCGCTCAGGGCTGGTGGCGCGTGTCGTGCCGCAGGACGAGCTGTTGCAGGAGGCGCTGAAAGTGGCCGCCACTATCGCTGCCAAGTCCATTCCGGTAAGCATGATGGTCAAGGAGAGCGTTAACCGCGCGTTCGAAGTCACCCTCAGCGAAGGTGTGCGATTCGAGCGGCGGGTGTTTCATGCGGCGTTCTCTACCGAAGATCAGAAAGAAGGCATGGCCGCGTTCATCGCCAAGCGTGAGGCGCAATTCAAGGATCGTTGATGGGGGCGTTTTGCAGGGATTTGCACGGTGGTTCAAGGATGAAGAAGCGTCGCGCTCAGGGTGATGCAGGTGCGATACTTTTGGTGTTCCTGTTTGTTGCTGCGCTTATGATGTTGGCGTCTCGGTATCCCAGCATGATCGAGCGCAGGGTTGAAGCGCGCAAAGCGCAGCAACAGGCGGTGCAGCCTGAGCGGCGGGTTACCGAGACGACAGTTGAGATCATGTTGCAGGACGAGCGGCGTTTGCCGCAGCTAGAGTCGGAGGCATTGATCAAGTAGCCAAAGTGGCTTTTAATCCTTGCCGCTGCCGCTGCCGCTGCCGCTGCCGCTGCCGCTGCCGCTGCCGCTGCCGCTGCTCTTGCTCTTGCTCTTGCTTCTAAGCGCGCGGTCGTCCAGGCGCCGCAGATCGCGACTTCAGGAGGCCGAGCGCAGGGCTTGCGGAGGGAGGTGACAGGCATGGATGCCTGTCAAGCGCTGGGCCCCAGGATGGGGCCTGCAGCGCGGTCCTCCCGGGAGCAAGCCTGGAGCGAGGGAACCCCGGAGCGTAGCGTAGGGGCCGGATGATAGGAGCAGGCGGTTTTTGCTTACTTTTTGACAAGACAAAAAGTGAGCCGCCGTAAGGGCGGAAAGGTGACTGTGCGCCACTCGCGCCAATGAATACCAACTTGCTATGTGCGCCCACGCTTTTAAGTTTTAAGTTTTAAGTTTTAAGTTTTAAGTTTTAAGTTTTAAGTTTTAAGTTTTAAGTTTTAAGTTTTAAGTTTTAAGTTTTAAGTTTAAGTTTGATTGCGTTGGTGTGGGTGTTGAAAGAGAGCATAGTCCATTTGCGATGGCGACGCTTAATCACCTTTTCGCCATTACGGCGAGTCACTTTTTGTCAAACGCGACAAAAAGTAACCAAAAAACGCTGCGCTCCATTCATACGGCCCCTACGCTGCGCTTCGGGGTTCCCTCACTCCGGTCTTGCTCCCGGGAGGAGCGCGCTGTAGGCCCCATCCTGGGGCCCAGCGCTTGACAGGCATCCATGCCTGTCACCTCCCTCCGCAAGACCTGCGTTCGGCCTTCTGAAGTCGCGAAGATCAAAAGCAAGATCAAAAGCCAAAGCAAGATCAAGATCAACAGCAACAGCAAAAAGTTGACGATGTAAGGTCAGGAGTTAATACGTGGCGTGCGAGCAGAGTCAGGGTTCGCGTCGTTGCTTCATTAATGTGTGCTTGCCCAGACACTATGGTTAAGTGAGTTTCTGCCTGAAGCATTGCCGACTGAGTCGGGTCGGATTTTCCTTATTTCTATAGGCTAATCGATAGGGCAGTTAAGATCATGACTTTGATAGTCAGCGGGGTGTCCGTTTCTCCCGCTGGGAACGATTTTTTGCAGCACTGGTGTGCCTTAATATACCTCCATTATGGCATTCGTGCCTCCAGTTCGAATTTCACCTCATTCAAGTTACCTTCGACCTTGTAATAGGCCGTATTGTGGAATTCGTAGATCTTATTTAGGGTGCGTAGTTTTACGGATCGGCTCGTAATCTCGTAGACCGCACCCGTACTTCTCGTCACCAAAAAAGGAACTGAATCTTTGCTTCTTTGCAAGGCGGCTTCATGACTGGGCTGGACCTCCATCACGAAGTGCCTGTACACGTGAGGGACTGTAGCGCCCCCACCACTGTACCGAACTTCATAGATGGCGCCGTTCTCTCCGACACGGGACACGGAAATGATTTCATCGGGATCTGGCAAAGTACGGTTGGATGCATAAATGTAGATCATCTGGCCTAGGCAGAGCAGTGTTAATAACCAGAGGCAAATCCTAGTGTTCTTTGGACTTGGCATAATCAATACCTGCTTTAATCCATGCTTGATCTACTGGATCGTCACCGTATGGCGCCTCTGCCCACCAAGCGTCGAAATCCGCTTGCGATGTGCCTGAAACCAACTGTGCAGCCCCTGCAGCTCTTAAGAGGACGGCTTCGGATATCCCGCTTGCAGTACCTGTAGCACCATAATTGAAATTTCCAAAGCTTTCAAACTGCGAGCCCAGCTGCTTGTAATCCCACTCACCACGATTACGCACTTTCTTATAAAACCAGCTCAGTAGAAAAGCGGTACCACCATTCTTGAAGTGCTCTTTTTGAGCTTTGGATTCTTCGAGGTTCTGGTCAAGTGATACACCTGGGGGTGGAGAAGGATACTGATTCAGACGAATCTGTTCCATTGCCGCGCTTAGTGCTTCCGCTGCGCGGATATTTTGTGTGCTTTCGATAGCTAAAAGGGTTTCTACACGCGCTCGTAGACGTTGTGCCATTTCAGTGTAAATTTGAAAAAGTTTAACAGCTTGTAAACTGTCCGCCCAGTCCGCTAGGCGCTTTTGGTCGACTACCACCTTGTAGCCTTTGGCGCGTACAAAGCTGGAGGGTTTGGCACTGGCCGGATCAAAGCCGTGATTGCTGGCGAAACGCAGTGCAATGGCGTTTTTTTCAGTGGCGGTTGATTCTTTGGCCATGTAGAGTTTGATTAATACATTTTTCTCGTTCCTGACAATATTGATGGGTGTTAATATGTCGATGGTCGTGTTTAGTCCGCCTGCCTCCAAGATGTCAGCATCTAGTTCGGCA
Organism: Pseudomonas parafulva; assembly: GCF_002021815.1. Lineage (NCBI taxonomy): Bacteria > Pseudomonadati > Pseudomonadota > Gammaproteobacteria > Pseudomonadales > Pseudomonadaceae > Pseudomonas > Pseudomonas parafulva. The sequence goes on from NZ_CP019952.1 coordinate 1,706,418, forward strand.
TCCAATGCGTTTAAGTTTTCATCATGTTGCTGATTAATTTCATTTTCTTTCTGTGTCATCCAGTCTTGGACATATTCGTTAGCGCGAATCAACCAGTCCAATGTGTCCTGTGCTTGGGGGTCAAGAGGTTCCACAACTGGACGGACAGTGAGTGGCGAAAAATCGGGACGACGATCAGTAATGACCGTGGCAGGTAGCTCTCTTGGCATTTAAATGACCATTATCTAGATGTTACGTTTGAGTGGGGTGCCGTGAGGTTGCTCTCGGCTCAGGAACCTTAAAAAAGAACCCGGGCGCACGCAAGATAATGAGATAAAACGAAACATATTCCTATTGCGGCTTCTGTGTCTATTCTGTTGTAACAAGAAGAAACGGATACGCATTTAGTTGTGTAGTAGGTTTTCTTCAATGCAGTGTCATGGCTCCTGGCCAAGTATTTAGATGCTGTACAGCGCGTCCCACGACTTATTATTGCAGGCGATAAATGCACCTTGACTTGGCTGGGCACACGTCACGATAGCGCGGTGCCCAATTCACACTACTGATGCCGCTAGATAGGTCAGCCGCCTAGCCACTTGGGTCGCCCGCGTGGCCGCGGGCCCATATGGACGGCTCAAAGATTCAGGCCAACAGGCCATCCCCCTCACACGCCCTGCGAAAGCACCCGATCAATACAGTCCACAAAATAATCCACACTCGCCCGCGTGGTGCACATCGGCGGTTTGATCTTCAGGATGTTCAGGTAATCGCCCGTCGGCTGCATGAAAATCCCCAGCTCGCGCAGACGGTTACACAGCACCATGGTTTCCTCGGTCGCAGGTTCCAGCGTATCCCGGTCTCGCACCAGTTCCAGCCCCAGATAAAAGCCCGAACCATGCGCCGCACCCGCCAAGGGATGCTTGTCGACCAGCGCTTGAAGGCGGGCCTTGAAATAGCGCCCCGTCTCGCGGGCGTTGTCCCACAGGCCCTCCTGCTGCAACACATCCAGTACCGCCATGCCAATGCGGCAACTGACCGGGCTACCGCCGGCAGAGGAAAAGAAGTAACCCTCAGCCTCCAGCGCCTCGGCGATTTCGCGACGCGTGATTACCACCCCCAGCGGCTGGCCATTGCCCATGCCCTTGGCCATGGTGATGATATCCGGCACCACGCCTTGCTCCTCGAAACCCCAGAAATGTTCCCCTAGACGGCCATAGCCCACCTGCACTTCGTCGGCGATGCATACCCCGCCGCGTGCGCGCACCTTGGCATAGGCCGCTTGCAGGTAGCCCGGCGGCAAGGCAATGCCGCCGGCATTGCCATACACAGGTTCGCAGATGATTCCAGCCAGCTGGCGCCTGCTCGCATCGAGTTCGGCCAGCCGGTTATCGACGTCGCGCAGGTAGTCAGCGGCGCTGTCCGGGCCTCGGAAACGGCCGCGGAACGTGTTTGGGGCTTCGACCGGGTGCACCCAGGCGGGGCGGGTTTCCAGGGCCTGCGGGTTGTCGGCAATGGACGTGGAGATCGCATCGGTCGCCACTGACCAGCCATGGTAGGCCTCCAGTACGCTGAGCATGTCGCGTCCACCGCTGTAGGCCCATGCCAGGCGGATTGCCAGGTCATTGGCTTCAGTACCGCTGTTGACCATGAAAACGCGGTCGAATCCGTCGGGCGCCAGGGCCAGCAGGCGTTCGGAGAATTCGGTGACGGCGGCGTAGTGAAAGCGCGAATTGGTGTTGAGCAGCGACCATTGCCGTGCCGACTCGGCCGCCATGCGCGGATGACCATGCCCGAGTACGGCCACGTTGTTGAGCATGTCTAGGTAAGAGCGACCTTGCAGATCGATCAGGTAGTTGCGCCAGCCGCGCTCGATCTGGGGTGGATCTAGGTAATAATGCTTCTGCGACCGGGCAAAACTGGCCCCGCGTCTAGCCAGTAACGCGTGAGGGTCTGGCAGGGCGTCTGCGTTGCAGTCCAACCTCAGTAAGCCCGCAGGAGAAGGGCACAGGGCCAGCCATGCTGGCGCGCGGGAGGGCGCGGCGAAGAACGGCGGTTCGAGGCTGCTGTCCAGGCATAGCTGGACGCTGAGCCTCTCCCCGCTGTTGCCCAAGGCATCGCCCTTTCGCAACCATTGCCCATCGGCGGGGGCCTGTGCCAAACCAGTGAGCCACAGGTCCCATGAGGAGCTGCGCAAGTACCCGCTCTGTTCATCTACAGACCGCCACGTGCCGTCCTGCGGCGCCTGCACGGCCGTGCCAGGCTCCAGTTTCAGCTCCACCCCCAATGCGCAGGTTGCCGGTTCTTCGCTACGATCGATGTGTGTCTGGGACAAGCGATACTGCCCATGCAACGTGCATGCTGGTGCTGACTGGGCTGCCAGCAGGCGCTGGTCGAAACCTGGCACCTCCCAATTGCCGGCATCGCAGTGCACGCTCAGCACCCCCAAATCGAGGCGGGCGACCGGGTGGCCAGCCACGGTAGGTAGCAGCGGTGCGCAATCAACGAAGCAGGGGGCCGAAGGCGCCGAACCAGCTGCCTGTAAAATGGCGACTTCCATCAGTGCCAACGGTGCGGCCTGCGCAGTCTCGAAAATCTGCCATTCATGGGCGGCGTTATCGCGAATGTACTGGTTACCGGGGTCGATGGCCTGCTGTTGAGCACTGCTGAGCACCAACACGATTGCACGGTTGACCACCAAGGGCCACAACGCGCGTAGTTCTGCCTCGGTCAGCGGATTGACCGCCTGATAGGCACTGACGGCGGCAAGCACTCTGAAAGGGTCACCGTCGGCATGATGCAGCAGCGCTGCGCAGGTCACCGACAGATCGGCAACGCGCCAGGTGCGAACCAGGTCGCCGAAATCGATGAGCCCCTGCAGTTGCCACTGGCGCTGCGCATCTTGAGCCCAGACGGTGTTGTCATCGGTGATGTCCAGGTGCACGGCCTGGATGGGCAACTGCTTCATCAGAGGGGAAAGGCGGATGGCAGCGGCTCGTGCTGCCTCGCTCAGCCGTCCGCGTAGCCTTGGGTCTTCCACCTGTGCCAGCAGGCGGTCAATCAATGCCGGGGCGTGCCTGGGGTCCCATTGCAGCGTGCGTGCCAGACCTTCGTGGTCGAAATCTGCAAGGGCCCTGTCGACCTGCGCGCAAAGGGTGCCCATCGCCTGAATCACAGGGGCTGGAAGCCACCCGCATCGGGTCAAGGGCTGTCCTTGCAAGTATTCCAAGACCCGGACCCTCAGCGCTTGCCCTTCGATATCCAGTGTCAGCAGGGTGTTGCCAGTCTTTGCGGCAACCACCGAAGGCACTGGCAAGCCCTGGTCACGCAGCACACCCAGCGCAGCATGCTGAGCGTGCAGCTCGGGCTCGGCGTAGCTGGCGTGGCACGCCTTGAGCACGAACTTGCCCTGGCCAGTATCCATAAGCACATTCAGATCCTGTTGACTGCCAAGCGGCTGTAGTTCGCCGCAGAGGCCGTAATGCTCCGAGAGCAGTTCACGTGCCTGGGAGAGTGCTAGGCAGGGCGCTGGCAGGCTCACACGTTCTGTGATCTGGCGAAGGACGGTGGCGGCATCATGAAGACGTGTAGGCATGGGTCGTACCGGGTCATAAGGAGACTGACGTTATTTATGCGCGTTCTGGGCGATGAAGAAAGACGATTGTCTTCAGTTTTTCTGAAAACGCTCCACGCGGCAGCGCGGAGCAAAGGCCCTTGTATTGAACCTGTACACAGGTGATTTCTTGTACAGAAAGGTGATATCTGGATGATGGCGTCCTTCCCCGCGCCTTCGTCCCGTTCAATCACATTTATTAAGCCTGTCTATAGGAACGACCGCCGTATCTTCGAGTCGAAACGGCATCAGGGACGTGATGGACAGACCCCAGGCATCCTTTAGACCGCGCTGTGGGCCTGTACAAGTATTGACTGATCTGTCACACGTAAGCAGTGACAGTACGCTGGTGCTGACGCACCCCACCCTCAGGTGACCCCATGTTCAATCGGCAACTCAAAGCTACCTTGGCCGCCCGCGAAACCGAACTGGCTACGCTTCGCCAGCGCCTGGACGTTTTGGAAAACGGCGCATTCTTGCGCCTTGATGCACAACGTCGCGCTCTCGAATGCAGCCCGGCGTTCGCCACTGCCTTGGGCGTTTCGCCCGAAGCGGTGGTAGGGCAGCCACTCGGGAACTGGCTGGCCGCTCCTGCGCAAGAAAGCCAGGCGCTGCTGGAGGCCCTGTTGCGCTCCAGCGCCATCATCCAGTTCGACCTTGAGGGCAAGGTGCTGGCCGCCAACCCCAACTTCCTGACGGCGTTGGGTTACCGCCTGGACGACGTGGTGGGGCAGCATCACCGCATGTTCTGCAGCCCTGATGAGGTCAAGGGCGAGGCATACAGCAACTTTTGGCGCACCCTCAACGCAGGTCGCTATGTGACCGGGCGTTTCAAACGCCTGGACCGCCACGGGCATGAGGTCTGGCTCGAGGCCAGCTACAACCCGGTCAGCGATGCCAGCGGCAAGCTGGTGAGGGTGGTCAAGTTCGCTTCCTTGGTGACCGACCAGGTGCAGCGTGAAGAGGCCGTCAAGCAAGCGGCGCAGGTGGCGCTGGAAGTGTCGCTGCAAACCGATGGCAGCGCCAGCGAAGGGGTCGTGGTCATGCAGGAAGTGGGGCAGTCCATGCAGGGGGTCGCGCGTCAACTGCAGTCGGCCGGTGACACCATCAGCGCGCTCGGCCAGCAATCGACGGTGATCAGTGCCATCGTCCAGACCATTGGCGCCATTGCATCGCAAACCAACTTGTTGGCGCTCAACGCAGCCATCGAGGCGGCGCGGGCGGGTGATCAGGGGCGCGGCTTCGCCGTGGTGGCAGACGAGGTGCGCAAACTGGCCGGACGTACCAGCGCGGCCACGGCGGAAATCGATGCGGTGGTGGCACGTAACCAAGCGTTGGTGACCCAGGCCGTGGGCGAAGTGCAAAGCAGCCGTGCCGAAGCGGCTAACGGCCTGCAGCTGGCTGACCATGCAGGGCATGTAATCAGCAGTATTCAGGAAGGCGCCAAGCGCGTGGTCGGCGCTGTCGAGCGGGTCAGCAAGGACCTGCGTTAGCGTCCTGCAGGTCAGGGCGCAGTGTGAAACGCCCGCCGCCGCCTGACAGCGTGTCAAACCGACGCGCCCTGTAGAAGAGCGCGTCGGGCCGGGACACGGTTAACGCGCCGTGGGCGTTAACGGGCTTCAGGCTGCAAGAACGCGGCCTCCAGCAGTTGCTGGGTGTAGGGGTGTTGCGGGGCCTGAAAGATGGTTTGAGCATCCCCTTGCTCGACCACATGGCCTTGCTTGATCACCATCAGCTGATGGCTCAAAGCCTTGACCACTGCCAGGTCGTGACTGATGAACAGGTAGGTGAGGTTGTATTTCTGCTGCAGGTTGCGCAGCAGCTCAACCACCTGGCGCTGTACCGTCCGGTCCAGCGCGGAGGTGGGCTCGTCCAGCAGGATCAGCGCCGGCTTGAGCACCAGGGCTCTGGCGATCGCGATGCGCTGGCGCTGGCCGCCTGAGAACTCATGGGGGTAGCGATGGCGCGTCTGCGGGTCGAGTCCGACCTCCTGCAGCGCTGCGATGATGGCGGCTTCCTGTTCCTGGGCGGTCCCGATACGGTGGATGCGCAGGCCTTCACCCACAATCTCGGCCACGCTCATGCGCGGGCTGAGGCTGCCGAACGGGTCCTGGAATACCACCTGCATTTCCCGCCGCAGGGGGCGTACGGCTTGCTGGTTCAGCCCTTGCAGTTCTTTCCCGTGGAAGCGGATGCCACCTTGGCTCCCGATCAAGCGCAGAATCGCCAGGCCCAGGGTCGACTTGCCTGAGCCCGACTCGCCCACGATGCCCAGGGTCTGCCCCTGGGGCAGGCTGAAATTGATACCGTCCACGGCTTTGACGTGGTCGACGGTGCGGCGCAGCAAGCCTTTCTTGATCGGAAACCACACCCTCAGGTCATCCACTGCCAGCAGTGGCGAGCCGGGGGTGTTGTGCGCCGGCAAACCGCTGGGTTCGGCGTTGATCAGCATCTGTGTATACGGGTGCTGTGGGGCATCGAATAGCGTGGCGCAGTCGGCTTGTTCGACGATCTGCCCCTGCTGCATCACGCACACCCGGTGCGCGATTCGCCGTACCAGGTTCAGGTCATGGCTGATCAACAACAAGGCCATGCCCAGGCGCGCCTGCAGCGCCTTGAGCAGGTCAAGCACCTTGAGTTGCACGGTCACGTCCAGCGCGGTGGTCGGTTCGTCTGCAATCAACAATTCTGGCTCGTTGGCCAACGCCATGGCGATCATCACACGTTGACGTTGCCCGCCCGAGAGTTCATGGGGTAGGGCCTTGAGGCGCTTGCGCGGCTCTGGGATGCCGACCATCTCCAGTAACTCAAGGGTGCGAGCGGTGGCCTGCTTGCCGGTCAGCCCCTTGTGGATGAGCAGAATTTCGTTGATCTGCTTTTCGATGCAGTGCAGCGGGTTGAGCGAGGTCATCGGCTCCTGGAAGATCATCGCGATACGGTCGCCACGAATGCGCTGCATGCTCTTTTCGTTCTGCTGCAGCAAATCCTTGCCTTGATAGCGGATCGTGCCACCGGGATGACGCGCCAGGGGGTAGGGCAGCAAACGCAGGATAGAGTGGGCAGTCACTGACTTGCCCGAACCGCTTTCTCCGACCAGCGCCAGCGTTTCACCTTTGCGGATGTCGAAGCTGATGCCGTCGACCACCCGGTTGGTGTGCTCGCCGGTCACGAACTCGACGGCAAGGTCACGCACTTCGATCAGGTTTTCTTCGCTCATGTCACTTCCTCGGGTCGAAGGCGTCGCGGGCGGACTCGCCGATAAATACCAGCAGGCTCAGCATCACGGCCAGCACGGCAAATGCGCTGATGCCCAGCCACGGCGCCTGCAGGTTGGACTTGCCCTGCGCAACCAATTCGCCAAGCGACGGAGCGCCCGGAGGCAGGCCGAAGCCGAGAAAGTCCAACGCGGTCAGCGTGCCGATCGCGCCGGTGAGAATGAACGGCATGAACGTCATGGTCGAGATCATGGCATTGGGCAGGATATGCCGGTACATGATCGCGCCGTTGCGCATGCCCAGTGCGCGCGCGGCGCGAACGTACTCCAGGTTGCGTCCGCGCAGGAATTCGGCGCGGACCACGTCCACCAGGCTCATCCAGGAAAACAGCAGCATGATGCCCAGCAACCACCAGAAATTGGGCTGCACGAAGCTGGCCAGGATGATCAGCAGGTAGAGCACTGGCAAGCCGGACCAGATTTCCAGGAAGCGTTGCCCAGCCAAGTCCACCCAGCCACCATAGAACCCCTGCAAGGCACCGGCGATCACGCCGATGATGGAGCTGAGCACGGTCAGGGTCAGGGCGAACAGTACTGAAATGCGGAACCCGTAGATCACCCGTGCCAACACGTCGCGCCCTTGATCATCGGTGCCCAGCCAGTTGTCAGCTGAGGGGGGAGCGGGGGCGGGCACGCGCAGGTCGTAGTTGATGCTCTGGTAGCTGAACGGTATGGGTGCCCACAGCACGAAGCTGTCCTTCTTGGCCAGCAGGTCACGCACGTAGGGGCTCTTGTAGTTGGCTTCCAGCGGGAACTCACCGCCAAACGTGGTTTCCGGGTAACGCTTGAAGGCAGGGAAGTACCACTGGCCGTCGTACTGCACGGCAATGGGCTTGTCGTTGGCGATAAGCTCGGCGCCCAGGCTCAGCCCGAACAGGATCAGGAACAGCCACAGCGACCACCAGCCACGGCGGTTGGCCTTGAAACGCTCGAAGCGACGACGGTTCAGGGGGGACAAGGCCATGTCAGTGCTCCCGGCTGGCAAAGTCGATGCGTGGATCGACCAAGGTGTAGGTCAGGTCGCCGATCAGTTTCACCACCAGCCCCAGGAGGGTGAAGATGAACAGGGTGCCGAAGACCACCGGGTAATCGCGGTTGATGGCCGCTTCGAAACTCATCAGGCCCAGCCCGTCGAGGCTGAAGATCACCTCGATCAGCAGCGAGCCTGTGAAGAAGATGCCGATGAACGCCGAGGGAAAGCCTGCGATCACCAACAACATGGCATTACGGAACACGTGGCCGTACAAGACCCGTGACCGGCTCAGGCCCTTGGCCTTGGCGGTGACCACGTACTGCTTGTTGATCTCGTCGAGAAAGCTGTTCTTGGTGAGCAGCGTCATGGTGGCGAAGTTGCCAATCACCAGGGCCGTGATCGGCAACACCAGGTGCCAGAAATAATCGAGGACCTTGCCCGTGGTGCTCAGCTCATCGAAGTTGTTGGAGGTCAGGCCGCGCAGTGGGAACCAGTCGAAGTAGCTGCCGCCGGCGAACAGCACGATCAGAAGGATCGCGAACAGGAACGCCGGGATGGCATAGCCCACGATGATCGCCGAGCTGGTCCACACATCGAAGTGACTGCCGTGTCTGACCGCCTTGGCGATCCCCAGGGGGATCGAGATCAGGTACATGATCAACGTGCTCCACAGCCCCAGCGAGATCGATACCGGCATCTTCTCCAGGATCAGGTCGATGACCTTGGCGTCACGGAAGAAGCTGTCGCCAAAATCCAGCCGGGCATAGTTCTTGATCATGATCCACAGGCGTTCGGGCGGCGATTTGTCGAAGCCGTACATGCGCTCGATCTCCGCCACCAGCGCAGGGTCCAGGCCTTGGGCACCCCGGTAGTTGGAGCCGGCTACCGACACCTCGGCGCCCCCACCTGCGATTCGGCTGGTGGCGCCTTCGAACCCTTCGAGCTTGGCGATCATTTGCTCTACGGGCCCGCCAGGAGCGGCCTGGACGATGATGAAGTTGATGATCAGGATGCCGAACAATGTGGGGATGATCAGCAGCAGTCGCCGCAGGATATAGGCCAGCATGTCAGTTGGCCTCGCCGGCAGTGGCCTGGCTTGCCTTGGGCGGTGTGCCGGGCTTGATCCACCAGGTGTCGATGCCGATGTCGTACTTGGGCGAAACCTTGGGGTGACCGATGTGGTTCCAATAGGCCACGCGCCAGGTCTTGATGTGCCAGTTCGGAATCACGTAGTAGCCCCACAGCAATACCCGGTCCAGGGCGCGGCAGTGGTCGATCAGGCTCTGGCGCGACTCGGCGTTGATCAGGCCATCGACCAGTTGGTCGATGGCAGGGTCACGCAGGCCGATGAAATTGCGGCTGCCGGGGTTGTCGGCGGCCGCGCTGGACCAGAATTCCCGTTGCTCGTTGCCAGGGGAGTTGGACTGGGGGTAGCCGCCGACAATCATGTCGTAGTCGCGCGAGCGCAGGCGGGTGATGTACTGAGACACATCAACCCGGCGGATGTTTAGCTCGATACCCAGGTCCGCGAGGTTGCGCTTGAAGGGCAGCAAAACCCGCTCAAACTCGGTCTGGGCAAGCAGAAACTCGATGCTGACCGGCTGGCCGTTGGTGTCGACCATCTTGTCGTCGACGATTTTCCAGCCCGCTTCCTGCAGCAACTTGTAGGCTTGGCGCTGCTGTTCCCGGATCATCCCGCTGCCGTCGCTGACCGGGTTATGGAAGTCCTGGGTGAAGACCTGCTCAGGCACCTGGCTGCGCACCGGGTCGAGGATTTTGAGCTCGCCAGGGCCGGGCAGGCCACGGGCCGCCATCTCTGAATTCTCGAAGTAACTGCCGGTGCGCGTATAGGCGCCGTTGAACAGCTGCTTGTTGGTCCATTCGTAGTCCAGCAGCAGGCTCAGCGCCTTGCGCACGCGTATATCCTGGAAGACCGGCCGGCGGATGTTGAAGATGAAGCCCTGCATGCCGGTGGGGTTGCCATTGGGCAGCTCCTCCTTGATCAGGCGGCCATCGCGCACGGCCGGCACGTTGTAGGCTGTGGCCCAGTTCTTGGCGCTGACCTCCAGCGAATAGTCGAAGGCGCCGGCCTTCAGTGCCTCCAGCGCAACCGTAGTGTCGCGGTAGGAATCGAAGGTCATGGCGTCGAAATTGTAGAAACCACGGTTGATGGGCAAGTCCTTGGCCCAATAGTCCTTGACCCGCTCATAGCGCACCGAGCGCCCGGCCTTGACCTCGGCCACCTTGTAGGGCCCGCTGCCCAGCGGAATTTCCAGGTTGCCGCGGTTGAAGTCGCGCTGCGCGTACCAATGCTTGGGCAGCACGGGCAACTGGCCGAGAATCAGCGGCAGTTCACGGTTGCCCTTGTGCTTGAACGTGAACACGACCTTGAGCGGGTCTTCGGCGACCACCTCGGCCACGTCCGCGTAGTACTGGCGGTACAGAGGGGCACCGTCCTTCATCAGCGCATTGAAGGTGAACACCACGTCTTCGGCGCGCATGGGATGGCCATCGTGGAACCGCGCCTCGGGGCGCAGGTAGAAGCGCACCCAGCTGTTGTCAGGCGCCTTCTCGATCTGTCGAGCGACCAGACCATATTCGGTGAAAGGCTCGTCCAGGCTCTGGCGCATCAAGGTGTCGTAGATGATGCTGATGTTTTCGGCCGATACCCCCTTGTTGATGAAGGGGTTGAGGCTGTCGAACCCACCAAAGCTGGACTGGCGGAAGGTGCCACCCTTGGGAGCGTCCGGGTTTACGTAATCGAAGTGCTTGAAATCCGCTGGGTATTTGGGCGGCTCGTCGTACAGGGTGAGTGCGTGCTGCGGCGCTGCCAGCGCGGGAAGGCTCAGGCAGGCCAGCAACAGGCTGCCGGCCAGCCGGCGCAAGGAATGCGTGGGCGTCATTGGGCTTTCTCCGAAGTCTTGATCCACCAGCTGTTCAGCCCGAGGGTATAGGGCGGCGTGGTGACGAAGCCGAACCGATTGCGGTAGGCCAGGCGGTGGTTGTCGAGGTACCAGTTGGGAATCATGTAGTGCTGCCATGACAGCACGCGGTCCAGCGCTCGCGCCGCTGCGACCTGGTCATCACGGGTGCGCGCCGCCAGCAAGGTGTCGAGCAGATGATCGACCACAGGGTCGTCAACCCCGGCGTAGTTCTTGCTGCCTTTGGTGGCCGCCTGGCTTGAATGGAAGTACAGCCACTGCTCGAGGCCCGGGCTCAGGGTCTGGTTCAGGGTCATCAGAATCATGTCGAAGTCGAACTGGTCCAGTCGCTGTTTGTACTGGGCGCGGTCCACGGTTCGCAAGCGCGCGTCTACACCGATGCTGGAGAGGTTTTCGACATACGGTTGCAGGATGCGTTCCAGGTTGGGGTTTACCAGCAGCACTTCCATGCGCAGCGGTTGGCCCTTGCTGTCGACCAGGCGCTGACCCTTGAGCGTCCACCCGGCCTCCGCCAGCAAGGCCAGGGCCTTGCGCAACGTCTGCCGGTCGATCCCGCGCCCGTCCGTGCGGCTGACCTGGTAGGGTTCGGTGAACAGCTTGGCCGGAAGCTGATCGCGAAACGGGGCCAGCAACAGCCATTCCTTGCCCTGGGGCAGGCCGGCGGCTGCGAATTCGCTGTTGGGGTAATAACTGGTCGAACGGCGGTAGGCGCTGCTGAACAGCGCACGGTTGGTCCACTCGAAATCGAACATCAGGCCCAGCGCCTGGCGCACCCGTGGATCGCTGAAGGTGGCCCGACGGCTGTTCATGAACAGGCCTTGGGTCTGGGTCGGGATGCGGTGGGGGATCTGCGCCTTGATCACTTCGCCGCGCCGCACGGCGGGGAAGGTGTAGCCGTTGGCCCAGTTCTTGGCTTGATGCTCTATGTAGATGTCGAACTCGCCTGCCTTGAAGGCTTCGAAGGCAACGGTCGAGTCGCGGTAGAACTCGTACTCGACACGGTCGACGTTGTACTTGCCGCGATTGACTGCCAGGTCCTTGCCCCAGTAGTTTTTCACCCGCTCGAATACCAGGCGCCGGCCTGGCTGTACCTGGGTCACCCTGTAGGGCCCGCTGCCCAGCGGGGGCTCGAAGGTGGTGGCCTTGAAGTCGCGTGTGCGCCAGTAATGCTGGGGCAGAACGGGCATTTCCCCAAGGCGCAGGATGAGCAGCGGGTTGCCGGCACGCTTGAACACGAAGCGGATACGAAGCGGACCGAGAATGTCCACCCGCTGCACTTCCTGCAGGTTGGTCCGGTAAAGCGGATGGCCTTCCTTGAGCAGTGTGCGGAAGGAGAAGGCCACGTCTGCCGACGTGATGGGCTTGCCATCGTGCCAGCGGGCTTGCGGCCGCAGGTTGAACACCACCCAGCTGCGGTCCTGGCTGTATTCGACCGAGCGGGCGATCAGCCCATAACTGGAGGTCGGCTCATCGCCCGAGGGGTCGTACTGGCCGGTGCCCACCATGAGGGTTTCGTTGAGTTCGTTGACCCCATACTGTTGAAAGTTGGGCGTGCTCACCGGGCTCGTACCCTTGAAGGTATAGGGGTTGAGGGTGTCGAACGTACCGAAGGCCATCGCCCGTAAGGTGCCACCTTTGGGGGCTTGGGGGTTGACCCAGTCGAAATGGGCGAACGAGGCCGGGTATTTGAGCGTGCCGAACTGCGCGTAACCGTGGCTTTCGCTTACGGTTGCGACGGCGGGAAAGCTCAAGGCCAGGCTGAGTGTAAGAAGGAGGGGACGTATCAAGTCGGCATCCGATCCAAAGGCATTGGGCTTTGATCGGGCTACAGTAACAGTTTGCACTGGCGCGGCAAGCGCCAAACGGCAAGAAAACACAGGTACGCGCACGTACGGGTGTCTCCTTGCCGCCAGGGTCAGTGGCCGACGTAGACGGTCAGGGTCTGGCCTGGTTTCAGCGCATGGCCACTGCGCGGGTTCCAGCGCTTGAGGTGGGTCATCTCGACATTGAAGCGTTTGGCCACCAGATACAGCGAATCGCCCTTGCGCACCTTGTATTGAGTGGTGCGTTTTGCCGAACTGGCGACCCGGTTGGCGGCGGCACTGGAGGCTTTGCCGCCGCGCAGGGCTAGCACCTGGCCTGCCCGCAGGCTGCTACCCGAAAGGCGGTTCCAGCGCTTGATGTCCGCAATGGAGACACGGTTGGCCTTGGCGATGGTCCCCAGGTTGTCACCACGCCTGACCTTGTAGCTGCGCGCGGCTACAGGCGCCTGGGCTTCGGCCACGGCGCGAGCGAAAGCTGCCTTGGGGGGCTGAAGGGTGACCAACTGCTCGGGGTTGAGGTTGGAAAGGCTGGCCGAGAGCAACTGCGCCTTGGCCGTGGGTACCAGCAACTGCTTCGGGCCATCGACCGTCATGCGCTTTTTAAAGGCTGGGTTCAGCTGGATGAGTTCGTCTTCGTCGATGTCGGCGAAGGCAGCCACCCGCGTCAGGTCGAGCCGGTCGTTGATCGCGACGGCCTCGAAGTACGGTTCGTTGGCAATCGGCGTCAGGTTCACGCCGTAGGCTTCAGGCGTGGAAACCACCTGGGACAACGCCAGCAGTTTCGGCACATAGTCACGGGTTTCCTGAGGCAGCGGCAGGTTCCAGTAGTCGGTAGGCAAGCCCAGCTTCTCGTTGCGTTCCATCGCCCGGCTGACCGTGCCTTCTCCAGCGTTGTAGGCCGCCAGTGCCAGCAGCCAGTCGCCGTTGAACATGTCGTGCAGGCGGGTTAGGTAGTCAAGCGCGGCGTTGGTCGAAGCGGTGACATCGCGGCGCCCGTCATAGAAGTTGGTCTGGCGCAGGTTGAAGTGCCGGCCGGTGGCTGGCATGAATTGCCACATGCCGGCTGCACTTGCGCGTGAGTAGGCCATAGGGTTGTAGGCGCTCTCGATCGCCGGCAGCAGGGCCAACTCCAGTGGCATGCCGCGCTCTTCGAGGCGTTCGACGATGTAGTGCAGGTAGAGGCTGCCGCGCTCGCCAGCACTTTCGATGAACGTCGGGTTGCTGGCAAACCACAGGCGCTGCTGATCGATGCGCGGGTTGACGTCGCGGTACTCCTGGAGCACGAAGCCCTGGCGCATGCGTTCCCAGACATCCCGAGGCGCTTGCTCGACCGGCTTGACCAGCAACGGCGCGGGTCTTGGCTTGATTCGCGCTTTCTGGCTGTGCGCGCGGACGCTATCGGCTTCGTCGAGCTGACGTGTGCTCTGGCAGCCCACCAAGGTGGCGGCCAGCGCGAGCGCACTGACCTGGGCCAGGCGCGTCAGCGCGACGGAATGAGAGGTTCTGCGGCTTCGGGAAGACATCGGCGGGCACAGGTATCCGGGCAAAAAATTTCGGCGATTCTAGGAACCGCTCCGGACCGGGTCAACCTCTGACCGCCACTTGCGATATATCTTGGGGTTATCAGAAGCTATCTTTCCAAGACCTCAAGGCAGCAAAAACAGCGACATGCGAGGTGTTGGAATGTCCCTTCCATTCGTCTGCTTTTTGTTTAACAGATGTTTCAGCGGTGCGCAGGAAAGGGTTGGTCAGCCGTTCCAGGGCAATGGTGGTGGGCAACGTAATGCGGTCTTGCGCACGCAGACGGGAAACCGCTTCGAAGCGCTCCAATACATCTTCATTGTCAGGTTCCACGGCCTTGGCGAAACGCAGGTTGCTCAAGGTGTATTCATGGGCGCAGTACACCAGGGTCTCGGCTGGCAGGGCTGCCAGGCGGGCCAGGGCCGGTTGCATCTGCTCGGCAGTGCCCTCGAACATGCGCCCGCACCCAGCTGCGAACAGGGTGTCGCCACTGAACAGTACAGGTGTAGCCGCGCCACCGTTGAAGAACGCAATATGCCCCAGCGTGTGGCCTGGCACGGCAAGCACGTCATACACCTCTCCCAGCACCGTGACCTGATCGCCATCGTCCAGTGCCACATCCCTGCACGGGATGCGCTCGTTGGCCGGGCCGTGTACGTGCGCGCCAGTCAACGCCTTGAGCCGCTCCACACCGCCCACATGGTCATTGTGGTGATGAGTGATGAGCATGTCGGTCAGCTGCCACCCCGGGTGAGCGGCCAGCCACCGTTCTACCGGGCCGGCATCGCCAGGGTCGACCACCGCGCAGTGGCGTTTGGCAGTATCCTGTAACAACCAGATGTAATTGTCCGAGAAAGCGGGCAACGCTTCGATCTGTATCATGGTGGGAATCCGATTCGCCTTGCTTGGCACATGAAGGCATCTTAGCCGCGATGGCGCGGTGGGAGAACCTTCCGAGGAATTGCACAATGACCGACCAAGCCTTCGCCCAGGCCGACCCGGACTGGGTCAAGCTGATCAGCCTGGCCCGTGAGTGGTTTCAGGGCCCGCTCGGCCAGTTGATGCTGCACGAAGAACAGAAGCTGCTGGAGGAAGAGCTGGGGCGCTTCTTCGGTGGCTACCTGGTGCACTACGGCCCCTGCGCCGATGCCCCGCCCAGTGCGCCGAAGGTCCAGCGCAACGTGCGCCTCGGCGCACCGCTGCCGGGGGTGGAGATCGTCTGCGAGGAACAAGCCTGGCCGTTGAGCGAGCACGCGGCCGATGTGGTGGTGTTGCAGCATGGGCTGGATTTCAGCCTGTCGCCCCATGGGCTGTTGCGTGAGGCCGCCAGCGCCGTGCGCCCCGGCGGCCACCTGCTGGTCGTCGGGATCAACCCGTGGAGCAGCTGGGGAGTGCGTCACCTGTTCAGCCGTGGCGCTTTGCGCAAGGCTCGCTGCATCTCGCCTTCGCGACTGGGTGACTGGCTCAATCTACTGGGCTTTGCCTTGGAGAAACGTCGCTTCGGGTGCTATCGTCCGCCGCTTGCTTCGCCTGCCTGGCAGCAGCGCCTGCAAGGGTGGGAACGCATGGCGGGCGGTTGGCAGAGCGCTGGCGGCGGTGTCTATGTGCTGGTGGCGCGCAAGATGGTCGTGGGCCTGCGGCCGCTGCGGCCCCAGCGTCGCGAGCCGATGGGCAAGTTACTGCCGTTGCCATTGGCCAAGGTCAACCGCACCTCGGCGACCCCCGATCCCGATAAGCAGTGAATACGAGTGGTACATGAGCGATAGCGTCGAAATGTTTACCGATGGTGCCTGCAAGGGCAACCCTGGCCCCGGCGGCTGGGGTGTGCTGATGATTTTCAAGGGCGTTGAAAAAGAGTTGTGGGGCGGCGAACGTGAGACCACCAACAACCGCATGGAGTTGATGGCCGCCATCCAGGGGCTCATGGCGCTCAAACGTGAGTGCGAGGTCGTGCTGACGACTGACTCGCAGTACGTGATGAAAGGCATCAGCGAGTGGATGGTCAACTGGAAAAAGCGTGGCTGGAAGACCGCGGCCAAGGAGCCTGTGAAGAATGCCGACCTGTGGCAGTTGCTGGACGAACAGGTCAACCGCCACAAGGTGACCTGGAAGTGGGTGCGCGGCCACATTGGCCACCCCGGCAACGAGCGTGCGGACCAGCTGGCCAACCGTGGCGTAGACGAAGTACGCGCCCGCGCCTGAAGCCCTGAACTCGATCCCAGGTGCGAAGGGGGCACAGCGCTTGCCTTCGGCCTGCTGTTATACTGCGCACCTTTGTAAGCGATGCAAGTTGGAGTCCCCAGGTGGAGCAACAGCAAGACAAGCGGTTCGTTATCCTCGATACCGAAACCACGGGTATGCCGGTCAGCGAGGGGCACCGCATCATCGAGATCGGCTGCGTCGAGGTGGTCGGCAGGCGTCTGACAGGCAGGCACTTCCACGTCTACCTGCAGCCTGACCGCGAAAGTGACGAGGGCGCGATCAACGTCCATGGCATCACTGACGCCTTTCTGGTTGGCAAACCTCGCTTCAGCGACGTAGCCGAGGAGTTCTTCGCGTTCATCAAGGGCGCTACGCTGGTCATCCATAACGCAGCGTTCGACGTGGGGTTCATCAACAACGAGTTCGCGCTGCTGGGGCAGCAGGACCGTGCCGACCTCTCCCAGCACTGCACCATTCTCGACACCTTGTTGCTGGCGCGGGCGCGTCATCCTGGGCAACGCAACAGCCTGGATGCCCTGTGCAAACGCTACGATATCGACAACTCGGGGCGCGAACTGCACGGCGCGCTGCTCGACGCCGAGCTGCTGGCAGATGTCTATCTGGCGATGACCGGCGGCCAGACCAGCCTGTCGTTGGCAGGGCACGGCAGCGATTCGGACGAAAACGGGCAGGGCAGTGGTGGAACTGACATACGCCGCATCAGCGGACGTGCGCCAGGCCGGGTCATTCTGGCCACACCGGATGAGCTGGAATCACATGCCGAACGTCTTGCAGCGATTGCAAAGTCCGCCGGCGGCCCCTCGCTCTGGCAGGCGCTGACCGAGCGGTCAGCGGACTGAAAAAGTCACGGCCCGTTGCTGTTCAATCCAGGCCCGCAAAATCGGTACAAACATGATTGAGTAGCAACAGGCTAGTACTGTCTCCCTGTCATGGGATACGAATGATTTCGACACCGGTGCGGGCAAGCTCGAATCGATTTTCACCCAGGTAGTTGACGCGGTCGCCGATGGCAAGGCGGTAAGTAGTGATAGGTGCGCCGGTCGTGCTGCCGTCCAGTTGCAGGGTAGATTCCTGGAACTCGTGAACGGGATAAATACGGCCTTCGGCGTCGCGGGCATGGAATTGGCCGACCATTACTGCTGCCATTTGGGTGGAACCCTCTGAATTGCGTAGGAAATGTCTGTAGCAGTAGACCTTCCAAGGGCAAGGGAAGTTTTCGCGGCCAGGAAAAAAACCAAAGCCGCGCAAAACGGTCATCTATAACTACATCGTCCCTGAAAACGTGAAGTTGGAGATTGCCATGACCCAGGTCTATTCGGTTGCCGTCGTCGTCGGTAGCCTGCGCAAGGATTCCTATAACCGCAAGGTGGCCCGCGCGCTGTCTGAGCTGGCGCCGTCTAGCCTGGCACTGAAGATCGTCGAGATCGGCGACTTACCCATGTATAACGAAGACCTGGAAACCGATGCTCCGCCAACTGCCTGGACACGCTTTCGGGAGGACATCAAGGGCAGCGATGCGGTGCTCTTCGTCACGCCAGAGTACAACCGGACCATGCCAGGCTGCCTGAAAAATGCCATCGACGTGGGTTCAAGGCCTTACGGGCAAAGCGCGTGGGGCGGTAAACCGGCAGCCGTGGCGAGTGTGTCGCCAGGCGCGATCGGCGGCTTTGGTGCCAACCATTCGGTGCGTCAGTCTCTGGTGTTCCTGGACATGCCGTGCATGCAGATGCCGGAGGCCTACATCGGCGGCGCTGCCAGCTTGTTCGACGAGTCAGGCAAGCTCAACGACAAAACCCGGCCGTTTCTGCAGGGCTTCATCGACAAGTTTGCCTCTTGGGTGAAGCTCAATCGGTCCGTATGACGGTGGGCTAGGCGGCGCCACATTGCGCGGGCCAGCCGGCCGGCGCAATGTTTGTCAGCCAGAGAATGCTCGATTGTGGCAGTCAATGGAAGGTATAGGACACTCCGGCATAGACCGCAGCGCCTTCCCCCGGGGTCGAGCGGGCAATGTCGCGCCCTGCGTCATTGAAGCCTGGGGTAACGGTCGCCGCGTAACGTTTGTTGGTCAGGTTGCGTAGGTCCAGCCATGTCTGCCAGTCACGCTGCGGCGAGTCCCAACCGAGACGGGCACCGAGCGTAGCGTAATCGTCGGCGTGGTAGCTGTTGGCGTAGTCCACTTGCACCTTGGACGCCATCTGCGTGTTGAGCCCGGCGTAGAAGCCATTGGGCCAGTCGAAGCGCAACTCGGCCTGGTAGTAATGCATGGGGATGCCCGGCAGGCGGTTGTGGCCGAATTTTTCGTCGTCGCGGTAATGGAAGTCACTGAAGGTATAGGCCTGGCGCAGGCTCAGGCGGCCCATGCCAGACTGTTCCCACAGGGTGCTGTCCAGCCCGGCCTCCACCCCTTGATGCACCGTGGCGCTGGCGTTGAATTCCGAGGTGAAGTTCGGCACCACCTCGACCGCGAGCAGTTCGTGGCGTACCTGGGAGTAGTACCAGGCAAGGTCCCATCGCCCGACCGTGGACTCGCCGCGCGCACCCACCTCCAGCGTGGTGGCGGTCTGGTTCTGCATTTTGATCGGTTGAATCTGCTTGCCGCCAACGCTTGGCGCACTCCAGATCAATGACCAAGGGTGCGGCGGTTCTACCGACCGGCTGAGGTTGCCGTATACCTGCAGGTCGGGGCGTATGTCGTAGCGCAGGCCCACCCGTGGCGCATAGTCCCAGTCGTGCAGGGACACCTTGCCGCCCTGGGCAGGGTAGGTCACGTCGCTCTCGCGGCGGGTATAGATCGCGGCCAGGCCTGTGGTCAGCCACACATTGGGTACCAGCTCCAGGTCGTTACCCACGTGCAACACGGTGTCTGAGCCTTGGTAGGTAAAGTCTCGGGTGCGGTCTGCGAATACATGGCCGTTACGAGCAAACTGCGACGCGCCGCTGTTGGGCAGGTGTTTGGTGGTGCGCCAGCCGATAGTGGACTTGCTTTCACGCCCGAACAACGTATCGCGGCGCCTGTAGTCGAGTGTGCCGCTGACGTCGGTATAGGCGACTTTCAGGCGCATGGGCCCTTCGCGAAGGTCCATGGGGTAATCGTGGTACACCAGGCCAGCTTCAAGCTTGGCGTCATCATCGAGGTAAAAGGTTGTTTTGTTGCCCACCCAGGTGCTGCCCGGTTGCGGGCGACTGTCATCGCGAGCCAGGTAGCTTGGGTTGGCTGCCCGCGGGTGGTGCTTGATCTGGTCTTTGGTCAGGCGGCCGGCCAGTTCGTTTTCGGTTTCCCGGTAACGCAGGTAGAACCGCGTTTCCAGGTTCGGGTTGAAGCGGTAGCCGATGTTGGCGGCAATACCGCTGGCGCTGCCACTGCTGTGCCGCTGATAGCCGTTGTACTCGACGTCGGTAAGGGCCACGTAGTAATCCAGGCCACCGAGCACCTGGCCCGAGCTGATGTGCCGATGCTGATAGCCCCGGCTGCCCACTTCGTAACGTATCTGCAATGGCGCGGCATCGCGGCCCGTGTGGGTGACATAGTTGATCGCGCCGCCGAGGGCCAGGGCACCTTGATCAAAGCCATTGGCCCCCCGTAGCACTTCGGCGCGGCTCAACCATAACGGTTCGAACAGCTCGTAGGGCGTGCCACCTGGTCCAGTCAGGGGCAGGCCATCGAACAGGGTGTACACACCCGAGCCATGCGCACCCGGTGCCCGGTTGATGCCCGAGCCACGGATCGACAGCTTGATCCCATCGTTGCCTGCCGACTGGGCGAACACCCCTGGCTGGTAGGCCAGAACGTCCTGATTGCTGGCCACGCGGCCTTGTCCAATGCTGTGCATGTCCACCATGTTGCTGGCGCCCGGTATGGCCCGCAAGCGCTCACTGGCGGCGCTCAGGTCGTCCTGTTCCTCCTCGGTAATCAGCACCTGGCCCAGTTCGACCGGCGCCGCTGCCAGCGCGGGCTGGGCGGCCATGAACACACCCAGCATACCCACGCAGGGGGTAAGGGACAAAACGCAACGCATTGTAGGGCTCCAGATAGATGGCGGACGAATATCAGCATTGAGACGAGCGAGATGGCGCTCGGAGCACGTCGAAAGTCGGCGAATTCATCGGGTTTCCAAGGCGCGCAATTGTATGAAGTTTCCGTACAAAGCCCGCCGCTAGAGTAGGCGCGTACTTGCTTCGTAAGGTGACTGCAGGCCGGCAGCATCGCCGGTCGTCACTTACCCGGAGTTCGAACATGGCTACCGATCCAAGAGGTCCACAACAATCCGTCTCAGCTAAACCCACAGGCGCGCCTACCGGCGACTCCCCAATCGCCCCCGCGCGCCTGACGCCCCGCGAACACCAGGTACTGCTGTGGTGCGCCTACGGTAAGAGCTCGTGGGAAATCGGGCAGATACTAGGTTGTAAGGAGTCGACGGTGAATTTTCATGTATCCAACATCATGCGCAAATTCGATGTGCCTACCCGGGTAGGGGCAGTCATCAAGGCTATTCGTTATGGCCTTTTGGCCGAAGCGTGAGGTGATTTATGAACCATCAAGACACTGCTCGTGCTGGCGACTGCCATGACCCATTCTGGCCACGCATTGATCTGAACGGGCTGCGCAAGCGCCTGAAGTTGCAGCGAACCACGGGGGATGCGGCAATCGAGGTAGCTGCTCATTGCGCCGTGATCAAAGCCGCTCGCGAGTTTGCCAACTGGCGCGTCGCGTTGCGAAGCCTGGGCTACAGACGCCTGGATGATGTGTGCGGGCATGACCATGGGCGCGCGCTGCGGATTTGTTATCTGTGCTTTGTGGACGCGGCAATCATGCTCTATCTGGGCCTGCCCTACGTACGCTCACCACGCCGGGGTGTGCGTCATGGCTGAACGACTTAACGCAGGGGGGGAATTCCAGGCGGTCATGGAGCTGCTGAGCGCCGAAGCCAGCGTGTTGTTTGCCGCCTTGCTTGGCGCGTTGCTGGTCAGTGCGGCTCGAGATCGGCTGATCACCGACACGGCCAAGCGGCTTACATTGAGCAAGAAAATACTGCTGGTGTTCGTGACGGTTGGGGTAGGGCATCTGTTCGAACCCTTGATTTCGTCCATCGCGCCTTTGCTGACCCCTGGCATGTCGGCCTTCGTCGCCGCTGTCGTGGTCATTCCCATCAGCTTGAAGGTCATGGTCTGGCTGGATTCGCTGGATCCGCGCGAGCTGATTCAGCGTTGGCGCCGTCGGGGTTAAGGGGCACTACTGCCAGAACCCTTACTGAGCTCGGTCAATCGTTGTTCCAGCAGCTGTATCCGTTGTTTGTCCTTGATCACGAGCAGGATGGCCTGGCGGTCAGTGGGGGACAGAGTGCGCAATCGCCCCAGCAGATCCGACTCCCACTCAGCGTTTTCTTGAGCAAAAAAAGCAGCTTGGCCCTTGCCCAACAGCAACCAGTCAAGAGAGCACGCATAGTGTACGGCAATCTCTACGCAAAACGAATATGGGACACTGTTGCGGACTTTCCAGCTGCTCAAGGTCTGCGGGCTGATCGACAACGCCCGTGAAAGCTCCGCATCAGTGTGGGTACCGGTCAGCTGCTTGAGACGCTCCATGACGGCAGCGAGCGCATGAGTACTCATAACAAATATCCATCACTGGTTTAATGATATTCCATGGGCTTAAACTACTCGTTACGAATACAGCCCTGTGCTTTTAGGAGGATTCCCGCATGAGGAACTTGAAGATGAGCCACCCAGCCATGCATTCAGCCAAAACTTACGTGGCCCTAGGATCATGCCTACATCGCAGAAGCAGCAACAATGCTAGCAGGTACTTCTCGTGAGTACTTATAAACTGGTTTGCCCGCATTGCCACAGCCGCATGCGCATACGTACCAGCGAAGGCCGTCATATTTTCCTGCGAATTGCCTATTTGCAATGCACCACCGAGGCGTGCGGTTGGTCAGTACGGGCTGAGTTCGAGATGACCCACGAGCTGTCCCCAAGCGGCATGCCCAACCCTGGCGTTTACCTCCCACCCGCCAAGGGCGACGTGCGCAAGGCGGCATTACCGGACACAGCCGCTGTGCTGGCGCGGTGAGTGAGGCGCAGCGATGTGGCCAAGGATGGCGTACCACGTTAATGGCGCGGATACAAAAACACCCCGCACAAGCGGGGTGTTTCGCGTTGCCAGACCGATCAGCCGATCAGTTGCAGGCTTGCTTGCTGGACAAGGTCCAGCAAGGGCTGTGGATACACGCCGAGAATGAACGCAAGCACGGCGACGGCCAGCAGCATGACGCCACCGGTGCGCTGTTCCCATTTCAGCGGGGCATCATGACGGCGCAGGTTCGGCTCTACCAGGTACAGGGTCACCATGACGCGCAAGTAGTAGTACACGCCAATGGCGCTACCGATTACCAGAGCACCTACTAGCCACCACAGTTGCGACTCGACACCGGTGGCAATGATGTAGAACTTACCGATGAAGCCAGCGGTGAGCGGGATGCCGGCCAGCGAAAGCATCATCACGGTCAGCACGGCAGTCAGGTAAGGGCGACGCCAGAACAGACCGCGGTACTCGTACAGCGCGTCAGCGTCGCGGCCACCGTAGGGCGAGGACATCAGGGTGATGACGCCGAACGCCCCCAGGCTGGTGAGCACGTAGGTGACCAGATAGACGCCCATGGCCTCCAGCGCCAAGCCCTTGCTGGCGACCAGCGCGATCAGCAGGTAGCCGAAATGGGCGATGGACGAGTAACCCAGCAGGCGCTTGAGGTTGTTCTGAGTCAACGCCAACAGGTTGCCGACCAGGATCGAGGCCACGGCGATCACTGCAAGCACCGTGCTCAGCACACCGCTGCTGGCGGCAGGGGAGAGCATGAACAGGCGGATGACCACTGCGAAGACCGCTACTTTGCTGGCCGTAGCGAGGAACGCTGCAACCGGCGCCGGGGCACCTTCGTACACATCGGGCGTCCACAGGTGGAACGGTACCAGCGACAGCTTGAACGCCAGCCCGACCAGCATCATGCCCAGACCCAGTTGAGCCAGCAGGCTCGGCATGCTGGTGGCAGCCAGTGCCTTGCCCAGCTGGTCGAAGGTCAGGCTACCGGCGTCTGCGTACAGCAGCGCCATGCCGAACAGCAGGAAGGCCGAACCTGCGGCCGACAGCACCATGTACTTGATGCCGGCTTCAAGCGAGCGCTTGTTGAAGAAGGCGTAGGCCACCAGGCCATAGACCGGTACCGACAGCAACTCCAGGCCGATGAACAGGCCCGCCAGGTGGTTGGCGCTGACCAGCACCAGCCCGCCCAGTGCCGACATCAGCAGCAGCAGGTACAGCTCTTCGCGGTTGCCCGGGAAACCCTTGGCGCCTTCGCCCAGGTAGGCATGGGCCAGCGTCACGCACGCCAGGGTCGCGACCAGCATGATCGCCATGTACAGGCAGGCGAACTTGTCGATGGTGATCAGCGACGTGACCGCCAGGGGCGCGACCTTCAGTGCCGGCAGGATCGAGAGCAGGGCCAGGTTCAGCCCCACGGTGGACAGCAGGAATGTCTGCGAGTGATTGCGCTTCCAGGCGATCGCCAGCATCACCACCACCGTGGTGATGGTGGTGATCAGCATCGGCGCCAATGCGATGAAGTGTTGAGTGGTGAATTCCATAGCGCTCTTACCGGGCCGAAGCGAGTTGAGTGAAAGCGGAACCGAGCCACTGCTGCACACCACTCATGGTGGCGGCAGAGGTGTCGAGGAACGGCTGTGGATACACGCCCAGCAGCACCAGCAGTACCGCCAGGCCCAGCACCATGACCAGCTCGCGGGTGTCCATGCCGGCCAGTACGGTGTCCGATTTGCTCGGGCCGAAGTAGGCGCGATGAATCATGATCAGCGAGTAGACCGAGCCGAACACCAGGCCAGTGGTGGCGATGACGGTGATCCACGGCACGTGTACGAAGCTGCCGAGCAGGATCAGGAACTCACCCACGAAGTTGCCGGTACCTGGCAGCCCCAGGGAGGCGGCAGCGAAGAACAGGCTGATGGCAGGCAGGTAGGCGATGCGGTGCCACAGCCCGCCCATCTGGCGCATGTCACGGGTGTGCAGACGCTCGTACAGCTGGCCGGACAGGATGAACAGCGCGGCAGCCGACAGGCCGTGAGCCAGCATCTGGATGACTGCACCTTGCAGTGCTTGCTGGCTACCGGAATAGATGCCGATCAGCACGAAGCCCATGTGCGAGACGCTGGAGAAGGCGATCAGGCGCTTGATGTCGGTCTGGGCAAAGGCCAGGAAGGCGCCGTAGAAGATGCCGATCAGGCCCAGGGTCATAGCGATGGGCGCGAACTCTGCCGATGCATTGGGGAACAGCGGCAGGGCAAAGCGCAGCAGGCCATAGGCCGCGGTCTTGAGCAGGATACCGGCCAGGTCCACGGAGCCTGCAGTAGGCGCCTGGGCGTGGGCATCGGGCAACCAGGAGTGGAACGGTACCACCGGCAGCTTCACCGCAAAGGCAATGAAGAAGCCCAGCATCAGCAGGTACTCGGTACCGGCCGGCAGGTCGGCCTTGAGCAGGTCGCTGTAGTTGAAGGTGATCACACCGGTATTGGTGTAGTTGACCAGGACCAGGCCCAAGATCGCCACCAGCATGATCAGGCCACTGGCCTGGGTGAAGATGAAGAACTTGGTCGCCGCGTAGATGCGCGTCTTCTTGCCGTCCGCTGAGCTATGACCCCAGAGCGCGATGAGGAAGTACATCGGCACCAGCATCATTTCCCAGAAGAAGAAGAACAGGAACAGATCCAGCGCCAGGAACACACCGACCACACCGCCCAGGATCCACATCAGGTTCAGGTGGAAGAAGCCGACATGGCGCTGGATCTCTTTCCAGGAGCACAGCACCGACAGCACGCCCAGCAGGCCTGTGAGCAGGATCATCAGCAGCGACAGGCCGTCGAGCGCCAGGTGGATGCTGATGCCGAAGCGCTGGATCCACTGGACTTTGTATTCCAGGGCCCATGCGGGCTCGGCGCCCGGGGCAGGGGCAAGGGTGTAGTCGCCGTTAGCCCACAGCCACAGGCCGATGCCGAGCAACAGGGACATGGTCAGCAGCGCGATCCAGCGCGGCAGGGTAGCGCCGAAGCGCTCGCCCAGCCAGCACAGGAAGCCGCCGATGAAGGGGATCAGGATCAGCCAAGGCAAAATCATGACGGGTTGGTTTCCTTTTGCAGGGTCGCAAGGTTCGCAAGGTTCATGGTCATACCGCGGCCACTACCACAGCGCCGAGTACCAGCACTGCGCCAATGGCGATGGAGGCGGTGTACCAGCGCAGCTGGCCCGTCTCGGTCTTGGTCATGGCCACGTGGCCACCGCGAGCCAGGCGAGGGATCAGGCCGATACCGCGGTCAACCGGGTCTTTGCGCAGCAGGTGGCTGATCAGCAGGTAGGGCTTGACGAACAGCTTGTCGTAGATCCAGTCAAAGCCCCAGGCCGCGAACCACCAGGCCGACAGCACGCGGCCGATACCACTGTTGGCCACCGCGCTGACGAAGCTGCGCTTGCCCAGGAACAGCAAGGCGGCGAGCAGGATACCTGCAATGGCGATGGCGCCCGAGGTGATCTCCAGCGCATGCTTGGCTTCACCGCCGGCATGGCCTGCGCTCTGTGGCAACACATCAGCCAGCGGCGGGGTGATCCATGCGCCGACGAAGGTCGACAGCACGATCAGCACGCCCAGTGGCAGCCAATGGCTGATGCCGTGGCCGGCATGAGCTTCGGTCTTGGCTTCGCCATGGAAGGCGATGAAGATCAGGCGGAAGGTGTACAGCGACGTCATGAAGGCGCCGACCAGGCCGGCGTAAAGCAGGCCGGAGTTGCCGCTGGCGAAGGCTTCCCACAGGATCTCGTCCTTGGAGTAGAAGCCCACGGTCACGATCGGCAAGGCCGCCAGGGCAGCGCCACCGACCACGAAGCTGGCGTAGGCCAGGGGCAGTTTCTTCCACAGGCCGCCCATCTTGAAGATGTTCTGCTCGTGGTGGCAGGCCACGATGACGGCACCCGAGGCCAGGAACAGCAGCGCCTTGAAGAAGGCGTGGGTCATCAGGTGGAAGATCGCCGCATCCCAGGCGCCGACGCCCAGGGCCAGGAACATGTAGCCGATCTGGCTCATGGTCGAGTAGGCCAGGATACGCTTGATGTCGGTTTGCACCAGTGCAGCGAAGCCCGCCAGCACCAGGGTCACGCCACCCACCACGCCCACCAGGTGCAGGATGTCCGGCGCCAGCAGGAACAGGCCATTGGTACGGGCGATCAGGTAGACACCAGCCGTGACCATCGTCGCCGCGTGGATCAGCGCCGACACTGGGGTCGGGCCGGCCATGGCGTCTGCCAACCAGGTCTGCAGCGGCAGCTGCGCGGATTTGCCCACGGCACCGCCCAGCAGCATCAGTGTTGCCAGCACCATCCAGGTATCACCGGCCTGGAATTTCTGCGGTGCCAGCACCAGCAGTTCCTGGACGTTCAGCGTGCCCAGCTGGGCGAACAGGATGAACAGGCCGATGGCCATGAACACGTCGCCAATCCGGGTGACGATAAAGGCCTTGAGCGCTGCGTTACCGTTGTTGCGGTTGCTGTAGTAGAAACCGATCAACAGGTAGGAACACAGGCCCACGCCTTCCCAACCGAAGTAGATGAACAGCAGGTTGTCGCCCAGGATCAGGAACAGCATGCTGGCGATGAACAGGTTGGTGTACGAGAAGAACCGCGAGTAGCCGGTCTCGCCACGCATGTACCAGGACGCGAACAAGTGGATCAGGAAACCCACGCCTGTCACTACGCCCAGCATGGTGACCGACAGGCCATCCAGGTACAAGGTGAAGTTCGGCGCAAAGCCATCCACCGACATCCACTGCCACAGCAGCTGGCTGTACGCACCGCCTTCAGGCGGGGCGACGTTGAACTGCCAGATCACGTAGGCGGCCGTGGCCGCCGACAGGCCCACCGAACCGACGCCGATCAGAGCGGACAGGTTCTCCGAGAACCTCCCGCGCGAGAACGACAGCAGCACAAAGCCGATGAGGGGAAAGACGAAAGTCAGGAAGAGAAGGTTCATCCGCGCATCTCACTGGCAGCATCGATGTCGAGAGTGTGGAAGCGGCGATACAGCTGCAGCAGGATGGCCAGGCCAATGCTGGCCTCGGCTGCTGCCAGGCTGATCACCAGAATGAACATCACCTGGCCATCGGGTTGGACCCAACGGGCACCGGCGACGACGAACGCCAGGGCAGAGGCGTTCATCATGACTTCCAGGCTCATGAGCACGAAGAGGATGTTGCGGCGGACCATCAGGCCAACCAGACCTAAGCAGAACAGGATGCCGGCGACGGCCAGACCATGTTCGAGAGGGATAGCACCCATGATTTACTCCTTCGCCTCATTGCGGCCCAGGTGGAAGGCGGTGACAGCTGCCGCGAGCAGCAGCATCGACGCCAGTTCGACCACCAGCAGGTAGGGGCCGAACAGGCTCACACCCACTGCTTTCGGGCCCACGGTGGTACCGCTGATGGCAGCCCCGCTGGGTGCGACGAACAGCACATACAGCAGTTCCACCAGCAACAGGGCGCCGAGGATCACCGGCCCTGCCCAGATACCGGGCTTGAGCCAGCCGCGCTCCTGGGCGACCGACGCCGGCCCCAGGTTAAGCATCATCACCACGAAGACGAACAGCACCATGATGGCGCCGGCATAGGCGATCACTTCCAGGGCGCCCGCGAACGGCGCGCCAAGGGAAAAGAAGATCATCGCCACGGAAATCAGCGAGATGATCAGGTAGAGCAGGGCGTGCACGGGGTTTGTGCCGGTCACCACCCGAAGGGTGGAGACCACGGCGATCCCGGATGCGAAGTAGAAAGCGAATTCCATCTTTCTGTCCTTATGGGAGCAAGCTCTTCACGTTGATCGGCTCGGCTTCGTTCTGCGCAGCGCCTTTCGGCTTGCCAGCGATTGCCATGCCCGCAACACGGTAGAAGTTGTAGTCAGGGTTCTTGCCGGGGCCGGAGATCAGCAGATCTTCTTTCTCGTACACCAGGTCCTGACGCTTGAACTCGGCCATTTCGAAATCCGGAGTCAGCTGGATTGCGGTGGTCGGGCACGCTTCTTCGCACAGGCCGCAGAAGATGCAGCGCGAGAAGTTGATGCGGAAGAACTCCGGGTACCAACGGCCGTCGTCGGTTTCTGCCTTCTGCAGCGAGATGCAGCCCACCGGGCAGGCTACCGCGCACAGGTTGCAGGCCACGCAGCGCTCTTCGCCGTCGGGGTCGCGCGTCAGGACGATGCGGCCACGGTAGCGTGGCGGCAGGTACACGGGTTCTTCGGGGTACTGCAGGGTGTCGCGCTTGCGGAACCCGTGGGAGAACACCATGGCCAGGCTGCGCAGCTGGGTGCCGGTGCCCTTAACGATGTCGCCGATATACTTGAACATGGGTCAAATCCTCACTGGGCCGCGACGGCTGGCGTGTTGTAAAGCACGATCGCAGCGGTCACCAGCAAATTGATCAGGGTCAGCGGCAGGCAGAACTTCCAGCTGAAGTCCATCACCTGGTCATAGCGTGGGCGCGGAATGGAGGCGCGCAGCAGGATGAACAGCATGATGAAGAACGCGGTCTTCAGGGCGAACCACAGGAACGACAGTTGCGGCAGGATGCCGAACGGGCCGTGCCAGCCGCCGAAGAACAGGGTGACCAGCAGCGCCGAGATGAGGATGATGCCGATGTACTCACCGACGAAGAACATGCCCCACTTCATGCCGGCATACTCGATGTGGTAGCCGTCGGCCAGTTCCTGTTCCGCTTCCGGCTGGTCGAAGGGGTGACGGTGAGTCACGGCCACGCCAGCGATGAAGAAGGTGCAGAAGCCGAAGAACTGCGGAATGATGAACCACAGGTTCTGCGCCTGGTACTCGACGATGTCGCGCATGTTGAACGAGCCGACCTGCACCACCACGCCCATCAGCGCCAGGCCCAGGAACACTTCGTACGACACGGTCTGGGCCGAGGCCCGCAAGCTGCCCAGCAAGGCGTACTTGTTGTTCGAGGACCAGCCGGCAAACAGCACGGCATACACCGACAGACCGGCCATGGCGAAGAAGAACAGCAGGCCGATATTCAAGTCGGCCACGCCCCAGGTCGGGGTGATCGGGATGACCACGAAGGCAATCAGCAGGGCGCTCATGGCCACGACCGGTGCCAGGGTGAAGATCACGCGGTCGACGAAGGGCGGGTTCCAGTCTTCCTTGAAGAACATCTTGAGCATGTCGGCAGCGATCTGGAACATGCCGAACGGGCCGACGCGGTTCGGACCGTAACGGTCCTGCCACCAGCCCAGCAGGCGCCGCTCGATGAAGCTGAGCAGCGCGCCGCAGACCACCACCGCCAACAGGACCACGATGGCCCGTAGCACGGTGAGGATCACGTCGATCACTTCGGGGGTGAACCAGCTCATTGTGCTGCCTCCTGCAGGCCTTCGACGGATGCCCCGAACACGGCTGGCGGGATGCCGGCCAGGCCCTTGGGCAGCGCGACCAGGCCAGCGCCCAGCGCTTCATTGATACGCAGCGGCAAGCGTAGCGCCACACCCGCGACGTTCAGGTCCAGCAGGGCGCCTTCGTTGACGCCCAGGCGATCGGCTTCGGACTTGGCCAGGGCCACGTAGGCAGCCGGAATGCGCTCTTGCACTGGCGCGGCACGCGAGGAGCTTTCTTCGCTGCCGAACAGGTGGAAGAACGGTACTGCCGTCCAGGTGCCGCGGGCCGGGTTGAAGGCGCCAGGCACCGTGGTGAACCAGGCCAGGCCATCACCTTGGGATTCGATCAGGCGTACGCCGGGGTCGCCGGCACGCAAGTGACCGCCCACCTCGTCCTGAAACTTGTTCCAGGCCTGGGGCGAGTTCCAGCCTGGCGACCAGGCGAACGGGACCTGCTGACGCGGCTCGGCCGAGCCCGAATACCCTTCCATCGAGAAGGCAAAGGCGGTATCGCGGTCTTGCGGGGTACGCGGCTCGTGCACGCTGATGTTGGCGCGCATGGCGGTGCGACCGGAGTAGCGCAGCGGCTCGCGGGCAAGCTTCAGGCCCTTGATGCGGAAGGCGGCGCTTGGCGCGGCGTCGACGATGCCAGCCAGTTGCGGTGCCGCCTGGGCGCAGGCGTGGGTCACGTGGTCCAGTTGGGTCCAGTCCACGGGCTTAGCCAGCAGGGTTGCACGCAGGGCGTGCATCCAGCGCCAGCCTTCGTGGACCTGGATGCTGCTGTCCAGGTACTGCGGGTCGAACACCTGGAAGAAGCGCTGGGCACGGCCTTCCTGGCTGACCAGGGTGCCGTCGCCTTCGGCGAAGGAAGCGGCTGGCAATACCAGGTGAGCGCGCTCGACCGTCGGGGTTCTGGAGTGATCGGCAACGATGACCACCTTGGCCGCTGCCAGGGCAGCATCCACTTTGGCCGCAGGCACTCGGGCGTAGAGGTCGTTTTCCAGCACCACGATGGCGTCGGCCTTGCCGTCGATGACCGCATCCAGTGCAGCGTCGACCGATTCGCCACCCAGCATGGCCAGGCCAAGGCTGTTGGCTTCAGGCACCACCAGGCTCAGCGAGCCTTGTTTGTCGCGCAGCTTCAGGGCTTTGGCGATGTTGGCGGCGGCCTCGATCAGCGAGGCATCGGCCAGCGAGGTGCCGGCAATCACCAGCGGGCGCTTGGCGGCGATCAGGGCATCGGCGATGCGCTGGGCCAGGGCCTTGGCCTCGTCGTCCAGGCCGGCGACGGCGGGTGCACTTGGGTCGATGGCATGGGCCACGGCAAAACCAAGGCGGGCCAGGTCCGCCGGGGCTGCATGCACGCACTCCTCGGCCACGTCGTCGAGCTTGGTCTCGGCCAGGCTGGCGATGAACAGGGGGTACAGCGCATGCTGACCGATGTTCTTGACGGCGGCGTCGAGCCACGGCTGAACCTTCATCGCCTCGGCCATGGCCTCGGCCTTGCCCTTGGTGGCCTGGCGCACGGCCAGGGCGACACGGGCAGCGGTCTGGGTCAGGTCTTCACCGAGCACGAATACCGCGTCGTGGTCTTCGATGTCGCGCAGGGTCGGAACGGGCAGGGGGCTGTTGTTCAGCACCTCCAGCGCCAGGCGCACGCGCGCCAGTTCACCGGCTTCCATCCCACAGTGGAAATACTCGGCACCGACCAGTTCGCGCAGGCCATAGTTGCTTTCCAGGCTGGCGCGTGGCGAACCGATACCGACGATGGTGCGGCCGCGCAGCAGGTCGGCGGCTTTGTCCAGGGCAGCGTCCAGGCCCAGCTTGGTGCCGTCGGCCAGTTGCGCCTGGCGTGGACGATCCGTGCGGTTGACGTAGCCATAGCCGAAGCGGCCCCGGTCGCACAGGAAGTACTGGTTCACCGAGCCGTTGAAACGGTTCTCGATGCGGCGCAGTTCACCGTAACGCTCGCCTGGGCTGATGTTGCAGCCACTGGAGCAACCGTGGCAGATGCTCGGGGCAAACTGCATGTCCCACTTGCGGTTATAGCGTTCGGAGTGGGTCTTGTCGGTGAACACGCCGGTTGGGCAGACTTCGGTCAGGTTGCCCGAGAACTCGCTTTCCAGCACGCCGTCTTCGACGCGGCCGAAATAGACGTTGTCATGGGCGCCATAGACACCCAGGTCGGTGCCACCGGCATAGTCCTTGTAGTAACGCACGCAGCGGTAGCAGGCGATGCAGCGGTTCATCTCATGGGCGATGAACGGGCCAAGGTCCTGGTTCTGGTGAGTGCGCTTGGTGAAGCGATAGCGGCGCTCGTTGTGGCCGGTCATCACCGTCATGTCTTGCAGGTGGCAGTGACCGCCTTCCTCGCACACGGGGCAGTCGTGCGGGTGGTTGGTCATCAGCCATTCGACGACGCTGGCGCGAAACGCCTTGGACTCGTCATCGTCGATGGAGATCCAGGTGCCGTCGGATGCAGGCGTCATACAGGACATGACGATACGCCCGCGGGTGTCGTTCTCGTCGGTGTACTGCTTGACCGCGCACTGGCGACAGGCACCGACGCTGCCAAGCGCCGGGTGCCAGCAGAAATAAGGGATGTCGAGGCCAAGTGACAGACAGGCCTGTAACAGGTTGTCTGCACCGTTGACTTCGAGCGCTTTGCCGTCTACGTGGATAGTGGCCATTGTTCAAAGTTCTTCGTTGGCCCGCGTGAGCAGGCGTGGCTAATGGAAATCGGTAAGCCTGCGACACGCCGCGATCGGGTCGGGCCTGTCGGCAAGCTGGCGGGTGGCACGGACCACCCGCTGGAACATGTTGTTATGCGCCGACTACGGTCGGCCCTGCCTGAAGCGGTCTTGCCAGGTCAGGGCGCAACGCCTCGCCAGCGACGACCGGCGCGACACCGGCCTCGAACTCCGAGCGGAAGTACTTGATGGCACTGCCAAGCGGCTCCACCGCACCCGGTGCGTGGGCGCAGAAGGTACGGCCTGGGCCAAGGAAGTTGACCAGCCCCAGCAGGGTCTCGATGTCTTCGGCACGGCCCTGGCGGTTTTCCAGGGCGCGCAGCATCTTCACGCTCCATGGCAGGCCGTCACGGCATGGTGTGCACCAGCCGCACGACTCACGGGCGAAGAACTCCTCCATGTTGCGCAGCAGCGAGACCATGCTGACGCTGTCGTCAACCGCCATGGCAAGGCCTGTGCCCATGCGGGTGCCGACCTTGGCGATACCGCCTGCGTACATCTGCGCGTCCAGGTGCTCGGGCAGCAGGAAACCGGTGCCGGCGCCGCCTGGCTGCCAGCACTTGAGGCGGAAGCCGTCGCGCATGCCGCCAGCGTAGTCCTCGAACAGTTCGCGTGCGGTGACGCCAAACGGCAATTCCCACAGGCCTGGGTTCTTGACCTTGCCGGAGAAGCCCATCAGCTTGGTGCCATGGTCTTCGCTGCCTTCGCGGGCCAGCGACTTGTACCAGTCGTTGCCGTTGGCGACGATGGCCGGCACGTTGCACAGGGTCTCGACGTTGTTCACGCAGGTCGGCTTGCCCCATACACCCACGGCGGCAGGGAAGGGCGGCTTGGAACGCGGGTTGGCGCGGCGACCTTCGAGCGAGTTGATCAGCGCGGTTTCTTCGCCGCAGATGTAGCGGCCTGCACCGGTGTGCACGAACAGCTCGAAATCGAAACCGCTGCCCAGGACGTTCTTGCCCAGCAGGCCAGCGGCCTTGGCTTCATCGATGGCGCGGTTGAGGTTTTTCGCCGCAGTGG
Source organism: Pseudomonas parafulva (assembly GCF_002021815.1). NCBI lineage: Bacteria > Pseudomonadati > Pseudomonadota > Gammaproteobacteria > Pseudomonadales > Pseudomonadaceae > Pseudomonas > Pseudomonas parafulva. The sequence goes on from NZ_CP019952.1 coordinate 1,740,022, forward strand.
TGTATTCGCCGCGCAGGAAGATATAGCCGCGGTAGGCCTTCAGCGCGCGGGCGCTGATCAGCATGCCTTCGATCAGCAGATGGGGCTGTTGCTCCATCAGCATGCGGTCCTTCCAGGTGTTGGGCTCCATTTCATCGGCGTTACACAGCAGGTAACGGATGTTCATGGATTCATCCTTGGGCATCAGGCCCCACTTCACCCCGGTGGGGAAGCCAGCGCCACCACGGCCCTTGAGGCCGGAGTCCTTGACGCTTTGCACGATTTCGTCAGCCGACATCTGCGCCAGCGCCTTGCGGGCAGCGGCGTAGCCGTTCTTCGATTCGTACTCGGCCAGCCAGACCGGCTCGCCGTCTTCACGCAGGCGCCAGGTCAGCGGATGGGTCTCAGCCGAGCGCGCGATGCGGTTGGCCGGGCCGAAGGAAGTGATGGTCATGCGTAACCCTCCAGCAGCTTGGAGACGCCAGCAGGCTGCACGTCGCCAAAGGTGTCGTCGTCGATCATCAGCGCCGGGGCCTTGTCGCAGTTTCCAAGGCAGCAGACCGGCAGCAGGGTGAAGCGGCCATCGGCAGTGGTTTGCCCCAAACCAATGCCCAGCTCGCTCTGGATCTGGCTGACCACCGACTCGTGGCCGCCGATGTAGCACACCATGCTGTCGCACACGCGGATGATGTGGCGGCCCACCGGCTGGCGGAAGATCTGGCTGTAAAAGGTGGCGACGCCTTCGACGTCGCTGGCCGGGATACCCAGCACCTCGCCGATGGCATGAATGGCGCCGTCCGGCACCCAGCCACGGGCTTTCTGCACGATCTTGAGGGCTTCGATGGACGCCGCACGCGGGTCCTCGTAGTGGTGCATTTCATGCTCGATGGCCGAGCGCTCGGTTTCGCTCAGGGCGAAACGGTCTGTCTGGATAAGCGTGCTGTTCATGCTTAGCGGTCCACGTCAGCCATAACGAAGTCGATACTGCCCAGGTACGCAATGAGGTCGGCAACCATGCTGCCTTTGATCACCGAAGGGATCTGCTGCAGGTGCGGGTAGCTCGGGGTGCGGATCCGGGTGCGGTAGCTCATGGTGCCGCCGTCGCTCGTCAGGTAGTAACTGTTGATGCCCTTGGTCGCTTCGATCATCTGGAACGACTCGTTGGCCGGCATGACCGGGCCCCACGACACTTGCAGGAAGTGGGTGATCAAGGTCTCGATGTGCTGCAGGGTGCGCTCTTTGGGCGGCGGCGTGGTCAGCGGGTGGTCCGCCTTGTACGGGCCTTCCGGCATGTTGCGCAGGCACTGGTCGATGATGCGGATACTCTGGCGCATCTCCTCGACACGGACCATGCAGCGATCGTAGGCATCGCCGTTGTGGGCCAGCGGCACTTCGAACTCGAAGTTCTCGTAGCCGGAGTAAGGGCGCGCCTTGCGCAGGTCGAAGTCGCAACCGGTGGAGCGCAGGCCGGCACCGGTAGTGCCCCAGGCCAGCGCCTCTTGCGTGTTGTAGGCGGCCACGCCAATGGTACGGCCCTTGAGAATGCTGTTCTGCAGGGCGGCCTTGGTGTATTCGTCCAGGCGCTTGGGCAGCCACTCGACGAAATCCTTGACCAGCTTGTCCCAGCCACGCGGCAGGTCGTGGGCGACGCCGCCGATGCGGTACCAGGCCGGGTGCAGCCGGAAACCGGTGATCGCTTCGATCACCGTGTACGCGCGCTGGCGGTCGGTGAAGGTGAAGAACACCGGGGTCATGGCGCCCACGTCCTGGATGTAGGTGCCCAGGAACAGCAGGTGGCTGGTGATGCGGAAGAATTCGGCGAGCATGATGCGAATCACGTCGACCTTCTGCGGCACCTGGATGCCGGCCAGCTTTTCTACCGCCAGGACGTACGGCAGGTTGTTCATCACACCGCCGAGGTAGTCGATACGGTCGGTGTAGGGAATGAAGCTGTGCCAGGACTGACGCTCGGCCATCTTCTCGGCACCGCGGTGGTGGTAGCCGATGTCCGGTACGCAGTCGACGATTTCTTCACCATCGAGCTGCAGGACGATACGGAAGGCACCGTGGGCAGACGGATGGTTGGGGCCAAGGTTGAGGAACATGTAGTCCTCGTTGGCGCCCTGACGTTTCATGCCCCAGGCTTCGGGGTTGAAGCGCGCCGACTCTTCCTCAAGCTGCTGCTTGGCCAGGGTCAGGCTGTAGGGATCGAACTCGGTGGCGCGGGCCGGGTAGTCCTTGCGCAGTGGGTGACCTTCCCAGGTCGGCGGCATCATGATGCGGCTCAGGTGCGGGTGGCCGGCAAAATCGATGCCGAACATGTCCCACACTTCACGCTCGTACCAGTTGGCGTTGGGCCAGATGCTGGTCACCGACGGCAGGTTCAGGTCGCCTTCGCTGAGCGAGACCTTGATCATCACATCGCTGTTACGCTCGATCGACAGCAGGTGGTAGAACACGCTGAAGTCGGCGGCAGGCAGGCCACGGCGCTGGGTGCGCAGGCGTTCGTCGACCCCGTGCAGGTCGTACAGCATGCTGTAAGGCTTGGCCACGCCACGCAGGAAGCTCAGCACTTCCTTGAGTTGGGCGCGCTTGACCCACAGCACGGGCATACCGGTGCGGGTTTCCTGGGCGACGAATGCTTCGGCGCCAAAACGGTTGTGCAATTCGACGACCACATCTTGGTCGTTTGCCTTGTAGGGCGGAATGTAAATAGCGTTGTCCGCTGTCATGGTCTCGGTCGCTTTGGGTCAACGTTAAGAATGAAGCCAGGCCGCCGGCACCCTCGGGCACCGGCGGCAGGTCGCTGGATCAGACTTCGTCGGGGCTGCGCAGGTTGGTGACGGCAATGCGCTGTTCACGACGCAGCTCTTTCTGGGCAGGCATCTCGGCACGGTAAATGCCTTGATCACCCACGACCCAGGAAAGCGGACGTCGCTCCTGGCCGATCGACTCCTGCAGCAGCATCAAGCCTTGCAGGAAAGCCTCAGGGCGTGGCGGACAGCCGGGCACGTAGACGTCCACGGGGAGGAACTTGTCGACCCCCTGAACGACCGAGTAGATGTCGTACATGCCGCCGGAGTTGGCGCACGAACCCATGGAAATGACCCATTTGGGCTCGAGCATCTGCTCGTAGAGGCGCTGAATGATCGGCGCCATCTTGATGAAGCAGGTACCGGCAATGACCATGAAGTCGGCCTGGCGCGGCGAGGCCCGGATGACTTCGGCGCCGAAGCGGGCGATGTCGTGGGGCGCCGTGAAGGCCGTGGTCATTTCCACGTAGCAGCAGGACAGGCCGAAGTTGTACGGCCACAGGGAGTTCTTGCGGCCCCAGTTGACGGCGCCACGCAGCACATCTTCGAGCTTGCCCATGAAGATGTTCTTGTGGACCTGGTCTTCGAGCAGTTGATCGGTGACGGTTTCCCGTTCACCAACCGGATACTGCTCGTTGGGTGCGTCCGGATCGATTCTGGTGAGATTGTATTGCATGCCAAAGCCTCATTGTTTCAGCTTCGCTTGCCGCTTGCGGCGACCTTCGGGTGCCCAGTCAAGGGCCCCGACGCGCCATAGGTAGACAAGACCTGCCAACAGAATTGCTATGAAAACGAGTGCTTCGACGAACCCGGTCCAGCCGCTTTCGCGGACGGACACAGACCATGCAAAGAGAAAGAGGGCTTCGATATCGAAGATCACGAAGAGCATCGCGACCAGATAGAATTTTGCCGACAGGCGCAGGCGCGCGCTGCCGGTGGGCAGCATGCCGGATTCGAAGGGTTCGTTCTTGGCGCGGCCCCAGGCCTTGCTGCCGAGCAGGCTGGACAGGCCGAGCATGAAGGCGCACAGGCCGACGACACCCAGAAGGAAGATGGCAAAGCCCCAGTTGTGGGCGATGAGTCCTGCCGAATCGGACATGCTTTAAATCCTTATACAGAGACCCAGCTCTGCAGTCTGAAATAAGTGTAGAGCGGCGACGTGGTGTCGCACTTGCAGTGACCAAATGTCGCAGCTGAATCAATCCTGCTGATTTTATGGGTAAACCCGGGCCAAGTAAAATTTCCGTAGCAAATTTATTCGCAGGGTCAACAACATATTCGGCGTGTAACTGGCTGAAAGCCTTGAAATTCGGGCATTGCGCGCGCTTTTGTTAATTATGTTTCTTGCGAGTGGTAACGAATTACGAATTGAGTAATGATAATTAATATCATTTGGACTGATGCCGCTTATTTGGTCCGTTCTGGGTCTTGTAAAGTTCATCTGCAGATTTCCTCTGCTTGCAAATGCGAAAAGCTCGTGTTCTAGCACTTATCGACCCGCTGCGTACCGCCCTGGGTCAATACTAAAGCGCGTTTGCGGTGGTGGGGTCGCGCGTGGCGCTGTGCCTGCAAGCATAGACCAGGGTGCTCTGATTGCTCCTCGTCGTGGTTGCACGCATTGGATGGGCAGCGCTCGCGCTAGGCTCTGTCTGAAAAAAGCCGTCGCATACACCGCAGGACACAAGTCAGCGAAACCATCGCGGCGTAACTTTTTGCGAGCTTGTCGAAGCGCGTGAAGATCCGGCGGTTCTCTTTCAACCAGCCAAACATGCGTTCGATGATGTTGCGCTGTCGGTATTTGGGCCGGTCGAACAGTCTGGGTAAGCCAGGCTTGGGCTTGCGCTTCATCGAGCGCAACGGGATGACGGGTTGCATTCGATATTGATCGCAGTAGCGGCGTAGCGCTTCGGCGTCGTAGCCCTTGTCGGCAAGTAGCCACTTACAGCGCTTGCGCGGGCGGCCACGTCGGCTCGATGGAATGCTGACCTCGTCCAGCAGTGGTTGGGCGTAGCTGATGTCACTGGCTTGACCGCCAGAGAGGAGAAAGCGCAACGGTATCCCGCTGGCGTCGCAGAGCATGTGGATTTTGGTTCTCAGGCCGCCACGACTTCGGCCTAGAGCGTGATCGGCAGGCTCGTCAGGCCCCCTTTTTTCCGCGCTCCAGATGAAGCACGGGTTGCTCTAACAGCGGTCGAATCGATCATCCAGGTGTGGAGATCGATCAAGCCTTTGTCATTGAGTCTGAGGTGCAATCGTCTGAGCATCTGATCGAACGTTCCGCGGTTTCGCCAGACTCGGAAGCGGTGATAGACAGTCGCCCAAGACCCGAAACGCTCGGGCATATCTCGCCAGGCTGCTCCTGAGCAGAGCACCCAGAGAACACCATCGAGCATCAAGCGATCACTGCTGCGGGGCCTGCCCCTGACGTGGACTGCCGTAAAGAGGTCGGCGACCACCTCCCATGCTTCATCAGAGAGCTCATAACGCTTTGCCATCACAGAATTCCTTTCCGTTGATGGTCGGCGACTGTACCGAACCCAGGCTGTTCCGCGGCCACATTTCAGTTTCTTGGGATTTCAGACAGAGCCTAGGCGACATCGCGTACGCAGAGCGGGCTCAGCGCCAGGTGCAGTTAGGCGCGGGGTCACTGGAATGTCGGATTTAACCCCTTCCCTGTAGGGCATTTCCCAAACATACTCTTGCCGCCTGTTTTCCGTTGCGGCTGCCCGGGTAGCGCTCTAGTCTCGGCCTGTCGTTGCTCATCAACGACACAGCTTTGACAGGCTGTGACGGTAAATAGTGCGCGGCTTTCCTATATGGTGGCTGTGCGTGCGGGCACGCTTGCGTGCGCCGGAACTTAGCTATTTCCGCCGGTCTGTCAACCCACGTACAGCTGCCGCCCTTCTGTTTGACAGCAGGTGGGTGGCCAGCCATAGAAGGTAAATAGCTATGTTGAAGATAGTCCCCGATCCACCTCGCATCTCTCATTCCCTCGAAGACACCCTGATCCAGGCCACCGACCACGCACTCTGCGCAGCGACCGTGGTGCATCAGGCCTTGCTTCAACAGCCCAAGTCCCCTGCATCGATCCTCATGATGACCTCGATGCATGAACTCGAAGCGCTTCGGGCTTTGCTTGAGTCGGCCTTGATTCAGGTGCAGATGCCAGCCGGTGCCAAGCCTTTGCACTGAGGCTGATCAATGTGTAGCGACAGCTGGCCTTTGGCGGGTAAGTCCATGCCTACGCAATCACCGCAGCCTGCAATGTTCCACATTGACGGCGGGAGCGGGTCTGCCCGCATCAGGGGTCGGCTATGCAGTCGGAAATTCTCAGGGGATTCAAACATGACTACAGAAGACGCCCAGTTCACCGTCGGTCAAACAACTTTTTGCCAAGGTGAAAACGTCACGCACGCGTTGTTTCGCATCGAGCCCGGCATACCGTGCCGGGATGCTCGCGAGCAGTCGTCAGAGTTGATGGGTTACGTTCGCGAACTGACCATCATCGGCTTGACGGAGGACAGGCCAATGATGATCTGGGCGGCCCACTACCTCAGCGCCATGGCCAAGGCATTGATGGATGACGCCGAGCTGGGCATGGCGCAGTGATTCTCGGCTAGATGTCCTAGCCCAGCGGCTTGCGTGGTTTGGCGCCACGCAAGCCGCTGCTACAAAGCAGGCGTACCGGTGGTACTCAAGTTGTATTCAAGTAAAGGTCCACGTGTCATGAACCACTGGCCTTGTCCTTAGCTGCCACACCCTTATCAGTGATAACCTCTGACTCGGCCAACTCGACCGGCTACCGTGTCAGGCGTACCAGATAGAGGCCGGTTCGAGGGTCTGTCGCAAGCTTCAGGTTGCAGGCGACAAGCGGCTGGCCATTAGCCTGACAGCTGACCTTCAGTGCCGTCCCGCTTTCCCCGACAAATGCCCAGCCAGCCGTACCAAAGTTATTGTCCAGGGTGCCATCGCTGTTGAAGCGCAACAGGACTAGTGGGTCGCGTGCTGCTTCGTCTTCATACATCACGGCTAGGTAAATTTTTTCGTGATCGCCCGGTTGTCCATCGAAGGCCAAGTCCAGCGCGGAAGCCATGACCGAGGGGTCTTTTTGAATAATGACAGGTTGCCCCGCATTGAAATGGGTGTTTGGCGCACCGTCGCGTTTGAAGGACATGAGCGCGGTACCTTCATCATAGGTATTGATGTCGGTCCGGCACGCCAGCACGAAGTGATGGTTGGACGTGGACTGCTCAAGACGCGCTGCCAGCAGCGTGTGTCCAGGCGTGCTCAACTGCAAATGGCCGTGCGCGGCAAACGTCTCGTCGACATTGGCTCGGTGATCAAGGCGAGTCACGATCACATGGCTTTGGTAATCCTCGATAGGCATGGGCGTGTGCGCGGCATAAATACCTTGTTCAGTCACCGCTATCGCGCCCAGCAGCACGGGCTGCCCCTCGTGTGCAGCGCCCCAGAAGCCCGTGCCATTGAACTCGGTATCCAAGTCCCCGTTTAGCGTGATGGCCACAATATGGTCGCGCGAATGGAAGTAGAGGACGCCGTCCCAGATGCTGCCGCTGGTGCTTCGCGGGGTAGTTGAACTGCTGTGCTTGGAGCCGGGGGTTGAATTGATTGGCCGGTGCTGGCGTGTAGAGCTGATCGACCGGTAAACACGGTAGGCCTGCCCATTTTCGCCAAATTGGGTGTCGGGCTTTCCATCAGGGAGCAAGTGAAAGACTACGGGGTAATAAGAATCGGGTGCATAGTTGAAGTCACCCACCACATAGATTCCCCCGGTTTCGTCCGTAATGATCGTGGACAGAAAGACCCGCAAGGCACCGGTGTATTCAACGATAGCGACTCCGTCGGTGCCAAACTCACGGTCAGGCACTCCGCCAGCGTCAAGCCGTAGCAGCTTGATGTGTTGCTCAGTCCTGTGCGCCGAGGACACAAGGATGTGTCCGGTTGATTCGAGCACGGCCATTGGGCCAACGTGATTGTATTGATGGTGCGAAAAGCGGCCCCTCGAAGCGAACGTAGGGTCCAGCTCACCGGCTTTGGAAATATTTGGCATGATGCGACTCCTGATTGGGCAAGTCGCAAGGTTTACAGAAGGGGTTGCTGTAAATAACTGGCAATACTGATAGGTGTTGAACGCTAAGGCACTCGCCGCGCTTTGCGAAGCCCCCCTGTTCTTTGCGAAGAAACCCTGGTCCACGTGCAGGTTCGGTTTGACCTGAGCTGGCCACCTTCAGCAAAACGAAGGCCCGGGGCCTGTACAAGCCCCGGGCCTTCGTTAAACCGCAACCCACTATCAGTGGAACTGCTCTTCCTCAGTCGAACCGGTGAGCGCAGTCACCGACGAAGCCCCACCCTGGATCACGGTGGTCATGTCATCGAAGTAGCCCGTACCCACTTCCTGCTGATGCGCCACGAAGGTGTAACCCTTGCTGGCGTCGGCGAACTCCTGCTCTTGCAGCTTCACATAGGCGGTCATGTCGTTGCGGGCGTAGTCGTGCGCCAGGTTGAACATGCCATGCCACATGTTGTGGATGCCGGCCAGGGTGATGAACTGGTGCTTGTAGCCCATGGCCGACAGCTCGCGCTGGAATTTGGCGATGGTGGCATCGTCCAGGTTCTTCTTCCAGTTGAACGAAGGCGAGCAGTTGTACGACAGGATCTGGTCCGGATATTCCTTCTTGATCGCTTCGGCAAAGCGGCGGGCTTCGTCCAGGTCCGGCTTGGCGGTTTCGCACCAGATCAGGTCGGCGTAAGGGGCGTAGGCCAGGCCGCGGGCGATGGCCTGGTCTAGCCCTGCGCGCACTTTGTAGAAGCCTTCGCGGGTGCGCTCGCCGATCACGAACGGCTGATCGTAGGGGTCGCAGTCACTGGTCAGCAGGTCGGCAGCGTTAGCGTCGGTACGGGCAAGGATGATCGTTGGTACGCCCGAAACGTCGGCTGCCAGGCGCGCGGCGACCAGCTTTTGCACGGCTTCCTGGGTCGGCACCAGCACCTTGCCGCCCATGTGGCCGCATTTTTTCACCGAGGCCAGCTGGTCTTCGAAGTGCACGCCCGCAGCGCCTGCTTCGATCATGTTCTTCATCAGCTCGTAGGCGTTGAGCACGCCGCCAAAACCGGCTTCGGCATCCGCCACGATGGGCGCGAAGTAGTCAATATAGCCTTCATCGCCTGGGTTCTTGCCAGCCTTCCACTGGATCTGGTCGGCGCGGCGGAAGGAGTTGTTGATGCGCTTGACCACCGTCGGCACGGAGTCGACCGGGTACAGCGACTGGTCGGGGTACATGGACTCGGCGGAGTTATTGTCGGCAGCTACCTGCCAGCCCGACAGGTAGATGGCCTGGATGCCTGCCTTGACCTGCTGCACGGCCTGGCCGCCGGTGAGGGCGCCCATGCAGTTGACGAAATCTTTTTCCGGGCGGAACGATGGATGTGCACCTTGGGTAACCAGCTTCCACAGCTTTTCTGCACCCAGGCGGGCCAGGGTGTGCTCCGGCTGCAGGGAGCCACGCAGGCGAACGACATCGGCGGCGGTGTAGGTACGGGTCACGCCTTTCCAGCGCGGGTTTTCGGCCCAGTCTTTCTCAAGGGCTGCAATTTGCTGTTCGCGTGTCAGTGCCATGGAAGTAAACCTCGTCGCATCGATCTTGGGTTAATTGTGCGGATGCTCGGGGCAGATCAGGGCGCTGGCGGCAGTCCTGTTAAAGCAGGTACGGCGGCATCGGGCAAGGATGAGGGGTAAGGCGGGCAGTCAGGTCCATCGGTGCCCCGGCAGGTCGGCTCGTGGATGCCTCGCTGCGGTGCTACGCGAATGCTGTGACGGCGGTGACGCACTTGAGTCCCTCGCAACCACTTGCTCGTTGCAGTCGCCACCTCGTCGAACCGCCTTGTGGGCTGTACGGACACAGGGCGCCTCCAAGGTGACAGAGGGCGCCCCGAAGGCCCTTGCCAGGGCCCCTGATTAGCGGGAGCGAGGCCATCATGCCCTCGTGAAAAAGTGCCTGTCAAACGTTTTGTAGTGCTTTTTTAGGTCTACTACATCTTTGGTCTAATACGACTCATCAGTCAGTTCAGAGGCCTTTGGTCGAGGCCGCAGACTGTCTGGGATCAGTCCAAAACATCGACTTTCACCCGCACTGTCATGTTTTTTCCCCGCTCGGTGCTGTAGATATGGCTTGCGCTGCTGAAACCGGCCTGGCTCTGCTGGTTGTACCCGGCCATATCGATCCACTCGCCAACCTTGCCGGTCAAGGTTGTGTCGGTGCTTTGAACATCCACTACATCTGCACGTTCGCGGCTGATACGATCATTATTGGTGCTGATCTGTAGGCGAACGGTGTCCCCAGTAAGCATCGGCGTTACGTAAAAACCTTGGGTGACATTGCGGTATTGGGTGTCGCTCTGCATGCGCCCGTATCCATCGGTGCTGGAGCTGGTGACGGGGATGCTCTGGCCGACCTGGATCAGCGCTGGTTGGCCTTCGCTTGCCTGGATCTGCTGTACGCCGCCGTCGCGGTTGGAGGTGCCGTGGCGGATGATCCTGGCGTTGCCGCGGGTATCCTGAAATTGGCTGTCGCTGGTGTCGACGCTGATCAGCAAGCGCTTGGCGGCCGTGTCCAGTTGCTTGAGCACATTACGCAGCTCGCCGATGCGTTGTGGGCTGGCATTGACGATGAGCTTGTTCTCGAAGGCACTGACGGTGCCGTCCTGGCCGATGAAGGCTTGCGCGGGCGCCAGCAATTCGGCGCTGCTGCGGTGCTGCAGCGGCACGACCTCAGTCTCGGCCTGTGCGGCCAGGCTGGCCAGCATTGCCAGCGAGATGAAAAGCGGGCGTGTGGACATGGGCAGGTCTCCGTAAAAGGTGAGTGTAATCGCTGCATCGGCAGCGCCTGGACTTCCTGAGCTATTTCGCAGCAATTAATTCCTGGATCGTCAGCGGTGCCATCTTGGACCTCGGCTTCCACAAGGAGGGTCCCGAAGGACAGGGCAGCGGCTGAACCTTGGCAGGGGTCGTGGGTCGCAATCACAGGCCATCCGGGGGCGACTGTCATGAAACGCTGGTTCATCGTATGGGGGTGCTTGTGGAGCGCCGGTTTGCAGGCAGCGCCTGATGTGCTGCGCATCCAGCACCTGCAACGCTGCGGTGATGTATTGAGTACTGAGCGCCAGCAGTGGTGCCTGCGCGTGACGGGGCTGGGTGAACAGCCGCCAACATTCAAGGTTGGGGGTGTGACAGTGCCTGCTAAAGCGTTGGAGCGCCAAGGTGACACGTTCACGCTGACCCTTGGAGACCAGCCTGGACCGAGTGCGCCGTTGTGGCTGGAGGTCAACGGGCAGGCCAGCAACCCTGTGTGGTTGACTCGTCAACGCAGTCATGTGGTCGCCGCAGGCCCCGATGAGGTGGCCAAGAACATGGACGGCCTGACCACCTACCTGAATCTGGTCAGTGTGCTGGTAGAAGAGAAATACGACGGTCTGCACGAGGCCAGGCGCATTGCCGAAAAGTACGGCGCGCAGGTGGTGGGCGCCATAGCGCCGCTGAACGTCTACCAGTTGCGCTTGCCGGTGCACGACCTGGTGCAACGGGACGCCATGATCCTGCGCATGGGCACGGAGGTCAGTGTCGATGCGGTGATCGTGGAAGAGTCGGCTCCCGAACGGGGCGAGGAGGGGGACGACCGCGCCGAACCAGCCATCACCCAGGCCGATGAATGGGCCGCGAACCGCTTCATGGACGCCTTGTACTACTATCAGCGCCGCATCCCTGCTTCCAGAATCCCTGTCCAGCCTGTGCGTGTGGGAGTGATTGAAAGGGGTGTGGACTTCGATGCGGCAGGCTTCACGCGTTATCGCGGCGCCTGTGAGCACGGGCAGACGTGCGTGTATGCCAGGGACGGCAGCGAGTCTGCTAGCCATGGCACTCATGTGGCGGGCATTTTCGCCGCCCAGGATGAAGGCTTTCTCGCTGGGCTGGGCAAGGCAAGCCCGGGGTTCGATGTGATCGTCGACCGTAATTCCGACGCCGGTATCACGGCCAATATCGCCGCATCCGTCAACCTGGTGCAGGACGGTGTGCGGGTGCTGAACTGGAGTTGGGGCATTCACCGGCTAGGTGCCCGTAACATCAAGGGAGATGAGGTCGACTCGCTGGTCCGTTCCGGGCTGGCCATGAGCGGTTATGAAGAGCTGCTGGAGGAGTTTTTCCTGTGGCTGCGGGCCAAGCATCCGGATGTGATTGTGGTGAATTCCGCGGGTAATGGGGCTTCGTGGTCGGGCACGGACGAATACCGATTGCCGTCGTCCTTCGTCACCGAACAGTTGCTGGTGGTGGGCGGCCATCAGCGCAGTGAGCACGCTGTACCCGTCAGTGACCCGCGGCATGTGCGCAAGCGCCACAGCTCCAACATCGACAGTCGCGTGGATGTCAGCGCCGCCGCATGCCTGCGCCCCTCCGGCGAAGCCAAACCCCATTGCGGCACGTCCTATGCCACGCCTTTGGTGGCGGCCACCGTGGCCGCGATGCTGTCGATCAACCCGGCGCTGACCCCGACGCAGGTGCGTATGCTGCTACGTCGCAGTGCGCTGACCCTTGGCGAGCAGCAGGATTTCGAGGCGATGGATGCCGAGGACTTGACTGCCCCCATTTTGCCGTCGGAGCGAGGCGGGCGCCTGGATGACCCGGACCTTGGGCGTTCTGCGCGCCTGGACATGCAGCGTGCCCTGGATTTGGCGGTGCAGAGCCGCGATCGGGTGCGCTGATCGGTGGCTCCTGCCTGACAAATTCCGTAACATTGCGCCTTCATTTTCGCACTCCGTCCGTTCTGGACCGTCACCCAGGAATTCCATGAAACCCGCTCGCCTACGTGCCGACCTGCTGGCCGGCTTGACCACCTCGTTTGCCCTCGTGCCCGAATGCATCGCGTTCGCCTTGGTGGCACACCTCAACCCCTTGATGGGCCTTTATGGCGCATTCGTCATTTGCACGCTGACCGCGCTGTTCGGCGGCCGGCCGGGGATGATTTCCGGTGCTGCAGGCTCGATGGCTGTCGTGATCGTCGCCCTGGTGGTGCAGCACGGCGCGCAATACCTGCTGGCCACAGTGTTGCTCGGGGGCGTAGTGATGATCCTGTTCGGCGTATTGCGCCTGGGCAAGCTGGTCAGGCTGGTGCCGTACCCGGTAATGCTCGGCTTCGTCAATGGTCTTGCGATCGTCATTGCCATGGCCCAGCTTGAGCATTTCAAGCAAGGCGAGCGCTGGCTGCACGGGGTGCCCTTGTACCTGATGGTCGGCCTGGTGGCCTTGACGATGGCGGTGGTCTACATTCTGCCTAGGCTCACCCGCGCCGTGCCTCCGGCGTTGGTTGCGATCCTGGGCGTAGGCCTGTTGGTGTACCTGTTCGACCTGCCGACCCGCACCCTGGGTGACATGGCCCACATTGCCGGTGGCCTTCCGCAGCTGGCTTGGCCGGCGGTGCCCTGGACCCTTGAAACTTTGCAGATCATTGCCCCTTATGCCGTATTGATGGCCATGGTGGGCCTGCTCGAAACCCTGCTCACCCTCAACCTGACGGACGAGATCACCGAAAGCCGCGGCTTTCCGGACCGCGAGTGCGTGGCGCTTGGGGCGGCCAATATGGTGTCGGGATTGTGCGGCGGCATGGGTGGATGCGCCATGATCGGTCAGACGGTGATCAACCTCAGTTCCGGTGGGCGAGGGCGGCTATCAGGGGTGATGGCCGGGGTGATGATCCTGTTGTTCGTGCTGTTCCTTTCGCCATTGATCGAACGTATCCCCTTGGCGGCCCTGGTGGGTGTCATGTTCGTGGTCGCGCAACAGACGTTCGCCTGGGCGTCGCTGCGGGTGCTGCACAAGGTGCCGGTGAACGACATGCTGGCGATCATCGCCGTCACCGTGGTGACTGTGTTCACCGACCTGGCCATGGCCGTGCTGTTCGGCATCGTGATCGCGGCGGTGAACTTTGCCTGGCAGCATGCGCGCGAACTGTACGCCGACAGCCATGAGGACGAGCACGGGCACAAGCGTTATCAGGTGCACGGCACCTTGTTCTTCGCCTCGACCGCGCCGTTCCTGAACCAGTTCGACCCGGCCAATGACCCGGCCGAGGTGACCTTGGACTGCCAGCACCTGAGCTTTGTGGACTATTCGGCCATTGCCGCGCTGAAAACCTTGCGCGAGCGCTATGCCAAAGTCGGCAAGCACCTGCGGGTGGTGCATTTGTCCGAACGTTGCAAGAAGCTGCTCAAGCGGGCCGGCGAACAGCACTGAGGCGGCGGCCCGCCGCATGGGCCGCAGGCCAGAGCTTCAGTCAGCCGGGGCCTGCAGGTGCCACTGTCCGTCCGCTTCATGGGCCAGCCCGCTGGCGGGCAGCAGGGCGAGCAGGCGCGGGTGCAGCGCTGCATCCGTGAAGGTCTGTACGGTGGTCAGGTCGAGGATGCCGGACAGCGTCAGATCCACCTTGGTGTACGACAGCCAGGCCTTTTTCAGGACTTGCGCCACGTCGCTGGCGGCGGTACTGGCGAAGCGGCGATGCCATGGCCGGCCGTCGAACGAGAATGTGTGCGCCAGGGCGTAGCTCGTCTGGTCGGCGCCTTCAAGGCAACGGTGGCAGCGGCAGGGCCCCTCGCCAAACGCATTGCGCAGATAGCTGTTGAAATCCACCACCGGCTTGAGGGACAGGCGTTTGTCGACGTCGAACAGGTCGGCGATCATGGGTTCTTCAGCGCTCACTCGGGATCCTCGTATGCTAGGGCGTGTATCGGCCGGCACCCTAACAGATCGTTGCAGGCAGATCACCTGTGTTGGTCTGCACCGCGCCGGTTCGGCAGGCGAACGCTAGAGACAAGGCGCGGCCGCTGCCGTACTCTACGCGCCCCTATGCCCACCCACGTTTCGAGGTAGACCCGCTTGAGCAACCAGTACCCGTACATCGCCACCATCACCATCAGCGCCGAAGACCGAGGCGGCGACATCGAAGCCTCGGAAAACGCCAGCATGCGCGTGGGCCTGGAAGCGGTGACCGAGACCCTCAAGAAGGTGCATTTCGTCGGTACGCTGGCCGCTCCGGAAAAGAACGCCACGCACATCTGCGTGACCCTGGAGAATGGCCTGACCTACTACGGCCCGATCGTCAACGGCCACGCCGAACTCGAAGGCGGCTGGATTGCCTTCGAGTCCGATATGCTTACCCCGCAAGAGCTGGGTCTCTAAGCCCCTCTTCAGGAGCCAAGCTCGGCAAGGCACTGCTCGAGAATATCCAAGCCTTCCTCGAGCACGTAGGCCTCGATGGTCAGCGGTGCCAGCAGGCGTATGATGTGCCGTGCCTTGCCGCTGGGCATCAGCAGCAGACCTTTTGCGCGTGCCGCTTCCATCACCTTGCTCAGTTGCGCCGGTGCCGGGCTGCCGTCGGCATTGACGAGCTCGATCCCGCGCATGGCGCCGACGCCGGTCAAGCGGCCGATGAACGGGCTCAGGTCTGTAGCCTTCCAGTGCTCGAAGCGGCGCACGATTGCCTGTTCCTGGCGTTCGCCCCAAGTCGCGATATTCTCGTCGGTCATCTGTGCCAGGCTGGCCAGGGCCGCTGCGCAGGCGATCGGGTTGCCTGAATAAGTGCCACCCAGGCCGCCCTTGGGCAGCGCTGCCATCAGTTCCTTGCGCCCGACCACCGCACCCAGCGGCATGCCGCCGGCAATGCTTTTGGCCAACAGCAGCAGATCGGGCTCAAGCCCTAAACGTGGGAAGGCGAAGCGCTGCCCGGTACGCCCGAAGCCCGACTGGATCTCGTCGATGATGATCAAGATGCCATGCTCGTCGCAGAAACGGCGCAGGGCCTGGGCGAACGTTGGGTCAAGGGCGAGGAACCCGCCTTCACCTTGCACCGGCTCGAAGATGAACGCCGCCACGTCCTCCACCGCTAGCTCGACGCTGAACAGGCGGTCCATGGCCTTGAGGGCCTGTTCGCAGGTAACCCCGGTGTCGGTGCTGGGGTAGGGCAGGTGGTACACCGGCCCCGGCAGCTCGCCGACCCGCTGCTTGTAAGGGGCGACCTTGCCATTGAGGTTCAGGGTGGCCAGGGTACGGCCATGGAAGCCGCCATCGAAGGCGATGATGGCGCGCTTGCCGGTCGCCGCGCGGGCTACTTTCAGGGCATTTTCGGCCGCCTCCGCGCCGCTGTTGGTCAGCATGCCGGCCAGCGGGTAAGCGACCGGGATGAATTGGCTCAGTTGCGCCATCAGCTCAAGGTAAGGGGCATGTGGGGCTGCGTTGAAAGCGTAGTGAGTCAGGCGGCTGGCTTGATCCTGTATGGCTTGTACGACCGCTGGATTGCAATGGCCCAGGTTCAGCACGCCGATGCCGCCTACGAAATCGATGTAGCGTTTTCCTTGGTCGTCCCACACCTCGGCGTTGCGGCCATGTGTAAGGGTGATGGGATGAACGATGGCGATGGATTGGCTGATGCAGTCGTGGTTCATGAGGCGGGGACCTGTGGGCGATGTACTGCCTATCCAAGCGCCTAGGGGTCAGGGGGTGCAAACGAATTATTGGATTGGTTTCATTCCTACGGTTCTTGATGTGCCCGAGGCTGTGATCAGTGGTGCACTGGTCATGCTCTTTGAACAACATGATTCACCCTTTTGCAAGGGAGGCTCATACGCCACGCTAGGGAACGTAGTCCACGTAGGAGGACGCTTAATCATTCCCTCAAGGAATTACGTACTGATAAAACGTCGTTTGTGACACCTCTGGCAAGTCTCAATACTTACCCGGATCAAAAAATGACCGTGCGATCCAGTCAGAGGGTTCAACATGGCTTCCCCGAACAACAAGAAACAGCGTTCCTTGCAACATGGCCTGACATCCCGTCAGGTATCGATGATTTCCATTGCCGGCATCATAGGCGCCGGGCTGTTCATTGGCTCCTCCAACGCCATCGCCACGGCAGGCCCGGCGATCCTCATTTCCTATGCCATGACCGGGCTGCTGGTGTTGCTGGTGATGCGCATGCTGGGCGAGATGGCCATCGCCAATCCCAACAGCGGTTCTTTTTCCACCTACGCCTCGCAGGCCATCGGCCCGTGGGCGGGCTTTACCATCGGCTGGCTGTACTGGTGGTTCTGGGTGCTGATCATTCCGGTCGAGGCCATCGCCGGCGCTGATATCCTGCATGCCTACTTTCCCGGGGTGCCGTCCTGGCTGTTCGCCTTCATGATCATGCTCGTGCTATCAGGTACCAACCTGATCAGCGTCAAGAACTTCGGCGCCTTCGAGTACTGGTTCGCGTTGATCAAGGTCGTGGCCATCGTTGCCTTCATCGTCGTATGTACCCTGGCGGTGACTGGCTTTTGGCCCTTGGCCGACGTGTCCGGGGTCAGCAGACTCTGGGATACCGGAGGCTTCATGCCCAACGGCTTTGGCACTGTACTGGGCGGTGTACTGATCACCATCTTTTCGTTCTTCGGTGCGGAGATCGTCACCATCGCTGCCGACGAAACGGCCAACCCCAAGGACAAGATCCGTCGTGCCACCAACCTGGTGGTGTATCGCATCGCGATCTTCTACCTGGCTTCGATCTTCCTGGTGGTTTCGCTGGTCGCCTGGAATGACCCAGGGCTCAAGGCAGTCGGCTCGTTCCAACGGGTCCTTGAGGTGCTGAACGTGCCTGGCGCCAAGCTGCTGGTGGACATGGTGGTGCTGGTGGCCGTGACCAGTTGCATGAACTCGGGGCTGTATACCGCCTCGCGCATGCTGTATTCGCTGGGCGCCCGCGGGCAGGCTCTGCCCATCACCCGGCGCATTGCAGGCTCCGGCGTGCCTACGGTCGCGGTGATCCTCTCGACGTTGGCAGGGTTTGCCGGGTGTCTGGTCAACTATGTGTTCCCAGGCAAGGTGTTCGGCTTTCTGCTGTCCACCACCGGTGCCATCGCGTTGCTGGTGTATCTGGTCATCGCCGTGTCCCAACTGCGCATGCGCGCGCGCGCGGAGCGCGAAGGGCGCTTGCTGGAGCTGAAGATGTGGTTGTTCCCCTGGCTCACCTGGCTGGTGATCGCCACCATCGTCCTGGTGCTAGGGTACATGTTGTTCAGCGATGCCTACCGGTACGAGACATTGATGACAGCCGGGGTCACGACGTTCATCCTCGTGGTGGCGCTGGCCAGGCGCCCCGGCAAGGCGAGCCTGCAAACCGCGTGACCTATCTGCTTTAATGAGGGCGTAGCGCGCCCTCATTACAACAAGCACAGGAAGCGTATGAACGATCAAGCCTTGAGCCTGCAGGCAGTGGCTGCCCCGGATGGCATTTGCTATGGCTGTGGCAGCGCCCATCCGCACGGGCTCCGTGTACAAAGCCATTGGGCCGAAGACGGCATTCATCTGGTCTGTCGACACACCCCCGACGCTACCTTTACCGGCTGGCCGGGGTTGGTCTATGGCGGATTGCTGGCAATGCTGGTGGACTGCCACTCCAATTGGACGGCCATGGCCTATCACTATCGAAGCGAAGGCCGGACGCCTGGCAGCTTGCCGCGTATCGATTGCGTCACTGGCCGCCTGGGGCTTGAGTACCTCAAACCGACACCCATGGGGGTTGAGCTGCTGCTCAAGGCTCGAGTCGAAGGAGAAGTGGCACGCAAAAGCCGGGTGATCTGCGAGGTGTGGGCCGATGGGGTGCTCACCGTCAGGGCCGATTCGGTGTTCGTTCGTGTCGATACCGATGCATTGCAGCGCCAAGCCCACGCAAGGGCGTGAGTTCGTTCCGGCCAAGCCTGCCTGAGCGGGAGAACGCGTGATGCTGCAACTCATTCCTGCCACTGACAGTGATGTGACGTTCGCCCGCGACCTGACGCGCCGCCTCATGCTGCCTTATTACCACCGATACGACCTTCTGTGGGTGGAGCAGGCTTTCGACCAGGCCTGGCAGTGGCGCGAGCAGTGGCTAGTGACCGACACCGATACCGACGCCGTGTTGGGTTTCTGCAGTCTCAGCCAGGATAGCCAGGCGCTTTTCATCCGGGAGTTGCATTTGCTTCCCGCTTACCAGGGGCAGGGGGTTGGCAGCTGGGTGCTCGAAACGCTCGCGCAATGGGCAGCCCAACGGCGTTTGGCGCTGCTCAGGCTGATGGTGTTTCGCACCAATCCGGCGCGCAGGCTTTACCAGCGGCGAGGGTTCATCGAAATGGGGGAGGATGATTGTTTTGTGCGCATGCAGCGCAGGATCGATTGCTCAGGGCAATGATGCCTTGTCCCAGTCGGCCGGCAGCGGCATAGTGCCCTTTGTAAACGAGGCAGCGGTGCGTGCGGACGTGGCGCTGCTCGGAGATACTCAGGGACAAGGAGACGCCCGGATGAATGGAATCGGCCCTCGGCTGCGGGAAGAACGTGAGCGGCTGGGTATGACCCAGCGTGTATTCGGCGATATCGGTGGGGTGGAACCCAACGCGCAGGGCAAATACGAAAGTGGGGAGCGCATGCCACGTGTCGATTACCTGGCTGCGGTAGCGGCCAGGGGGGTTGATGCGCTGTATGTTCTGAACGGGGTACGCATCCCTGTACCCTTGCATGGGATTAGTGCGCAGGAGTCGGACGTGCTCAACGCGCTTCGGGGCCTGGCTGAGGCCGACAAGGCGGCGATTGTCCACCTGTTGAAACGTCTGTCTGACCACAGGCATGAGCAGCCGGGGCGTATAGGTTCGGACCCAGGTCGTCAGTCGTTTCTGACGAAAGCAATGCGCTAGGCCGGTCTTGAAAAATTTTGTTAAGGTGGCGTCATACAATCGCCCTGCTGAAGAGGTGTGTGCTTGATTAGGGTCCTAGTGGTCGACGACCACGATCTGGTACGAACCGGTATTACGCGCATGCTGGCCGATATCGACGGCTTGCAGGTGGTAGGTGAAGGGGACTCCGGCGAATCGGCGCTCAAGCTTGCGCGCGAGCTCAAGCCAGACGTTGTGCTGATGGACGTCAAGATGCCTGGCATCGGTGGTCTTGAGGCCACGCGCAAGTTGCTGCGCAGCCACCCTGACATAAAGGTGGTGGCAGTGACCGTGTGTGAAGAAGACCCGTTCCCCACGCGCCTGCTGCAAGCCGGGGCGGCCGGCTACCTGACCAAGGGCGCCGGCCTCGATGAGATGGTCCAGGCCATTCGCCTGGCATTTGCCGGCCAACGCTACATCAGCCCGCAGATCGCTCAGCAGTTGGCGCTAAAATCGTTCCAGCCACAGGGCTCGCCATTCGATGCATTGTCCGAGCGTGAAATCCAGATTGCCCTGATGATCGTCGGCTGCCAGAAAGTGCAGATCATTTCCGACAAGTTGTGCCTCTCGCCCAAGACCGTCAATACCTACCGGTACCGGATCTTTGAAAAACTCTCGGTCACCAGCGACGTCGAACTGACATTGCTGGCCGTTCGCCACGGTATGGTTGACGCAAGCCTGTAAACCTCATGTCTGAAGTCTTTGATGCCAGCGCATTCCTGGCGACCTGCAGTGGTCGCCCGGGTGTGTACCGAATGTTCGACGCCGATGCGCGGCTGCTCTACGTGGGCAAGGCCAAGAACCTCAAGAAACGCTTGGCCAGTTATTTTCGCAAGTCCGGGCTGGCGCCCAAGACCGCTGCACTGGTCAGCCGCATCGCCCAGGTGGAAACCACCATCACCGCCAACGAAACCGAGGCGCTGCTGCTGGAGCAGAACCTGATCAAGGAGTGGCGCCCGCCGTACAACATCCTGCTGCGTGACGACAAGTCCTATCCTTATGTATTCCTTTCCGACGGTCAGTTCCCGCGGCTTGGCATTCATCGGGGCGCGAAGAAAGCCAAGGGGCGCTACTTCGGCCCCTACCCAAGTGCTGGGGCCATCCGCGAGAGCCTCAGCGTGCTGCAAAAGACCTTTCTGG
The DNA here is from genome assembly GCF_002021815.1 of Pseudomonas parafulva. NCBI lineage: Bacteria > Pseudomonadati > Pseudomonadota > Gammaproteobacteria > Pseudomonadales > Pseudomonadaceae > Pseudomonas > Pseudomonas parafulva. The sequence goes on from NZ_CP019952.1 coordinate 1,760,736, forward strand.
TACGGCAATGCGAAGACAGCTACTACGCCAACCGCACCCGTCCATGCCTGCAATACCAGATCAAGCGCTGCAAGGGGCCCTGCACCGGCCTGGTCAGCGCCGAGGAATATGCCGAGGACGTACGCCATTCGGTGATGTTCCTGGAAGGGCGCAGCCAGCAGTTGGGCAATGAGCTCAATGCCGAGATGGAAAAGGCCGCCATGGACCTCAATTTCGAAAAAGCAGCCGAACTGCGCGACCAGATCGGCCTGCTGCGCCGCGTACAGGACCAGCAGTACATCGAAGGGGGCAGCGGCGAAGTCGACGTCATTGCCGCGTTCGTCAACCCCGGCGGCGCTTGCGTCCACATGATCAGCGTCCGTGGTGGGCGTGTGCTAGGGAGCAAGAACTTCTTCCCGCAGGTCGGCATCGAGGAAGACGTTTCCGAGGTGATGGCGGCATTCGTTTCCCAGTACTACGTCGGCAACCCGGAGCGTGAGTTGCCGGGGGAGCTGATCGTGAACGTGGTGCACGAGGACTTCGAGGCCATCACCGAGGCCCTCAATGCTCTACGCGGCCGCGAGCTGACCATCAGCCATCGCGTGCGTGGCACCCGTGCGCGCTGGCAGCAGTTGGCAGTGACCAATGCCGAGCAGGCGCTCAACGCACGCCTGGCTAATCGCCAGCACATGGCAGCACGCTTTGACGCACTGGCCGAAGTACTGGGCCTGGACGAAGTGCCGCAGCGCCTGGAGTGCTACGACATCAGCCACTCCAGTGGCGAGGCGACGGTCGCCAGCTGCGTGGTGTTCGGGCCGGAAGGGCCGATCAAGTCGGACTACCGGCGCTTCAATATCGAGGGCGTCACGGCCGGCGACGACTACGCCGCCATGCACCAGGCCCTGACCCGTCGTTACGGACGCATTCGCGATGGCGAGGGCAAGCTGCCGGACGTGCTGCTGGTGGACGGGGGCAAGGGCCAGTTGAACATGGCGCGCGATGTGATGCAGGAACTGGGGTTCAGCGAGTTGACCCTGCTTGGCGTGGCCAAAGGCGTGACGCGCAAGGCTGGTTTCGAAACCCTCTACCTGAACGATGTGCACAACGAATTCACCCTCAAGGGTGATTCGCCAGCGCTGCACTTGATCCAGCAGATCCGCGACGAGGCCCACCGCTTCGCGATCACCGGCCACCGTGCCCGTCGCGGCAAGGCCCGGCGGGTGTCGAGCCTGGAGGATGTGGCAGGCGTCGGGCCCAAGCGCAGGCGGGACTTGCTGAAACATTTCGGCGGCCTGCAAGAGCTCAACCGCGCCAGTGTCGACGAGATTGCCAAGGCACCGGGTATCAGTAAAAAGCTTGCCGAGTCGATTTATGCCAGCCTGCATAGCGAGTAGAATGCCGGGTTCAACCCGCGGCCAGTCGTACCGATGAATATTCCAAACCTGCTCACCGTTCTACGCGTTCTGCTCATCCCGATTTTCATCCTGCTGTTCTACATGCCGTTCCATTGGAGCTACATGGCCGCCAGCAGCGTATTTGCCGTCGCCGCCGCCACCGACTGGCTGGATGGCTACCTGGCGCGTCGGTTGCAGCAGAGCACCCCGTTCGGTGCGTTCCTGGACCCGGTGGCCGACAAGCTCATGGTCGCCGTTGCGCTGGTGCTGCTGGTGCAGACCCACGCCAACTTCTGGCTCACCTTGCCCGCTGCGGTCATCATCGGTCGCGAGATTGTGGTGTCGGCGCTGCGCGAGTGGATGGCCGAACTGGGCGCGCGGGCGCACGTGGCCGTGTCCAACCTGGGCAAGTGGAAGACGGCTGCACAAATGCTGGCGTTGGTGATCCTGCTGGGCAACCCGCCAGCGGTAACCTTCTGGGTGATCCTGGGTTATGGGTTGTTGTTAGTCGCGGCGGGCTTGACCCTGTGGTCGATGGTGCATTACCTAGTGGCTGCCTGGCCGCACCTGCGCGAAGGCTCGGAGCAGAAATAAAAGTTTTTTTGAATCAAGGGGTTGACGCCATTTTGGATATCGCTACAATGGCACCCATCACGACGCGGGAATAGCTCAGTTGGTAGAGCACGACCTTGCCAAGGTCGGGGTCGCGAGTTCGAGTCTCGTTTCCCGCTCCAAATATCGATCTACAGAGGCCTGTTGGTTTCTTAGGTCATCGAAAAAAGACGCTTAGGCGTCTTTTTTCGTTTTTGTTATTTCATGCGCCTACTGACCCCAAGCCTGCTTCTTTTTTCGTTCGCCTGGATCAACACCGCCATGGCATTGGACCCGAACGAGCAAGCCGATGCCGTATATTCACTGACCTGGCAACCGACATTCTGCAAGATGCGGGTTTGATGAATAGTTCAAGTCCCGCACAGCTGGCAATTTTGCCAGTTGTGCACGGTTCTTCTCCCCCTGACACTGCACCCGTGTGTGAAGGAACTGAACCGAATCACAACTAAGGGCGCGCCTGCCTCTGGTCCAGTTCTTTCACACCCTACTTTTTTCCTGTGCAGATCAATCCATACCCGAACACCTGGCCTGGATACGAGCCGCCTGCCTCATGGCTTGACGGACGTCGTCGAGCATAGCGACATCGTAGGCGGGTCGTCAGGCGTGAATGCCATTGCAGCATCGAGGGGGTTAGTGGTCATCATACGCATGGCGCCTTGCTGCTCAGACTCGACGTGCGGCGTGTGTTCCACAGGTTGCACCACCAGGGACGTCACGCTGGCCTGCTCGCGATGGTGCTGCAGCAATTTCTCGACCATATCCTGTGTGGTCGGCGTCTGAGCCCGGTCGATCACTGACAGCACACCGCCAGAACGAAGAATGCGATCAGCGATCTCGTAGACCCTGTTCTGCACGAAGATCCGATGTTCATAGGCTGTGGGCATCAGCGCCAGATCGACCGCGGCGTTGTGCCCACGTGCATCATGGGTACCGAGCAACCAGCACGCGACGGCGTCGAACTTTGGCTGACGTTCGAGCCATGCTTCCAGGGCGGGGTCGTTCAGGGCATCGCCCTCGATGAGCAAACAGTCCGCTTGGGGCGCTTCTGGGATTTCGCTGTAGATCAGCCGGTAGGCGTTTTCATCCAGGCTAACCGGCGTTTCCCTGGCAATGACCTCGACGCAGAAGCCTTCGTCGGCCAGCCGCTTGCGCGTCGCCGCAATGCACTGGGGGTTCTCTTCCACGCACACGACGGTATGCCCCTGTTGCAGCAGCGCCAGCGTGGAATGGCCGACGCCACAGCCAATCTCCAGGGTACGCGGGAAGCCCTTTACGCGTTCGGCCATCCAGGAATAGTGGCCCTGGGCCAAGTGACCTTCGGAGTTGATGCCCCAGCTCTTGATGTACGCTTTGCGAAAGCTCTTCAGTTGATAGAGGGCTGACGGCTGCAGGCCACTGCCGCCGCCGATAGCAGGCTTTCTCTTGGCTTTTTTCAGGTCACGTCGTCTTTTGCTGTTGATGCTCATGGCTGCTCTCCCTGAGGGCCTGTATGTGCATCTGGATCTTACTTAGGACGATCGTACTTGACTGTAAACAAGGGGTTTGCACGTCTGATAAGGGTTCCGACGTGTAGGAAATGGCCCTCACGGTACCGCCGAAAAAACCGACCCCGTAATGCGCTCGCTCAGCAATTCCAATGCGCGAATACCTGCCAGCGAATTGCCAGAAGCGTTAAGCGCTGGGGACCAGACGCAAATGCTGTACCGCCCGGGGACCACTGCCACGATGCCGCCGCCCACGCCACTCTTGCCCGGCAGGCCCACACGATAGGCGAAATTGCCGGCTTCGTCGTACAAGCCGCTGGTAGCCATGATGGCGTTCACCTGCTGGGCCTGACGTGCGCTGAGCACGTGTTCACCGCTGTGCGGGCAATAGCCGCTGTTGGCCAGAAACGCAAAGCCCCGCGCTACGTCGACGCAGTTCATCGACAGCGCGCAGTGATGGAAATAGCTGCTCAGCACCGCGTCCACGTCGTTATGAAAGTTGCCAAACGCGGTCATCAGCCAGGCCATGGCGGCATTGCGTGCGCGGTGCTGGTATTCGGACTCGGCCACCACCGTGTCGCTGACGATGCGCGGGTTGCCAGCCAGGCGGCGAACGAAGTCGCGCATCGACAGGGCAGGGGTGGCGAAGCGTGACTGGTTGATGTCGCAGATCACCAGTGCGCCAGCATTGATGAACGGGTTGCGCGGGCGACCCTTTTCCACCTCCAGCTGCACCAGCGAGTTGAAGGCCTGCCCCGAAGGCTCGTAACCCAGGCGTGACCAGATGTCCTCGCCGCTATGGTTGATCGCCTGGACCAGGCTGAACACCTTGGAAATGCTCTGGATGGAAAAGGGTGTGTAGGCATCGCCAGCGCAGTGCAGCTGGCCATCGAGGCTGTGCACTGCGATACCCAGCTGGTTGGGGTCGACCTGGGCCAGGGCGGGGATGTATTGCGCGACCTGACCCTGGCTGAGCAGTGGGCGCACCTGGTCGAGGATCTCTTGCAGCATGTCTTGCATCGCGACGGCCTTGGGAACGAGGAAGGATGGGTCTCAGACGCTGCGGCACGCCGGCAGGGCACGCCTTCGATCAACGTGCCCGGGCGAGGGTTGAAGTTTAGTGGGCCGTGTGCGGCAGCGGGGTCAGGCCGCTTTTCTCGATGGCGGCGTCCGCCTGGGCAGAGGCCATGTAGTCAAGCAGCGCCTGGGCCGCCGCCCGGTGCTGGCTGTTGGCAACCACCGCACCCGAATACATCGTCATCTTTTGCCCCTCGGCCGGGATCAGCCCCACGATGTCGATGCCGGCCACCGGCTTGAGCTCGCTCAGTTGCTGGAACCCGATGGCTGCCTGGCCGCGTGCGACCACCTTGCCGACGGGCTCGGCAGGGATCATGTGGGCTTTGTGGGTGAACCCTTCGCCCAGGTTCATGCTCGGGAACAAGGTTTTGGACAGGTACACCCCGCTGGCGCTGTCGGAGTAGGCAACCGAGGGGCTATCGAGCAGCACCTGACGCAACTCACCCATTGTGCCGATAGCCGGCTTGGGCTCACCTTTGCGTACGGCCATGGCAATGAACGACTTGCCCAGGTCGATGCGGCTGGCCTTGTCGGCCTTGCCGTCGGTGACCAACTTGTCCAACGCCGAGCCCACCATCAGCACCACATCGGCCGGCTCGCCCCGTTGCAGCCGATTCGGGATGGCTTGCGGGGTCTGGCCCATCGATGGCGCGGCGAGCACGTTGAGCTTGACCCCGTAGGTGTGTTCATAAGCCGGTGCAACGTTGCGGATGGCGCCCATGATGCCGCCGGAGCTGAGCACTGTCAGCGTGGGGGCCTGGTCAGGGGTGGGCTCTGCGGCAGAGCAGGCAAAGGTGGCGACCAGCAGTGCCGTGCAGGACAACGTCTTGAGCATGGGAAAACTCCGAATAAAACGCATAGCTTATTGGCAGGCGGGCCCAGCGCTGAATTAACCGGCGTTAATAATGTTTCATGCTCAGCGGTTCGGCCATTTCTCCAGCAGGATCGACACGAACTTCTCCGCTGCTGGCGACAGCGAGGCGCCGCGGCGGTAGACCAGCCCCAAGGTGCGGGTGACCTCTGGCTCAATCAACGGCACGCTTACCAGGGTAGGGTGGTCTGCACTGGGCATGGCCAGGCTAGGCATGGCCGATACGCCAAGCCCGGCCTCGACCATGCCCAGGGACGTGGACAGGTGCTGCACTTCGTAGAACCATTTGGGCCGCAGATTCAGCCCGGCCAGAGCGTGGTCGAGCAACATGCGGTTGCCGCTCAATCGGCCGACACCGATCAAGCGATAGTCGGCAAGCTCGGTCCAGGTCACTGCATTGCGGTCGGCCAATGGGTGGTCGCGCCGGCAGGCCAGCACGAAGTGCTCTTGCACCAAGGACACGAACTCGATGTCCGGATGCTGGCCGCTCATCATGTTGATGCCAAAATCGGCTTCCCCGCGCAGCACGGCCTCCAGGCCGTCATTGGCGCTCAGGTCCAGCAGGCGAATGCGGATCTTGGGATACTGGTCGTTGTAATCGCGGATCACCGACGGCAAGAAATAGAACGCTGCAGTCGGGATACAGGCCAGCGTCACCTGCCCGGTCTGGCGCTCGGCCAGCTCCCGGATGCTGAGAATCGAATCCTCGAAGTCGTCCAGCAGGCGCCTGGCCTTGGGCAGAAAATCGCGGCCTACGCTGGTCAGGCTGACACGGCGGGTGGTGCGCTCCAACAGTGAGGTGCCTAACCCTTCCTCCAGCTTCTTGATACGTCGACTCAAAGCCGGCTGTGACAGATGCAGCACTTCAGCGGCCTCGTGGAAGCTGCCGAGTTCGGCGATTTTCACGAAAGATCGTATGTCTTGAAGCTCATATTCCACGATTCACCTCAGGTCGAAGTCGATTTTTATTATGTTGTAAAACGGAATAATCGCTACGATATTTGCATTGGAATGATTTATCCATCCCTGTCACTCTTTTGCTCACGGCATCAATGATGTCCATTGATCAACAAGAGTGCGAAATCATGCAACGAATTCCTTGCGTACTCATGCGCGGCGGCACTTCAAAAGGGCCGTTCTTTCATGCCTGGGACTTGCCTGCCAATGTGGTCGAACGCGATGAATTGCTCATCGACCTGATGGGGTCCGGCCACGAGCTGGAGATCGACGGTATCGGTGGCGGCAGCCCGCAGACCAGCAAGGTCGCGATCATCAGCCCGTCGCTGCATGCCGACGCCGACGTCGATTACCTGTTCGTGCAGGTGATGGTCGCCCAGCGCCGCGTGGACACTGCGCCCAACTGCGGCAACATGCTGTGCGCGGTCGGTCCTTTCGCCATCGAGCAAGGGCTGGTCAAGGGCCAGGAAGGCAAGACCCTGGTGCGCATTCGTAACCTGAACACGGGCACCTTCGTCAACTCGCTGGTGGAAACCCCGGGTGGCATCGTGCGCTATGAAGGGCGTACCGCCATCGATGGCGTGCCCGGCACTGCCGCGCCGGTGCACCTGACCTTCCTTGATGCGGTTGGCAGCAAGACCGGCAAGCTGTTCCCCACTGGGCAAGCCAAGGATGTGATCGATGGCGTGCCCATGACCTGTATCGACATGGCCATGCCCATGATGGTCATCCAGGCCAGTGACCTGGGCATGACCGGCGCCGAAACGCCCGACGAGCTTGACGCCAACGGCCCTCTGCTCAAGCGTCTGGAAGCCCTGCGCCTCAAAGCCGGCAAGGCCATGGGCCTTGGCGATGTCAGCGGCATGGTGATCCCCAAGCCGGTACTGGTGTCCAAGCCGCGCTACGACGGCACGCTCCAGGTGCGCTACTTCATGCCGCATAATTGCCACCGTGCCCTGGCGATCACCGGTGCTGTGGGGCTGGCCACTGCCTGTGTCAGCCCCGGCAGCGTCATTGTGGATCTGCTGGGCGAACAAGCCTTGGACCTGAGTCAGGTTCGTCTTGAGCATCCAAGTGGTGGCATCGACGTCGCGTTGTCACGCAGCGGCGCTGATGGCAAGACCCTGCAAGCCTCTGTAGTACGTACTGCCCGGCGGCTCTTTTCAGGGTTCGTCTACGCGCCTACCTTGCGCAGGTTGGCTGGCTAGCCACCTCAAGGGTCGACCGCTGTACCTTGCAACAAGCGCATCCGCACAATATGAACAATGGGTGATGCCTCATGAAACTTGCCAAATCGCTGTACTTCCAGATCCTCTGCGCCGTCGTGCTGGGCGTAGTGGTCGGTCACTTCTGGGCGCAACAGGCCGTTGCGCTCAAGCCCTTGGGCGATGCCTTCATCAAGCTGGTCAAGATGATGATCGCGCCCGTGGTGTTCTGCACCATCGTCACCGGTATAGCCGGCATGACCGACAAGCGCTCGCTCGGGCGCTTGATGAGCAAGACACTATTGCTTTTCCTGGGGCTGACCATTGTCAGCCTGATCATCGGCTTGGCTGCGGTGTACCTGTTCAAGCCAGGGGTCGGCATGAACATCGACCCGGCCACCCTGAGCACCGAAGGCTTGACCCAGTTCACCGCCTCGGCCGCCAAACTGGGCGTGGTGGACTTTTTCATGCACATCATCCCAGACACCTTCATGGGGGCGTTCAACAAGGGTGAAGTGCTCCCCGTGCTGTTCATTGCCGTGCTCAGCGGTTTCGCGCTGTCGTCCATGGGCGAGAAGGGCAAACCGGTGCTGGACGTACTGGAAGCGGCCTCGGCCATGGTGTTCCGCATCTTCGGCTACCTCATGCGTTTCGCACCGGTCGGTGCGTTCGGTGCCCTGGCGTTCACGGTCGGGCAGTACGGCGTCACCTCGCTGGGGTCGCTCGCCAAGCTGATCGGTACGCTCTACATTGCCTGTGCGTTCTTCGTCCTGGTCGTGCTGGGCGGCATCTGCCGCGCCCATGGTTTCAGCCTGTGGAAGCTGCTGCGCTATTTCCGGGAAGAGTTCCTGGTGGTGCTGGGCACTTCTTCCACGGAACCTGTGTTGCCGCGCATGCTGGAGAAGCTGGAAAAGCTTGGCTGCAAGAAAGGGGTCGTCGGCCTGGTACTGCCTACCGGCTACTCGTTCAACCTCGACGGTACGGCGATCTACCTGTCCTTGGCCGCCGTGTTCATTGCCCAGGCCTGCAACATCGACCTGAGCCTGGGCCAGGTGGTGACCATGCTGGCGATCATGCTGCTGTCGTCAAAAGGCGCAGCGGGCGTGACCGGTAGCGGCTTCGTGGCCTTGGCCTCGACCCTGACAGTCATCCACGACATCCCGTTGGCAGGCTTGGCCCTGCTGATCGGCATCGACCGCTTCATGTCAGAGGCTCGCGCCCTCACGAGCCTTGCCAGCAACGCCGTGGCCACCGTAGTGGTGTCGATTTCCGAAAACGCGTGTGACAAGCAGATACTGCTCAGCCGCCTCAACGGCGAGCCTGTGGTCGAGCCGGCACCCGCCGCGGTGGGCCCTGACGCCACCTGGGTCGCCAAACCAAGCCATCACGGATAAGACGTCCGCAACACCCTGACCTCAAAACGCTGCAACCCGCGCGCAGGAACGCGCGCGGGTAGGGGGCTCGTCTGCGTCATCGACGGCCCAAACCGGATAAAAACAAGAGAGAAAAAGCCATGCTCGCACTCCTGGGCCTGATCATGGTGGTGACGTTCACCTACCTGATCATGAGCAAACGCTTGTCCCCGATCGTCGCCTTGACGGTCGTGCCCATCGTCTTCGCACTGGTGGGAGGCTTTGCACCTGACCTTGGCAAGATGATGCTCGATGGGCTGAAAATGGTAGCCCCGTCGGCCGCCTTGCTGCTGTTCGCCATCCTGTTTTTCGGCTTGATGATCGATGCCGGCCTGTTCGACCCTCTGATCCGCAAGATTCTCAAGCGCGTCAACGGCGACCCCATCAAGATCGCCATTGGCACTGCATTGCTGTCGCTGCTGGTGGCGCTGGACGGCGACGGCACCACCACCTACATGATCACCTGCGCGGCCATGCTGCCCTTGTACAAGCGCATCGGCATGAACCCGATGATCCTGGCAACGGTGTCAATGCTGTCGCTGAGCATCATGAGTGGCATGAGCCCCTGGGGCGGGCCTGCCACCCGCGCCATCGCAGCACTTGGGCTCGATGCCACCGACTATTTCATTCCCATGCTGCCCACGGTGATCGGCGGGGCCGCCTGGGTGGTGTTCACCGCCTACCTGCTGGGCCGTGCCGAACGACGCCGCATTGGCAACGTGGCCCTGGAGTCCGGCGGCGGCAACTGCTACATCAAGGAAATCCTGGGTGATACGCCCCACAAGCGCCCGCGTCTGGCCTATGTGAACCTGGTGCTGGTCATCGTGGTCATGACCGCGCTGGTGCTGGGCCTGATGCACGCGGCGATCCTGTTCATGATCGGTTTCGTTGCTGCGCTGATGATCAACTACCCGCAGCTGGAACTGCAGAAAGAACGTATTCTGGCCCATTCGGGCAACGCCATGACCGTGGTGCTGCTGGTGTTCGCCGCCGGTATCTTCGCCGGTATCTTCTCGGGCACCAAGATGGTCGATGCCCTGGCGCAAACCCTCGTGGACTGGATCCCGGAAGCCTGGAGCCACTGGTTCCCGCTGGTGGTGGCGCTGACCAGCATGCCGCTTACCTTCGTGCTGTCCAACGATGCCTATTATTTCGGCGTGGTGCCGATCCTGGCCAATGCAGCCGCCGCCTATGGCATCGACCCGGTGGAGATCGCCCGCGCCTCGGTGCTGGGCCAGCCGGTGCACTTGATGAGCCCGTTGGTCGCCTCGACCCTGCTGCTGGTGGGCATGGTCGACAAGGACATCGGCGACTTCCAGAAAGCCACGGTGAAGTGGGCAGTGCTCACTTCGCTGGTCATCACTGCATTGGCGGTGTTGACCGGCGCGCTGTCGTTCTTCGTCTGAACGGTGCGGGCGCCCCCAGGCGCCCGCCATCGCTTACACCCTAAAAACAACAATAGAGTACCGATCATGTCCTTGACCCTCGCGCGAGGGGCCGCCTGTGGCCTGCTCTGCGGCTGCCTGCCTGTGGCCGGCGCTACCGATTTCATTGAAGACAGCAAGCTCAAGCTGCAACTGCGCAACGTCTATTTCAACGAGAACTTTCGCGACGAACAGGGTATGAGCCCCCGCGCCGCAGCCACTGCCAAGAGCGAGCGTACCGAGTGGGCGCAGGGCTTCTTGCTCGATTACCAGTCGGGTTACACCCCCGGTACCCTGGGTCTGGGGCTCGATGCACTGGGCCTGTTGGGCGTGCGCCTGGATTCGGGGCGTGGCCGCAGTGGCACGGGCCTTTTGCCTGTGCATGACGATGGCCGGGCCGCCGACACGTTCGCCAGTGCCGGCGTTACGGTCAAGGCGCGTGTTGGGCAGAGCCTCGTCAGGCATGGCACCCTGTTGCCGAAGTTACCAGTGCTGGTGCATAACGATGCTCGCTTGATGCCGCAAACCTACCAAGGCACGCAGCTCACCAGTACCGCCCTCGATAACCTGACCCTCACGGCCGGGCACCTGACCCGTTTCAAGCAGCGCGATTCATCCAACAGCACCGGCCTGTACCTGGACGGCTACAGTGGCGGCGAAGCCGGAGACTTCAGCTTTGCCGGCGCCGACTACACCTTCAGCAAACAGCTGCGCCTGAGCTACTACCACGGCCAGCTCGAGCACTTCTACCGTCAGGACTTCGCCGGCTTGGTTCACGACCATGCGCTGGCTGGCGGTGTACTGACCACGGACCTGCGTTACTTCAAAAGCAAAAGCACCGGCGCGGCCTACGGTGGCCCGATCGACAATGACATGCTCAGCGGTCAAATCGCCTACACGCATTCCGGTCACACGTTCGGCGCAGGCTATCAGCAGCTCAATGGCAAAGCGGGACTGCCATACATCAGCGGCGCGACGGTGTATTCATTCAGCAACGTGGGCATCGGCAAGTTCATCGAAGAAGATGAAAAGACCTGGATGGCGAGCTATGTCTACAATTTCGCCGCTGCCGGGGTGCCGGGGTTGACCTTCATGACCCGTTACCTGAGCGGCGATAACGGCCGTTCTGGCGCGGCGGGCCTGAGCGAATGGGAGCGCGACGCAGAGCTTGCGTACGTGGTGCAATCAGGCCCCGCCAAAGGGCTTGGCGTCAAGCTGCGCAACTATGTGTACCGGTCGGACTTTGCCCGTGGACGCGACAGCAATCGGCTGTACCTGACGTACGACATCGCGCTGTGGTAAGGCGCTCAAAGCGCAGGCGTCAGCTACGGGCAATGGCTCCTTTTCACGTCCACAGCCCCAGCAAGACCAGTACGGCCATGCCCAGCGCGGCGGCAATCGAGCATCCACCCAGCGACAGGGCAGCGCGACCCTTGCGATACCAGCCATCGCGGCCCAAGGCCAGGGCAGGCGCGTAAAGGCTGCGCCAGCGCAGTTCAGTAGCGTGGAACGCCTGCAGGTGGTTGGGCGAGGCGTCCAGCCAGCGACGAAAGTCGATACGCTCGCAGGCGGTGACGTCCGGGCTCTGCAAACGCACATACCACCGAGCTGCCTGGCTCGTTGGGCCATCGGGGCGGGGCTGACCGGCGAGCAACGCCTGGACCATGAGACGCTCGACACTGCGTAGGGGCAAGCCTAGACGTGTGGCGACCCTGGCCTGGGCCAGCTGATCGAGACGGCTTAGCAGAAACACTTGTTGCGCAGCGCGTGGCAGGCGCTTGAGTGCGAGCAACAGGGCAGCATCGCTATCGGCAGCGTGCTCGGGCAGAGGCGTATGGAGGCGCAAGAGCATGCGGGTCATGAGCAGTTCCTTGCTAGAGAGCAGATGGGGACATCCGTAGAAGCCGAGCTTAGGCTTAACGAGATTGATTCTCAAGTGCTGAATCGGCAAACTTTTGTAATGGCCGTTCACCCCCGGAAACACTTTTGCTACCATCGCCGCCATCACGATCTTCATTAGCCTGAAGAGCCAAAAAAAAGACCCAGCAAAAAGCTGGGTCAAAAACCGTGATTAGCCTGATGAGGAGATAATCCGAGAGCGACCTAAGCTCCGGTTTATCCAGCTGATCTCGCGATCAGCTGAGTGCAATAATAATCGTTATCATTTGCCAGTCAAATGATTTTTTATTCACGACGGTAGAAAATCTACCGCTGCGCTTCCTTGTCCCCCAAAGCGGGGCCTTGGCTTTACACGCCAAGCGCCTACTGCGTTCCCTCTCATTCACGGCAACCTGCCTCAAGCGGCGGGGTCTGCCGTGCGCTGGTGTTCCAGCAGCGCGCGAGCCATGTCCATCATGTGCATCAAGGCAAACAGCAGCTCTCGCTGGCCACCGTGCTGGTGGGTGGCGGTTTCCTGGGCGGTTGCTGCCGCACAGCGCAGCAGGGCAATGGCATGCTCCTGTGCTTGATCACGTGTGACGCCTTCGTGAAGCGTCCAAATCCTGTTCTCAGGCGTAGGGCGGGGCGGGTTGGGGTTTAGGTAATAATCCAGCGCGCGGCGGGCGGCTTCGCTGTCGAGATCTGTTTCGTCGTTTTTCGGATGTTTCATTGCGATACCTTCCAGGTTCTCGTCAAACACAATGAACTCAGAGCATAGGTCAATTTGTATTTTCTAGCGCCAAATAAATAATTCAGATTGTGTATTGCTGCTTCCAATACAGTCCGTATTGTTGCCGCTCATGGAAAATTGGAATGCATTTCTCAAGCGCTACAAGCGCGAACACAACCTCAGCCAGTTGAAACTGGCCGAGCGCCTGGGCATGACGCAAGGTGGGGTAGGGCACTGGCTTCGCGGCACCCGTCGTCCCACGTTGGAGACCATCAACGAAAAACTGGAAAAGCTCGGCCTGGTCTTTCTGGAGGCGCAGGTCATGGTGGTCGAGCGCGACCTGATGCGCGAATCACCTGGCCGCTACGGTGCTCAGCCGCCTGTTTCCGCACAGGCCCTGCTCTATGCGAGCTTTCGCTTTCCGGTGCTCAAGTGGGCGGACTTGCAGGGCCCGTTGCCTGAAACCAGTGAAGTGCACGAGCAGACCGACTACATGCCTGCCGGCAATGCGTTCTGGCTTGCCGTGGAAAACGACTCGATGAACGCTGCCAGCGGCAAGAGCGTGCCCGAAGGCATGCGCGTGCTGGTCGATACCGGGTTGCCCGTGGAGCCCGGCAGGTTGGTGATCGCACGCCAGCCTGGCAAAGCCCCCGTGCTCCGCCAATTGGTCGAAGAAGGCGGCGACAAGATGCTCAAGCCGTTGAACACCCGTTACCCCACGGTGCTCTGCGAAACCGGCTGTGAGTTCCTGGGCGTGGTAGTGCGGGTACACGGGGCGTTCTGAGGCCACGTGGCCCGTGCGGTGAGGCAAGGGCCGCAGGCCGTCAGGCACCGCGACCCCGCGGCCTTCACGGTTCCAGTTCGACCAGCGCTGCCCCCTCGCTGACCATGTCGCCTTCCTGGCACAGCAAGGCTTTGACCGTGGTGGCCTTGGGGGCCCGAATGCTGTGCTCCATCTTCATGGCCTCCAGCACCACCAGCGGGGCACCTGCCTCTACCGCCTGACCCACCTCGACCAGTACCCGCACGATGCTGCCGTTCATGGGGGCGGTCAGGCCGCCTTGATGGGCAAGGTCGATGGCTGCCTGGGCGAGCGGGTCGAATGCTTCGAGGGTGTGGAGTTCTCCATCCCAGTGCAGATACAGGCTGGCACCTTTGCGAATGGCCAGGTGGCGGGTGCGCAGGCCTGCCTGCTCTCGCATCAGCCAATCCCCTTGCAGGCTCCAGATGCCTTGGGTCTTCTGGTTGAGCGTAACGGCCTGGTCATGCCCATTGTGGGTCAGATGCACATTCAGCGAAGTTCCAGCCCCCAAGCGCAGCCCGTCTTGTCGGGCCCATGGGGAGTGTGGGTCGTCCACGCGTGCGCGGGCAGGTTCGCTCAGCAACCACGCCTGGGCTGCAGCCTCCCAGCCCTCGGCCGACAATGCCTGCGCGGCGGGCAAAAGCGTTTCCTGATGACGCGGGATGAAGCCGGTATCCAGCTCGGCTGCTGCAAACCCAGGGTGGGCCAGGATACGTCGCAGGAAGGCGATGTTGGTCTTGACGCCGCCTACCGCGAACTCATCCAGCATGGCCAGCAAGCGCAGGCGGGCCTGCTCCCGGTCTTCGCCCCAAGCGATCAGTTTGCCCAGCATCGGGTCGTAGAAGGGCGACACCGCATCGCCTTCGCTCACACCGCTGTCCACGCGCCGGCCTGGGCCGCAAGCCGGTTCCCGGTAAAGCGTCAGGGTGCCGGTGGCCGGCAAGAAGTCATTGGCCGGATCTTCGGCGTACAGCCGCACTTCGATGGCATGGCCGTTGAGCGGTACCTGGTCCTGGGTGATGGGCAGGGGTTCACCGCAGGCCACGCGAATCTGCCAGGCCACCAGGTCCAGGCCGGTGATGGCCTCGGTGACGGGGTGCTCCACCTGCAGGCGCGTGTTCATTTCCATGAAGAAGAACTGGCCACGGGCGTCCAGCAGAAATTCCACGGTGCCAGCGCCGACATAGCCGATGGCCTGCGCCGCGCGTACTGCCGCCTCGCCCATGGCGCGGCGCAGGTCTGCCGAAAGGCCCGGGGCAGGGGCTTCCTCGACCACCTTCTGGTGACGCCGCTGGATCGAGCAATCCCGTTCGTTGAGGTACAGGCAGTGGCCATGGCGATCGGCAAAAATCTGGATCTCCACATGGCGCGGCTTCAATACGTACTTTTCCACCAGCATCCGCGCATCGCCAAAGGATGACAGGGCTTCACGTTGCGCCGACGCCAGGGCATCGGCCAACTGGCTTTCGTCCTCGACCACCTTCATGCCCTTGCCGCCACCACCGGCGCTGGCCTTGAGCAGGACCGGGTAGCCGACGTGCCGGGCGGCTTGCTTGAAGGTGTCCAGGTCCTGGGCCTGGCCGTGATAGCCCGGCACCAGCGGCACGCCTGCGGACTCCATCAAGGCCTTGGCGGCCGACTTGCTGCCCATGGCGTCGATGGCCGACGCAGGTGGGCCCAGGAACATCAAGCCAGCGGCTTCGACTGCGCGGGCAAAATCTGCGTTTTCCGAAAGAAAGCCATAGCCCGGGTGAATGGCCTGGGCACCGCTTGCCTTGGCCGCCGCCACCAGCTTGTCGATCTGCAGGTAACTGTCTGCCGCCTTGTTACCGCCCAGGTCAACGCACACATCGGCTTGCCGGCTGTGGCGGGCATTACGGTCGATGGCGCTGTGCACCGCCACCGTGGTCAGGCCCATGGCCTTGGCGGTGCGCATCACCCGGCAGGCGATTTCACCACGGTTGGCCACCAGCAACGTTGTCAATGGCGGGCGGTTCATGGGCGTGGCTCCTTGTTTGCATCGGCCTGCCAGGCAGGTTGGCGTTTTTCCAGAAACGCACGAAGGCCTTCCTGGCCCTCGGCGCTTACGCGGATTCGCGCGATGGCGTTCTCACAATAACGACGCAGGCCAGGGCTGAGGGTGCCGCCGTCGACCTCGCGCAACAGCTCCTTGGTCGCGCGCATTGCCTGGGGGCTATTGGCCAGAAGGGTTTCAACCCACTGGTTCACGCTGGCCTCCAACTGGCTAGCCGGGTACACCTCGGCCAACAACCCAAGGGCCTGGGCCTGCAACCCGCTGAAGCGCTCTGCCGTGAGTGCATAACGGCGGGCGGCGCGCTCGCCGATGGCCTTGACCACGAAGGGACTGATCACCGCCGGTGCCAGGCCGATGCGCACTTCCGACAGGCACAGCTGGGCGTCTTCGGCACCGATGGCCATGTCACAGCAACTGATCAGGCCCAGGGCGCCGCCGAATGCGGCGCCCTGGACCACTGCCAGGGTCGGCACCTTGATGCGGTGCAGTGCATACATCAACTCGCCCAGCTCGCGTGCGTCATCCAGGTTGGTGTTGAAGTCCAGCTGCGCCGACTGCTGCATCCACGCAAGGTCGGCGCCGGCACTGAAATGCCGTCCCCGCCCGCGCAGCAACACGAAGCGTACGCCCGCGTCGTCGGCAAGCTGCCCCAGGGCAATGTTCAGCTCGCGGATCATCAAGGCATTGAAGGCGTTGTGCTTGTCCTCGCGGCTGAGCCACAAGGTGGCGAAGCCACGTGGATCGTGGCTCACCTCTACCGTAGTGAAATCGCTCATGGGGTCACATCCTGAATATGCCGAAGCGGCTCGGTTCGATCGGTGCGTTCAGCGCCGCAGACAAGGCCAGGGCCAGCACATCGCGGGTCTGCGCTGGGTCGATGACGCCGTCGTCCCATAGGCGGGCGCTGGAGTAGTAGGGGTGGCCCTGATGCTCGTACTGATCGAGGATCGGCTGCCTGAGCCTGGCCTCATCCTCGGCGCCAAACGGCTCGCCGCTGCGCTCGCTCTGCTCGCGCTTGACCTGCACCAGCACGCCGGCAGCCTGTTCGGCGCCCATCACCCCGATGCGCGCATTGGGCCACATCCAGAGAAAGCGCGGGTCGTAGGCGCGTCCGCACATGCCGTAGTTGCCGGCACCGAAACTGCCGCCAATGATGACCGTGAACTTGGGTACCTGCGCGCAGGCCACGGCCGTGACCAACTTGGCGCCATGCTTGGCGATGCCGCCTTCTTCGTACTTCTTGCCCACCATGAACCCCGTGATGTTCTGCAGGAA
Source organism: Pseudomonas parafulva (assembly GCF_002021815.1). Lineage (NCBI taxonomy): Bacteria > Pseudomonadati > Pseudomonadota > Gammaproteobacteria > Pseudomonadales > Pseudomonadaceae > Pseudomonas > Pseudomonas parafulva. The sequence continues at coordinate 1,777,871 of NZ_CP019952.1, forward strand.
CAGCAGCGGGATACCGCGCTGGCAAGCCAGCTCGATGAAGTGCGCGCCTTTTTGCGCTGCCTCGGCAAACAGGATGCCGTTGTTGGCCAGGATGGCGATCGGGTAGCCGTGCAGGTGGGCGAAGCCGCACACCAGCGTGGTCCCGAACAAGGCTTTGAACTCATCGAACACCGAGCCATCGACCAGCCGTGCGATGACTTCACGCACATCGAAAGGCTGTTTGGCGTCAGCCGGAATCACGCCATATAGCTCCTGCGCCGCATACAAGGGCGCAACCGGCGGCTTGCATTGCAGGGCACCTAGCTTGCGCCAGTTGAGATTGGCTACGCAGCGCCTGGCCAGCGCCAGGGCATGCTCGTCGTTCTCGGCGTAATGGTCGGCTACACCGCTGGTGCGGCAATGTACATCGGCGCCGCCTAGCGCCTCGGCGCTCACCACCTCGCCTGTGGCCGCCTTCACCAGCGGTGGGCCGGCCAGGAAGATGGTGGCCTGTTGACGCACCATGATCGCCTCGTCCGCCATTGCCGGCACGTAGGCGCCGCCTGCGGTGCATGACCCCATCACCACGGCGATCTGGGCGATGCCCAGTGCGCTCATGTTGGCCTGGTTGAAGAAAATCCGCCCGAAGTGCTCACGGTCGGGAAACACCTCGTCCTGGCGCGGCAAGTTGGCGCCGCCCGAATCCACCAGGTAGATGCACGGCAGACGGTTCTGCAAGGCAATGGTCTGCGCCCGCAGGTGCTTTTTCACCGTCAGCGGGTAATAGGAGCCACCTTTGACCGTCGCGTCGTTGGCCACGATCATGCATTCCACGCCTTCCACGCGCCCGATCCCGGCGATCAGGCCGGCTGCCGGAACGTCTTCGCCGTAGACCTGGTGTGCAGCCAACTGGCCGATTTCAAGAAAGGCGGAACCGGCATCGAGCAGACGTTCGATTCGCTCGCGCGGCAGCAGTTTGCCTCGCGAGGTGTGCCGCTCCTGAGCCTTGGCGCCGCCACCCTGGGCTACCTGGGCAAGCAGCACACGCAGGTTGTCGACCTGCGCCAGCATGGCCGCCTGGGACTGGGCGAATTCGGGTGACCGGGGGTTCACTTGGGTTTTCAGAATCATCATGACTCCTGGTGCAGCGGCGCGCCCTTGGCGTGGCCGTGCAAGGTTGTCCGGTGTGGCCACGGCGGGCGTATGAGCCGGCCGCAGCGCCAGCGTGTTCAGCGGGTCTCGTTGAACAACTCGCGGCCGATCAGCATCCGGCGGATTTCGCTGGTGCCGGCGCCGATTTCGTACAGCTTGGCATCGCGCAGCAAGCGACCTGCGGGAAATTCGTTGATATACCCGTTGCCGCCAAGAATCTGGATCGCCTCCAGGGCCATCTGCGTGGCGCGCTCGGCGGTGTAGAGGATCACCCCGGCTGCGTCCTTGCGGGTGGTTTCGCCGCGATCGCAGGCCTGGGCCACGGCATACAGGTAAGCGCGGCTGGCGTTGAGCTGGGTGTACATGTCGGCGACCTTGCCTTGGATCAACTGGAACTCGCCGATGCTCTGCCCGAATTGCTTGCGGTCATGGATGTACGGCACCACCAGGTCCATGCAGCTCTGCATGATGCCGGTCGGGCCGCCGGCGAGCACCACGCGCTCGTAGTCCAGGCCGCTCATCAACACCCGTACGCCGCCATTGAGTTGGCCGAGGATGTTCTGCTCTGGCACGTGCACGTCATCGAAGAACAGCTCGCAGGTGTTCGAGCCACGCATGCCCAGCTTGTCGAACTTGTTGCTGCGGCTAAAGCCTGCCCAATCGCGCTCGACGATGAACGCAGTGATGCCATGGGGGCCCTTTTCCAGATCGGTCTTGGCGTAGATGACGTAGGTGTTGGCGTCGGGCCCGTTGGTGATCCACGTCTTGCTGCCGTTGAGCACGTAGTGGTCGCCGCGTTTGTCGGCGCGCAGTTTCATCGACACCACGTCCGACCCTGCATTGGGTTCGCTCATCGCCAGGGCGCCGACGTGCTCGCCGCTGACCAGCTTGGGCAGGTACTTGGCCTTTTGCGCGGGCGTGCCGTTACGGTTGATCTGGTTGACGCACAAATTGGAGTGGGCGCCGTAGGACAGCGCGACCGAGGCCGAGGCGCGGCTGATTTCTTCCATCGCCACCACGTGCGCCAGATAGCCCAGGCCTGCGCCACCGTATTCTTCCGGCACGGTGATGCCGAGCAGGCCCATGTCGCCGAACTTGCGCCACATATCGGCAGGGAACAGGTTGTCGTGGTCGATCTGCGCGGCGCGAGGGGCGAGCTCGGCGGCGGCGAAGGTGCGCACCTGGTCGCGAAGCATGTCGATGGTCTCGCCCAGGGCGAAGTTCAGGCTGGGGTAATGCATGCGAGGGCACCTTGTTGTTCTTGAAATGGGATCACGCTGCGAGCGGCAAGCTTGCCTGGGCAGGCAGCTGACGCAGAAAGCGTGCTCAGCTGCCTATCACCTTTACGTAAACGTAAACCTGCACCTGCTTTTTTGTCAATTTATCCGTCACCTTTACGTAAACGTAAATCTGAGCCAAAGTGATTGGCGCGCGTTTGGCCCCTATCCAGAACAATCAAAAGAAGGGACGCACATGACTCAACCCAGCTATACCCGCGGTCGCCAGGACCGCCCCTTGCTTACTCAAACCATTGGCCAGGCCTTCGACGCGACCGTGGCGCGCCTGGGCGAGCAGGAAGCCTTGGTGGCTCGGCACCAGCGCCTGCGCTACAGCTGGCGGCAACTGGCGGAGCAGGTCGAGTCGTGTGCCCGGGCGCTGATGGCCCTTGGGATCGAAACCGGTGACCGCGTGGGCATCTGGGCACCCAACTGCGCGCAGTGGTGCATCCTGCAGGTGGCAACTGCCAAGGTGGGCGCCATCCTGGTCAACGTCAATCCGGCTTACCGGGTGGGTGAGCTTGAGTACGTGCTGCGCCAGTCAGGGTGCAGCTGGCTGGTCTGTGCCGACGCGTTCAAGCATTCCGATTACCACGCCATGGCCCAGGCCTTGGTGCCGGAGTTGGCGACCGCAGCACCCGGTCAGATCAGCAGTGCCGCGCTGCCTGCCTTGCGCGGGGTCGTAAGCCTGGCCAACGACCCGCCTGCTGGCTTCCTGCCGTGGGAGGCACTGGCCACTTGGGGCATGTCCGTAAGCCGCGAAGCGTGCACGGCTCGGCAAAACAGCCTGCATTTCGACCAGCCGGTGAACATCCAGTACACCTCTGGCACCACCGGCGCGCCCAAGGGCGCTACCCTCAGCCACTACAACATTCTGAACAACGGCTTCATGGTTGGCGCAAGCCTGGGCTTGACTGCGCATGACCGCATGGTGATCCCGGTGCCCTTGTATCACTGTTTCGGCATGGTCATGGGCAACCTGGGCTGCATCACCCATGGCACCACCATGATCTACCCAGGCGACGGCTTCGACGCCGAGTTGGCCTTGCGCGCCGTGGCCGAGGAACGCGGCACCATCCTGTACGGCGTGCCCACCATGTTCATCGCCATGCTCGATCATCCGGCCCGCCAGCGTATGGACCTGTCGTCCTTGCGCAGCGGCATCATGGCCGGCGCCACCTGCCCGATCGAGGTCATGCGCAGGGTCATCGACCAGATGCACATGGCCCAGGTGCAGATCGCTTACGGCATGACTGAAACAAGCCCGGTGTCGTTGCAAACCGGCCCGGATGATGACCTGGAGCTGCGCGTCACCACTGTGGGCCGTACCCAGCCGCAACTGGAAAGCAAGATCATCGACCCGCAAGGCGCAACGGTTGCGCGCGGTGAAACCGGGGAGCTTTGCACGCGCGGCTACAGCGTGATGCTGGGTTACTGGGATAACCCCGAGGCCACGGCCAGTGCCATCGACGCGGCCGGATGGATGCACAGCGGTGACCTGGCGGTGATGGACGAGGCGGGCTATGTGCGCATCGTCGGGCGCAACAAGGACATGATCATCCGCGGTGGCGAAAACATCTACCCGCGTGAAATAGAAGAGTTCTTCTATACCCACCCGGCGGTCGCCGATGCCCAGGTCATTGGTATCCCATGCAGCCGCTACGGCGAGGACATCGTCGCCTGGGTCAAGCTGCATCCAGGTCACCAGGCCACTGCCGAGGAGCTGCAGGCCTGGTGCAAATCCCGTATCGCCCACTACAAGGTGCCCCGCCATATCCGCTTCGTCGATGAATTTCCCATGACGGTGACGGGCAAGGTGCAGAAGTTCAGGATGCGGGAGATCAGCGTGGCTGAACTGGGCAGGGTCGAGTAGAAAGGTCAGCGACACAGGGTGACTTTTGATCGAAACAACGCAGCCGACGCGCCACGGGCAAAATTGACAGTCGTCGACTTCAATCGCCCGCCGTTAGCGTAGTGCCGTTCACCTGGAGCCGCTCAGCGGCCCCAGCGATCTTGAATGAACAGTCTTACGCCTTTATCGGGGGTTCTTGACTGGGTGGGTCACCCACGGTTGGCGGCACGGTCGGCTGAATCGGCAGGTCATCCGGGTCACGCTCAGGCTCTGGGGGCGGGAGGTTGGGATCGTCAATGTTCGGATCGGGCGTTTCCGGGGGCGTTGGGAGCGTCATGGCCATGCCTCTTGCGGTTGAGTGAACCTGTCCTGCAGCGTTCGACCGCTGGTGCTTCGAATCAATTCATTTTTGAACCCAGGCTTGGTCGCCGCGCTCTCAATCCTTACCGCCACCAGTCCCAGGGAGCAAGGCCTGATGTCTTTGAACGAGCCCTTCGAAAGCGTGCCCACGGCAAATGATCATCCGGACCAGGTCATCAGCCTGTCCCAGGCCTTGATGGCACCGCGTATCGCCATAGAGGACACCCAGCCGGTGCTCGACGGCGGCGCCTTTGCCGCCAAGGCCATCAGCAACCAGCCGGTTTCGGTCAGCACCAAGGTATTCACCGACGGCCACGACCGGATGGCTGTGGTGTTGAACTGGTGCCAGGCCGGTAGCCGTCGCATTCATTGCGTGCCCATGACTTCGCCCGGCAATGACCTGTGGCTGGCAGAATTCACCCCCACTGAAATCGGGCCGCATGTGTTCAGCATCGAAGCCTGGATCGACCCCTACGCCACCTACTGCTACGACCTGGAGAAAAAGTTCAATGCCGGCGTCGGCGTAAAGCTGGAACTCGAGGAAGGGCGGTTGCTGCTGGGCAAGGGCATTGAATTGAGCAGCGGCGCCTTGCGCGAGCAATTACAGTCGCTGCAAGCCACCTTGCAGACGCTGCCCGAGGATGAACAAGTGGCCCTGCTGCTGGGCGCCGAGGCATCGCAGATGATGGCCGCCGCCGAACACCGCAGCTACCTGACCCGCAGTTGCAACTACCCGCTGGATGTGGACCGCCCGGCCGCGCAATTCGCCAGCTGGTATGAGCTGTTCCCCCGTTCGATCACCGATGATCCCCAGCGCCATGGCACCTTCAACGATGTGCACCAGCGCCTGCCGATGATTCGCGACATGGGCTTTGACGTGTTGTATTTCCCGCCCATTCACCCCATTGGCATGCAGCACAGAAAGGGCCGGAACAATTCGTTGCAGGCCCAGCCGGGGGACCCTGGCAGCCCCTACGCCATTGGCAGTGCCGACGGTGGGCACGATGCGATCCACCCCGAACTCGGCACGCGTGAAGATTTCCGTCGCCTGGTATCGGCGGCAGCCCAGCACGGTCTGGAAATCGCCCTGGACTTCGCCATCCAGTGCTCCCAGGACCATCCGTGGCTCCAGGAACATCCAGGCTGGTTCAGCTGGCGCCCGGACGGCACCATCCGCTATGCCGAGAACCCGCCGAAGAAGTACCAGGACATCGTCAACGTCGACTTCTACGCGCCCGATGCCGTGCCTGGGCTGTGGATCGCACTGCGTGATGTGATCATCGGTTGGGTGGAGGAGGGCGTGAAAACGTTCCGGGTGGACAACCCGCATACCAAACCCCTGCCGTTCTGGCAGTGGCTGATCGCCAATGTGCGCAGTCGATACCCGGACGTGTTGTTCCTGGCTGAGGCGTTCACCAAGCCCGCCATGATGGCCCGCCTGGGCAAGGTCGGCTATGCGCAGAGCTACACCTATTTCACCTGGCGCAACACCAAGCAGGAGCTGAGCGAGTATTTCGAAACGCTCAACCAGCCGCCGTGGAGCCAATGCTACCGGCCGAACTTCTTCGTCAACACGCCAGACATCAACCCGTTCTTCCTCCAGCAAAATGGCCGGGCCGGCTTCCTCATCCGGGCCGCACTGGCGACCATGGGGTCGGGCTTGTGGGGCATGTACTCGGGCTTCGAGCTGTGCGAAGCGGCAGGGCTGCCGGGCAAGGAAGAATACCTGGACTCGGAGAAGTACGAGATCCGCCCGCGAGACTTTACCCAACCGGGCAACATCATCGCCGAGATCGCCCAGCTCAACCGTATCCGCCGGCAGAACCCGGCCCTGCAGAGCCACCTGGGCCTGACGCTGCTCAACTGCTGGAATGACAACATCCTGTATTTCGCAAAGCGCACCCCCGCCCGTGACAATTACATTCTCATCGCCGTGAGCCTGGACCCGCACAACGCCCAGGAAGCCCATTTCGAACTGCCGTTGTGGGAGCTTGGCCTTGATGACGGTGCCGAAACCCACGGGGAGGACCTGATGAATGGTCATCGCTGGTCGTGGTACGGCAAGACCCAGTTCATGCGCATCGAGCCTTGGCATCAGCCATTCGGTATCTGGCGAATCAGCAAAGTCAGCTGAGCGTGTCAGGGAGCGGGCGCGCCCGCTCTCTGACGGGTTTTTACCGATCAAGCATTCAGAGGAATGGTACATGGCCAAGCGTACCCGCCCGGCAGCCTTCATTGACGACCCGCTGTGGTACAAGGATGCGGTGATCTACCAGTTGCACATCAAGTCCTTCTTCGATGCCAACAACGACGGTATCGGTGACTTCGCCGGGTTGATCAGCAAGCTCGACTACATCGCTGAGCTGGGCGTAAATACCTTATGGCTGCTTCCGTTCTACCCCTCGCCCCGGCGCGACGACGGCTACGACATCGCCGAATACAAGGCGGTGCATCCGGACTATGGCACCTTGGCCGACGCCCGCCGCTTCATTGCCGAGGCGCACAAGCGCGGGCTGCGGGTAATCACCGAGCTGGTCATCAACCACACCAGCGACCAGCACCCGTGGTTTCAACGTGCCCGCCACGCCAAACGTGGCAGCAAAGCCCGTGACTTCTATGTGTGGTCCGATGACGACCACAAATACGACGGCACCCGCATCATCTTCCTCGATACCGAGAAATCCAACTGGACCTGGGACTCGGTGGCAGGCCAGTACTTCTGGCACCGGTTCTATTCCCATCAGCCGGACTTGAACTTCGACAATCCGCAGGTGCTCAAGGCTGTGATCGGCGTGATGCGTTTCTGGCTGGACCTGGGCGTCGATGGCTTGCGGCTCGACGCCATCCCGTACCTGATCGAGCGCGACGGCACCAACAACGAAAACCTGCCCGAAACCCATGGTGTGCTCAAGGCGATCCGGGCCGAGATCGATGCCAATTACCCTGACCGCATGCTGCTCGCCGAGGCCAACCAATGGCCGGAGGACACCCGCCCTTACTTCGGCGAAGGCGACGGGGACGAATGCCATATGGCGTTCCATTTTCCTCTGATGCCTCGCATGTATATGGCGCTTGCGATGGAAGATCGCTTTCCCATCACCGACATCCTGCGCCAGACCCCGGAGATTCCGGCCAACTGCCAGTGGGCCATCTTTCTGCGCAACCACGATGAGCTGACCCTAGAGATGGTCACCGACCGTGAGCGCGACTACCTCTGGAACTACTACGCCGAAGACCGCCGCGCCCGGATCAACCTCGGCATCCGCCGCCGCCTGGCGCCGCTGCTGCAGCGCGACCGGCGCAGGATCGAGCTGCTCACCAGCCTGCTGCTGTCCATGCCAGGTACACCGACGCTGTACTACGGCGATGAGCTGGGCATGGGTGACAACATCTACCTGGGTGATCGCGACGGTGTGCGTACGCCCATGCAGTGGTCGCCTGACCGCAACGGCGGCTTCTCCCGCGCCGACCCACAGCGGCTGGTGCTGCCACCGATCATGGACCCGCTCTACGGCTATCAGACGGTCAACGTCGAAGCGCAGAGCCACGATCCCCATTCACTGCTCAACTGGACCCGTCGCCTGCTCGCCGTGCGCAAGCAGCAGAAAGCCTTCGGCCGCGGCACGCTGCGCACCCTGACACCCAGCAACCGACGCATCCTTGCCTACATCCGGGAGTTCACCGGTGCCGATGGCCACACCGAGGTCATTCTCTGTGTCGCCAACGTGTCCCGCGCAGCCCAGGCTGCGGAACTGGACTTGTCCCAATACGCCGACAAGGTCCCCGTGGAAATGATCGGGGGCAGCGCCTTCCCGCCCATCGGGCAGTTGCCGTTCCTGCTGACCTTGCCGCCTTATGGCTTTTACTGGTTCGTGCTGGCTGCCCACGATCGCATGCCCAGCTGGCATAACCAGCCTACTGAGGGGTTACCGGAATTGACTACATTAGTGCTACGCAAACGTCTGGAAGAGCTGCTCGAGTCGCCTTCACGCGACGCCCTGCAGTCCACCATCCTGCCCCAGTACCTGCCCAAGCGGCGTTGGTTCGCGGGCAAGGAAGGGCCTATTGATCAGGTCGACCTGAGCTATGGCGTGCGCATGACCACGGCCGGCACGCCCGTGCTGCTTAGTGAAATCGAGGTGATCAGCGACGGGGTGACAAGCCGCTACCAGCTGCCGTTCGGCCTGCTGCCCGAGGAGCAGATCAGTACGGCATTGCCGCAGCAGTTGGCCTTGTCGCGCGTGAGACGGGCCAATGAAGTGGGCCTGATCACCGATGCCTTTGTGCTTGAGCCGTTCGTTCGCGCGGTGCTCAAGGCCTGTCAGGAAGGCCTGCGCTTGTCCTGTGGGAATGATCAGGGCGAGCTGCATTTCAACCACACCGAACAGTTGGCTGGCCTGGCACTGGGTGATGACAGCCCGGTGCGCTACTTGAGCGCCGAGCAGTCAAACAGTTCGGTAGTGGTGGGCGATTCGGTGGTGCTCAAGTTGATCCGGCGGGTCAACGCAGGCATTCATCCAGAGCTTGAAATGAGTGCTTATCTCACCGCAGCCGGCTTTGCCAACATCTCGCCGTTGCTGGCCTGGGTCAGTCGCGAGGATGCCCAAGGCGCACCGCACCTGTTGATGATCGCCCAAGGCTATCTGAGTAATCAGGGCGATGCCTGGGCCTGGTCCCAGAACACCCTGGAGCGCGCCATTCGCGACCAGATGCAGCCCTCCAGCAGCGAAGGTGAACCGCACACCGACGCGGTCAACGAGCTGCGCGACTTCGCTTCCCTGCTTGGCCAGCGCCTGGGCGAGATGCACCTGATGCTCGCGGCACCTACCGATGACGAGGCTTTCGCGCCTTATCCGAGCACTGCCGAAGACAGCGAGCGGTGGAGTGCACAGATCAGCACAGAGCTGACCCATGCGCTGGATCTGTTGACGCAGCACCGTGACAAGCTCGACGCGGAAAGCCAGGCATTGGTCGATGACCTGCAGCAGCAGCGCGACGGGCTCGCCCAGCGCGTGGCCGAACTGGCACAGCAGGCGCAGGGCGGCCTGTTGATGCGTGTGCATGGCGACCTTCACCTGGGCCAGGTGCTGGTGGTGCAAGGCGATGCCTACCTGATCGACTTCGAGGGGGAACCATCCCGGCCACTGGAAGAGCGCCGGGCCAAGCATAGCCCGTACAAAGATGTCAGCGGTGTGTTGCGCTCTTTCGACTATGCTGCTGCGATGATCCTGCGCAGCGCCTCTACCGTGGACCTTTCCGAGCCGGCGCGACAAGCTCGGCAGCGGGTGGCCCGACAGTATCTTCACCAGTCCCGGCATGCATTCATCGAGGCTTATGGCCTGGCCACCGCGGCCATGCCCCACGCCTGGGAACAAGCCGAAGGCGAGCGTGCGGCACTTGAGCTGTTCTGCCTGGAAAAAGCGGCATACGAAATAACTTATGAAGCCGAAAACCGTCCAAGCTGGCTGGCCGTGCCTTTGCATGGCCTGCATGGACTGATCAGTACCTGGGGAGAGTCAGAATGAACGTTTCAACGCGTGAAAACGGCGGTCTTGGCCAACGGGACCTGGATGCCCTGGCGCGCGCCGAGCACGCCGATCCTTTTGCGGTGCTGGGGCCTCACACCGATCCTGCAGGGGGCGTGACCATCCGTGCCTACTTGCCCAATGCACTGGGCGCCCGCGTGCTGGCGCGCGACGACCAGCGCGTACTGGCTGACATGCAGCCCGGCGCGATACCTGGCCTGTTCACCGCGCGCCTGAACGAGGCGCTTCCCTATCAGTTGCACATCAACTGGGCTGGCGGCGAGCAAGTCACGGAAGACCCCTACAGCTTCGGCCCGCAGCTTGGCGACATCGACCTGCACCTGTTCGCCGAGGGCAATCACCGGGACCTGGCAGGGCGTTTTGGTGCCCAGCCGGCACAAGTCGACGGGGTGGACGGGGTGTGCTTCTCGGTATGGGCACCCAATGCGCGCCGGGTATCGGTCGTGGGCGAGTTCAACAACTGGGACGGTCGTCGGCACCCGATGCGCCTGCGCCACGGTGCCGGGGTCTGGGAGCTGTTCATTCCACGCCTGGGCGTGGGTGAGACCTACAAGTTCGAGGTGCTGGGCAAGGATGGGATCCTGCCGCTCAAAGCCGACCCCTTGGCCCGTGCCACCGAATTGCCGCCCAGCACCGCTTCCAAGGTGGCCGGTGCGCTAGCCCATGAATGGCGCGACCAGCAGTGGATGGACGAGCGCGCCCAGCGCCACGCCTACGGCGCCCCCTTGTCGATCTACGAACTGCACCCCGGGTCCTGGCGCTGCGAGCTGGACGAAGCTGGGGAGGTGGGGCGTTTCTACAATTGGCGTGAGTTGGCCGAGCGCTTGGTGCCCTACGTGCAGGAGCTGGGTTTCACCCATATCGAGCTGCTGCCGATCATGGAGCACCCCTTTGGCGGCTCGTGGGGCTACCAGCCCCTGTCGATGTTCGCCCCGACGTCGCGCTATGGCACGGCAGAGGACTTCGCCGCCTTCATCGACGCCTGCCACCAGGCACGCATCGGCGTGATCCTGGACTGGGTGCCGGCGCATTTTCCCACGGACGAACATGGTCTGGCGCGCTTCGACGGCACGGCCCTCTACGAATACGACAACCCGTTCGAAGGCTATCACCAGGACTGGAACACGCTGATCTACAACCTCGGCCGTAACGAGGTGCGGGGCTTCATGATGGCCTCGGCGCTTCACTGGCTCAAACACTTCCACATCGACGGGCTGCGGGTAGATGCCGTGGCGTCGATGCTGTACCGCGACTACTCGCGCAAGGCCGGTGAATGGGTGCCCAACCGCCATGGTGGGCGTGAGAACCTCGAGGCCATCGACTTCATCCGCCACCTCAACGGCGTGGCGGCGCATGAAGCGCCGGGTGCCTTGATCATTGCCGAGGAATCGACGGCCTGGCCTGGCGTGAGCAAGCCAACCGAAGAGGGCGGCCTGGGTTTCCACTACAAGTGGAACATGGGCTGGATGCATGACTCGCTCAGCTACATCCAGAACGACCCTGTGCACCGTGCTCATCACCATAACGAGATGAGCTTCAGCCTGGTATACGCCTACTCCGAGCACTTCATCCTGCCGATCTCCCACGACGAGGTGGTACACGGCAAGCGCTCGCTGATCGACAAGATGCCGGGCGATCGCTGGCAGAAGTTCGCCAACCTGCGTGCCTACCTGGCCTTCATGTGGATGCACCCGGGCAAGAAATTGCTGTTCATGGGCTGCGAGTTCGGCCAGTGGCGCGAATGGAACCACGACCACCAGCTGGACTGGTACCTGCTGCAGTATCCGGAGCACCAGGGTGTACAGCGCCTGGTGGGCGACCTGAACCGCCTGTACCGCGATGTGCCTGCCCTGCATGAGCAGGACTGCAAGCCCGAGGGCTTCCAGTGGTTGATCGGGGATGATGCGCAGAACAGTGTATTCGCCTGGCTGCGGTGGAGCAGCGCGGGCGAGCCAGTGCTGGTGGTTGCCAACTTCACGCCCGTGGTGCGCGAGGGCTACCGCATCGGTGTGCCGTTCGGGGCGCAATGGCAGGAGCTGCTCAACAGCGATGCCGAAGCCTATGCGGGCTCCAATGTGGGTAACATGGGCACGGTCGCCTCGCAGCAGACCCCCTGCCATGGTCAGCCGTTGTCGCTGGCGCTGAACCTGCCTCCGCTGGCGATACTGGTGCTCAAGCCGGTCTGATCGTCAGCTACCCGCGGGCGTTCTGCCCGCGGTGGCTTTACCGCACTGGCCGGCCGTCATAGTCCGGTTGAAGGTGTAGAGCGTGCCTGCCGCAGGCTCAAGCGGTAACAGTCGAACCACCAGAAAAAACCCGCCGGGCAATCCCTGTCTGAGATGGCCCGGCGGGTCTGTGACGACTACGTCACGCATTGCGCGTGACGTATGCGCTTGCCATCAATCTTCGCTGTGCTGGAGCACCATCAGCGCCACCGAGCGCCCTGTCAGGTCAAACGAGCTGTCGAATGGCAGGTCTTCGGGTTTGCGCAGTTGTGGCCGGTCTGTATCCATCACGCAGCTCCAGTGTTCGCCCTCTGGAACGCTGGGCAGTTTGAACGGCACGGTATCGTGGTGGGCGTTGACGATCAGCAACACGGTGGACTCCGAACCTGGACGGGCAATGCCACTGACCTGCGCACGACCATCGATCAGCATGCCCAGGCAGCGACCGTTAGGGTCTTCCCACTGTTCAACGCTCATCTCGTTGCCATCGGGCGCCAGCCATGTCACGTCCTTGACGCCGATTGCCTCGTTGTAATCGCCCACCAGGAAGCTTGAACGCCGCAGCACCGGATACTTCTGGCGCAGACGGGTCAGGCGCTTGACGAACGCCAGCAGTGCCTGGCCTTCTTCATCCAGATCCCAGTTCACCCAACCGATTTCGCTGTCCTGGCAATAGGCATTGTTGTTGCCGTGCTGGGTGCGGCTGAATTCATCGCCGGCAACGATCATCGGCGTGCCCTGGGCAAACAGCAGGGTCGCGAAGAAGTTACGCATCTGGCGCATGCGCAAGGCGTTGATTTCCGCATCTTCGGTCGGGCCTTCGGCGCCGCAGTTCCAGGACAGGTTATTGCTGGTGCCATCCTGGTTGTTCTCGTCGTTGTCCTCGTTGTGCTTCTCGTTGTACGACACCAGGTCGCGCAAGGTGAAGCCGTCGTGGGCAGTGATGAAGTTGACCGACGAATACGGCCTGCGGCCGCGGTTGTTGAACATGTCGCCAGAGCCGGTCATGCGGGCGGCAAAATCGGCCAGTTGGCCCTCGTCGCCCTTCCAGAAAGCGCGCACGGTGTCACGGAAACGGTCGTTCCACTCAGCCCAGCCCGGTGCGAAATTGCCCACCTGGTAGCCACCTGGGCCACAGTCCCATGGCTCGGCAATCAGTTTGACCTGCCGCAGCAGCGGGTCCTGGCGGCAGGCTACGAGGAAGCTGTGACGCTCACTGTAGCCGTCGTGGTAGCGACCCAGAATGGTCGCCAGGTCGAAGCGGAAGCCGTCGACATGCATCTCGCCTGCCCAGTAACGCAGCGAATCGGTCACCAGTTGCAGGACGCACGGATGGCTCAGGTCCAAGGTGTTGCCGGTGCCCGAGTCGTTGATGTAGTAACGCTTCTGGTCGGGCATCAGGCGGTAGTACGACGCGTTGTCGATGCCGCGCATGGAGAGCGTGGGGCCCATCTCGTTGCCTTCGGCGGTGTGGTTGTAGACCACATCGAGGATCAGCTCCAGGCCCGCGTCGTGCAGGTGCGCCACCATCTCCTTGAATTCGGCGATCTTGCCGCTGGCCAGGTAGCTTGGGTGCGGTGCAAAGAACGCGATGGTGTTGTAGCCCCAATAGTTGTTCAGGCCCTTGTCGAGCAGGTGCTGGTCATTGACGAATGCATGGATGGGCAGCAGCTCGATGCTGGAGACGCCCAGGTCCTTGATGTGCTTGAGCAGCTCGTCGTTGGCCAGGCCCGCGAAGGTGCCTTGCAGGTTCTCAGGCACGGCCGGGTGGCGCTTGCTGATGCCCTTGGTGTGGGCCTCGTACACGACGGTCTTATCCCAAGGGGTTTGGACACGGTTGTCCCGGCCCCAGGTGAACGCCGGGTCGATGACCTTGCACTTGGGCACGAAGGGGGCGCTGTCGCGCTCGTCGAACGACAGGTCACCGTCTGGGTGGCCAATGGTGTAGCCAAACAGCGCCTCGGACCATTTCAGCTCACCGACCAACTGCTTGGCGTAGGGATCGATCAGCAGTTTGTTGGGGTTGAAGCGGTGGCCGTTTTCAGGCTCGTAAGGGCCATGCACGCGATAGCCGTAGATCAGGCCCGGGTGCGCGTCAGGCAGATAACCGTGATAGATCTCGTCGGTGTATTCAGGCAGCTCGATACGCTCGAGCTCTTTCTCGCCGGTGGCGTCGAATACGCACAGCTCGACCTTGGTGGCGTTCGCCGAGAAGATGGCGAAGTTCACGCCCAGGCCGTCCCAGGTGGCGCCGAGGGGGTAGGGTAAGCCTTCGCGAATGCGCGACGGTGCAACGGAGCGGGTTTTCTTTGCGGTGCGCGGGCTCATGGCAATCCTCGAATGGCCTTGTCTGGAAAATAAGGTTGGGTACTGCAACGGCCTTGTCGTCATCAGGCCTGGCAACCGAGGTGCTCGGTGCCAGTGCGGTGCTGAAGACGGCAGGGCCGTGGATGGTTCAGCTAGCGGTCGGCTTTTTCGGTGCGCGTGGCTTCTTCGAAGCCGCAGGCTTCACCCCTGGCAATGCAGCGACTTTAGGGTCAGCTGGAGGCTTGGGTGCAGCAGCGGCCTTGGGCTTGGCAGGCGCCTTTGGCTTGGCCGGGGCCTTGGCTTTGGCCCCAGGGGCTTTGGCTTCGGCTTCCGCCAATTTGCGGGCCATGTCCCAGTGACGTTCTTCCTCGCCGTGTGGCTTACCTTCCGACTCCCAGATCTGGTAGGCAAACTCGCGTATGCGTTTATCATCGACACTCATATGACGCTCCTGAATGCTAGTTATCTTCGATCAACAGATTGACTGGAAAGTCCGACAGCACAGCACACACCATCAACTCTCTTACAGGGCTGACAACGGCCCCACCGAAAAGTCCAGTCGAATTGGCAGGTGAGAAGTCGAACGGCAATACGACCCGGGTATCTTCCCAGTTCTGTGGGGGGACGTGAGGGCTCTGTGCCGCGCCCAGCAGACCGCTGGCCAAGCGCGGCGCGACAATCACGGCGCGTTGTGAGTCGCCCAGGCGGGCGAAGGCGACGACCTTGTCGGCATGGCGCCCCTTGACGGTCAACGGCAGGTAACTGCCCCGGCGGAACAGCTCCGGGTTGGCCATGCGGCAGTCGAGCACGCGGGCCACCAGCGCCTGCTTTACCCGGCCGTCATGCCAGTGGCTTAACAACGCGTCGAGCGGCGCGGCCTCTGCCAAGGTGCTGCGTCGAGCGGGATAGTCGACGGGCCGGCGGTTGTCTGGGTCCACCAGGCTGAAGTCCCAGTATTCGTTACCCTGATACAGATCAGGCACCCCTGGCACGGTCATGCGCATGAACGCCTGCACCAGGCTGTTGAGCGCACCCGGGCAACTGATCAGCTGCGCCGCCTCGGCGATGGAGGTGCGCAGGGGCAGGGCATCGGCCTCCAGCAGTAGGCCTTCGAGATAGCGAGCACAGCCCTTTTCGTAGGCTTCGTTGGGGGCGTTCCAACTGCTGCGCAGCTTGGCCTCGCGCAGCGCTTTCTGTTGCCACTGACCGACACGCTCGGCGTATTGCTTAAGGCCTTGGGCGTCATCGACGGCCAGGTCCAACGGCCAGGTGCCCAACAGGGTCTGGAGCAGCAGCATTTCATCACCAGGACTCGGCGCCAGCCCATCCTCGAGCGGTGTGTGCAATGGCGCTGCCAGCTCGCGCCAGTGCGCCATGCGGCTGGCCAGCCAAGGCCCGCGCTCGCTCAGCACAGCCAGGCGGGCGCGCGTGTCTTCACCGCGCTTGTGGTCATGGGTGGCGGTGGCCAGCAGGTTGTCCGGGAAGTCCCGCAGGCGTCGCTGAGCCTCGTTGTGGAAGTGCTCCAGCGGAGCGCTGAAGCGTTCGGCCTCAAAGCCCACATCGTTGCGCGAGAGCAACCTTGCGCTGCGGTAGAACGCGGTGTCTTCGACGGCCTTGGCCGCGCTGGGGGCCGTCAATTGCTGGAAGCGTACGCAGGCGTGGCGCAGTTGCTTGCGGGTACGGCCAGGTGGCAGCTGGCGCCAACCTTCGCCGCCCAACCATTTTTCCAGTTGCTCCAGCAAGGGCCAGTCGGCCTCGCTCAGGTCCTGGCGCGCATCGGCCAGGGCCTGCTGGAAGAATGCCTCATCCTCGGCCGGGCGGCCACACGCATTGAAGTAGGTGCGGTAAACCGGGTAGTGCGCGACCAGTGCCTGCAGGGCGCGACGAATGGCACCCAAGGATAAATCGCGGGTCATCAGGTCGTTGCGCGCAACCTGCAGGAGAGCTTGCGCCACCGATTCGCAGTCACCTGCCAAGCTTGCGTTGAGCACCAGATGGCGCGCCAGGCGCACTTCTTCGGTAAACGCCGGGCGCTCGCTGACCGTCGACCACAGTTCGGTCAGCGGGGCCTCACCGGCCGGGTCGTGCTGCAACAGCGAGACCTGGTTCATGAACTCGTAGCCGGTGGTGCCATCGGTGAGCCAGTCGCGGTGCAGATGCTCATCGACGCCCAGGATTTTCTCGACGTAGATGGGGAAGTGCTCAACGCAAGCGTCCAGTGGGCGGCTGGCCATCAGGCTGTCCACGCGTCGGCGCAGCTTGCGGCAATAACCGCGTGGGTCTGCCAGGCCGTCGATGTGGTCGATGCGCAGGCCATCGACCAGGCCGCGTTCAATCAACTCGAACAGCTTGGCATGGGTGGCTTCGAACACCACCGGGCGCTCGACCCGCAAACCGCCCAGCTCATTGATGTCGAAAAAGCGCCGCCAGTTGATGTCGTCGGCAGCGGTGCGCCAGCTGGCCAGGCGATAGGTCTGACGCTCGAGCAGCAGGTGAAGGCGCTTGAAGCCGGCCTCGCTGCGGCTGTCGAATGCCACCAGGGCCGAGGCCAGGTCGGCGCCTTCGCGCACCCGACGGGCCAGTTCGGCTTGCAACGGCGCGGCATCGTCAAGCGGGGTGGCGGACTCGCCAAGGGCGGTGAACTGTTCGGCCAGGCTGGTCAGGGTCGGGTCAGCGCTGAGCGCCAGCACCCAGCCGTAATCGACCGGGCAGATCGGGAAGCGGTGCTCATAGTGAGCGATTTGCAGTACCCCCTGGTCGGCGTCGAATTCCAAGGGGATCTGGCCTTCCTTCAGCGCTACACCGTAATCGCTGCCCAGGAACGGCAGCAACAATTGGCCAGCGAGCAGCGGGTCGGTGGAGTGCCACTGGATATCGAAGAACTCCGCATACGGGCTGCGGCGCCCCCAGGCCAGCAGGCTCTGCCACCAGGGGTTGTCAGCGCCGCCAACGGCCATGTGGTTGGACACGGTGTCCACGATCAGGCCCATGCCATGCTGGCGCAGCGCTTTGACCAGGCGCTCGAGCGCCGCTTCGCCGCCCAGTTCCGGGTTGACCTGGGTGGGATCGACGACGTCGTAGCCGTGGCGCGAACCTGCGCGGGCCTTGAGGATCGGCGAGGCGTACAGGTGGCTGATGCCCAGTTGGGCAAAGTACGGCACCAACGGCAGGGCATGGTCCAGGGTAAAGTCGCTGTGAAACTGCAGGCGCAGGGTCGCGGTAAGCGGTTTCATCGGTCGCGCTCCCATGCCTGCTCGCGCGCTTGCGCCAGCACTTCCAGGCGCCGTGCGGCATCCTTGTCGTCAAGCATGTGGCTTGCCGCCTCGGTAAAGCGGCGGCGCCAGTTGGGATGCCCTTCGGTGGTGCCGGGCATGTTCGGCTGTTCTTCCAAACCCAGCAGGTCTTCAAGCGGGACCAGCACCAGCGGAGCTTTGGTGTGGCCTACATAACCAATCGCGGCATCGATCACGGCAGTGTCGTCCTTCAGCGGGCCATAGTGGGTTTCAAGCGTGCGGCGCAAGCCGTCGTGTTCTTTGCGGCGGTCATCGCGCCATTGCTGCTCGGTGGATTCATCAATCAAACCCAGGCGCCGGCTCCATTCGACGTCGCGGTTTTTCAGCCAACCTGCCACGGTCGCCAGGTCATGGGTGCCGGTGGTCGCCAAGGCGTCGTCGGGCCACTGTAGCTGGGGGGTGAATTGGCCTGGGGAGGTCTGCTCGAAGGGCAGCACGCGCATGCCCAGGATGTTTTTCTGCGCCAAGGCCTCGCGTAGACCGTCCGGTACCGTGCCCAGGTCTTCACCCAGGATGATTGCACCGTGGCGGCTGGCTTCGAGCGCCAGCAAGCGCAGCATGTCTTCGAGCGGGTAGTACAGGTAGGCGCCTTCATTGGGTTTGCAGCCGCGCGGGATCAGCCAGAGCCGTTGCAAACCCATCACATGGTCGATGCGCAGGCCACCGGCGTGGGCAAGGTTCGCACGCAGCATCTCGATGAACGCGCGGTAGCCGTTGCGCTTGAGCCCTTCGGGCGAGAACCCGCAGATGCCCCAGTCCTGGCCCGAGCGATTGAGGATGTCAGGTGGCGCGCCAACGGTAAGGTTGGCCAGCAGTTCGTCCTGGCGGCTCCAGGCCTGGCTGCCAGCGCCATCGGCGCCAACGGCAAGGTCGGCAATCAGGCCCACTACCATGCCGCTGCCTTTGGCAGCCTCCTGGGCGCGCTGCAGGCTGCGCTCGGTCAGCCATTGGCAGAACGCGTGAAACTCCACCCTGGCCGGATAACTTTCGGCCAAGGCGCGGACTTCGGTCCCAAATGGGTCGCGCCACGCCTCTGGCCAGTTGCGCCAATCAGCGCCATGGCCTTTGTCGACCGCCTCGGCTTGCAGTACTTCAAAACGGCAATGGTGCTCCAGCGCCTCGCCTGCGGCCTGGCGATAGCTTTCGAAATCGGCGCGTTGCGGGTGATCGCCTTGGCTGAAGTGCTGGTAAAGCGCGTCCAGCAGCTTGTACCGGGCATCGGCTGCGCGCGGCCAGTCCACCAAAGGCTCTTGCTCGAGCGAGGTCAGTGTCTGCTCCAGGTGGCAGGCCTCGATAGCCAGGCGCACGGTGCGCTCACCCAGGATGGCCGCCGGGCTTGCGTAAAGCGTATTGAGCAGCAGCCTGCTCGATGGCGAGTAGGGGCTATAGTGCTGCTGATCGAAGGCCGACAAGGCATGGATAGGGCTGATCGCCACTGCATCGGCGCCCCGTTCAGCGGCACTGCGTACCAGTTGCTCGAGGGCCATGCAGTCGCCGTAGCCCCCATCGCCTGGGCGGCGCAGACTGTAGAGCTGCGCCGACAAGCCCCAGCAGCGCGCGGGGGCCGCCTGAACCAAGTCATGCAGCGATGGGCAAGCGGACGGGGCGACAGCGAGCGTAAAGCGGTGCTGGGCCACCTCCAGTTGGTGATAGCCGACCGGCAAATCACCTGGCAGGTGGGCCTGGGCATCAAGCTGCAAGTCGATGCTGCTGCTATCTTCCAACTGTCCGCGCACGCCGGCCTGCGCTGGGAAATACCGCGAGAGGTCGAGCGGCTTGCCCTGGTCGGCAGTGAGCAGCGGCGGAACGTGTTGTGCGTCGTCGCTACGTTCGAGCCTGGACAGGCTGTCCTGCAATTGCGCCTCGTCGCTAGCCCTATGGCCAAGGGCTTCAAGCAGTTTGCGCAGTACCTCATCGGTCACTTGCTGCGGTTTGTTGTTGGCATCCACCCAGTCGCGGGCAAGGCCCGCGCGCTGAGCGAGCCGGTGAAGCAGGGAATCGCTCATTGCATCTTCTGGTCTGGGGGGTAGCAGGGTGACCACGCAGCTGTAGGGCGAAAGCGTCGAGCCGGCGTGCGCCTTGTCGCCGCTGTCGAAAAGGCAACTGCCGGCAGGCGCAGCCTCCAGGTGCAGAGGCTGGTCGCCCAGGTTCAGGTCGATGCGCAATGTGCTGCCATCGCCCAGCTGCCAGCGTGCAGTCAGTGCCTTGTCAGCCAACACCTCGGCGCCCAGGGGGCGGGTACCGGGCAGGCGTGGGACAAGCTGCTGACGGCGCGTCGTGAGCAGCTGCTGGTACAGCCCATGCCAGCCGGCAATCACATCCTGCGGGTCAGGCCTGGAGGCGTGGAAGGTCTGCTCGGCGTTGGGGTCGGGTATACGCGCGCGCTTTTCGGGGTCGGCAAAGGCGGCAAAATGTTCGAACTCACCGCGCCGGCCTTCGCGCACCGCATCGGCGAGCTCATCATGAAAATCGGTGAAGAACAGGAAGGGTGCACGGCTACCGTCGTCATCGCCCATGAACAGCAAGGGAATCATGGGGCTGAGCAGCAACAGCCCTGTCGCTGCGCGCAGGGCCGCAGGCGAAGTCAGCCGGGTCAGGCGCTCGCCCATGGCGCGGTTGCCGATCTGATCGTGGTTCTGCAAAAACAGCACGAAGGCGCTGGGCGGCAGGTGGCCGCTGGGTTCGCCGCGTGGTTCGCCGTGGCGGTTGGGCTGGCCCTGGAACACGAAGCCCTCGCCAAGGCAGCGCGCCAGCTTGCCGATCGGGTCGTCCTTGTAGTCTTCGTAGTAACCCTCGGTTTCATTGGTCAGCAACACGTGCAGCGCGTTGTGGCCATCATCGTTCCACTGCGCGTCGAAGCCTTGTTCAAGCAAGAAAGCCTGGTTGTGTTCGTTTTCCAGCACTAACCAGACGTGTCGACCCGGCTCGACGGCCTCGCGCACACGCTGGGCCAGCTCCTCGAGGAAGTCCGGCTGGTCGATGGCATGTACCGCATCGAGTCGCAGGCCATCGATGCGGTAGTCGCATATCCACATCAGCGCGTTCTGGATGAAAAATTCGCGCACTTCCGGCCGCCGGAAGTCGATGGCGGCCCCCCAGGGAGTGTGGCGGTCCTCTCGGAAGAACGAGCTGGCGTACTCATGCAGGAAGTTGCCATCCGGGCCGAAGTGGTTGTAGACCACATCGAGCATCACCATCAGCCCGTGGCCGTGTGCCTGGTCCACCAGGCTGCACAGTTGCTCAGGAGTGCCGTAGTTGTGCTGCGCTGCATAAGGCAGCACGCCGTCGTAGCCCCAGTTGCGGGTACCTGGGAATTGGCTGATTGGCATCAGTTCGATGGCGGTAATGCCGGTCGAGGCGATACGTTGCAGATGGCTTGCCACGCCTTCATAGCCACCAAGTACGCCCACATGCAGCTCCTGGATCACCGCTTCGTACCAGGGGCGGCCTTGCCAGCAATGCTGCCAGGCGTAACCGCCCAGGTTCACGACCTGGCTGGGGCCATGAACGCCTTCGGGTTGGAAGCGCGATGCAGGGTCAGCAACGCGAAGCTCGCCATTGATGCAGTAGCGGTACAAGTCCCCTGGCTTGGCAGGGGCGGTGCCGGTGAACCAGCCATCGGCCTCGGGGGCGAGGGCGACGGCTTCCTGGTGTTGCAATTCCACACTCACGCTGCGCGCGTCGGGTGCCCAGAGGGCGAAGCGCGCCGACGTGGCGTCCTCTAAGTGTGCGCCATGCCTTTGCATCTTCGACCTCTCTTCAGTAATGAGCCAGCTGGGCTTGCTTGACCAGGTCTTCGTACAGGCGTGCGTAGGGTTCCACTGCCTGGCACCAGTTGAATGGCTGGGTCATGGACAGGCAGCGCATGGCATTGAGCAGGTCTTTTTTCTGGTAGATGTAGAACGCCCGGCTGAGCGCCTCGCGGTAGCTTTCCACCGTCGATTCATCGAACAGGAAACCTGTAACGCCGTTCTCGATGGTGTCGGCCAGCCCGCCGGTCTTGCGCGCAACGGGCAGCGAGCCGAAACGCTGGGCGTACATCTGGCTCAGGCCACAGGGCTCGTAGCGCGAGGGCATCAACAGGAAGTCGCTGCCGGCGAACATGCGGCGTGCATCGGTTTCGTTGAAGCCGATGCGCACACCAACGCGGCCGGGATGACGCAGGGCCAGTTCGCGCATGGCCTGCTCTTCCTCGGGTTCGCCGCGGCCGATGATTGCAATTTGGCCGCCTTGCTCGACGATGTACTCGGCAACGCCCAGGGTCAGGTCCAGGCCTTTCTGGTAGACCAGGCGCGAGACCACGGCAAACAGCGGCCCCTCGGAAGGGTCCAGCTGGAACAGCTCGCGCACCGCCTGGGCATTACGCGCCTTGCCCTCCCAGTCGTTGATGCTGAAATTATGCTGCAGGTGCTTGTCGGTCGCCGCATCCCAGCTTTCGTCGATACCGTTGGGAATGCCGCCCAACAGCCCTTGTTGCGCCTTGCTGGCCAGGAAACCGTCCAGGCCGCAGCCGAATTCGGGCGTGGTGATTTCCTGGGCGTAGGTGGCACTGACCGTGGTGATGTGGCTGGAGTAGGCCAGGCCAGCTTTCAGGAAGGAGAGCTTGCCGTAGAACTCCATGCCTTCCTGCTGCATGGCATGGTCGGGAATGGCCAGCTCCGGGCTGCAGCCACGGCTGTAGACACCTTGATACGCCAGGTTGTGAATGGTGAACAGGGTCGGCGTACTCAAGCCGCGCCAGTGCATGTACGCAGGGGCCAGGCCCGCTGGCCAGTCATGGGCATGCACCATCTCCGGTTTCCAGTGGATCATGCCTTCACCGGCTGCGATTTCTGCAGCCGCCAGGCCCAGGCGGGCGAAACGGATATGGTTGTCCGGCCAGTCGCGACCGTTTTCTGCTGCGTAGGGCGTGCCAGGGCGCTGGTAGAGCTCCGGGCAGATCAACACGTAGATCACCAGGCCGTCGGGCAAGTCCATCCGGCCAATCTTGCAAGGTGGCAAGGCCGCGTGGCCGCCCAGCTCGCCGACGATGTGGATGGGGTTGTCGCTTTCGACGACCTGCGGGTAGCCCGGGATCAGCACGCGCACGTCGTGCAGGTGCGCCAGTGCCCGTGGCAGCGCAGCGGAGACGTCGCCCAAGCCACCGGTCTTCACCAGGTCAGCGATTTCCGAGGTGACGAAAAGGATCTTGCGTTTGTTCGGGTTGTTCTGGCGCTGGGCGCCAGGTGCCTTGCCTGTCTTGGCGAGCTCCGGGATGAGCGGTTCGCGATGTTCCGAGGTAAAGGTAGCTACTTGAGTCGCGACAGCGGCACTGATCATTGTTTCTCTCCGTCCCTAAGCTTGGCCGGGCACTGATAAACCGCGGCGGTCTTTCGTGTTGATTCTCTCTTTGCGAATTCTGCGTAATGCAATCCTTGCCCCCGAGTCGTGCGCACAGGCACAGCGCATTCGGCATTCTGGCCAAAAGGCGAGTGGACTGGTTGGGGTGGGCGGGCCATGCGTGGGAATAACCCATTTCATCTGGCCTGCTTAGTTCCTGACCTGCCGTCTTTCCTTAAAGTTCGACTTTTTTTCCGTTGCTCTTCCATTGAGCAAATGGCGGGCCGGAACCTGAGTGTAGGAGAGAAATATTACAAATGTGACCGAACGGTCATTCCAGGCGGCCCGCGTGCTAGACGCAGACGTTGGCACTCGCCCGCCGCATATGCCGAGCGCGTTGAACACACACGATCGCTAGGCGACGAGTGGCGCTTTGCCCAGTGCCTTGCACCTTAATGGTGCGGTCGGTGCTGCATGACAGCGCTCTGATTGATTCAGCGCTGCTGAATGCCTCTGGCGCCCCGAACGGGCGAAGAGAAAGGTACTTCGGCCCCAGCGAACGAACATGAACACACCGCCCGTCGCTGAACCCTCATGCAGTCCACTGGACTAACCTGAAAGGCGAAACGTCGTCACTCATTCCAGAAGGGGAGCACCTGCTCATGCAATTGGGAATTGTCGGGCTGGGCCGCATGGGCGGCAACATTGCAAGGCGGCTTATGCTCGCCGGCCATCACACGGTGGTGCACGATCGCAACGCACAAGCGATCACCGCCCTTGAGGGCGAAGGTAGCGTGGGGGCGGCTGACCTGGCCGCACTGGTCGAGAAACTCCAGGCGCCTCGTGCCGTCTGGGTCATGCTTCCCGCTGGGGCGCCTACCGAGCAGACCATTGCCCAGCTGGCTGACTTGCTGGAACCTGGCGACTCGATCATCGACGGTGGCAATACCTTCTATAAAGACGATATGCGCCGCGCTGCAGAACTGGCGCAGCGTGGGCTGCATTACCTGGATGTGGGTACTTCCGGCGGGGTATGGGGGCTGGAGCGTGGTTACTGCATGATGATCGGCGGGGAAAAGGACGTGTTCGAACGTCTGGAGCCACTGTTTGCAGCGCTCGCACCCGGTGTCGGTGATATCCCACGCACCCACGGGCGCACCGGTGAACACCAGCGCGCCGAGCATGGCTATATCCACGCCGGCCCGCCGGGCGCAGGGCATTACGTGAAGATGGTGCACAACGGTATCGAATACGGCTTGATGCAGGCTTACGCCGAAGGCTTCGACCTGCTGCGCAGCAAAGGCGGTGCCGAGCTGCCTGAGGACCAGCGCTTTGACCTGAACGTGGCCGAGATCGCTGAAGTGTGGCGCCGTGGCAGCGTGGTCACGTCCTGGCTGCTGGACCTGACCGCCGACGCGCTGGTGGCCGACCCGCAGTTGGCCCAGTTCAGCGGCTCGGTGTCCGATAGCGGGGAAGGGCGCTGGACCATCGATGCGGCCGTCGAGCAGGCGGTGCCGGTTCCGGTGCTGTCCAGTGCACTGTTCGCGCGTTTTCGTTCGCGACAGCAACAAGGCACTTATGGCGACAAGATTCTCTCGGCCATGCGCCTTGGGTTCGGTGGACACGTCGAGAAGAAACCTGAATGAGCAAAAAACCGGCAACGCCTGCTGCTCCACCCTGCACGTTGTTCCTGTTCGGCGCCAATGGCGACCTGGTCAAGCGCCTGCTGATGCCCGCACTCTACAACCTCAGCCGCGACGGCCTGCTCGATAAAGACCTGCGCATCGTGGGTGTCGACCACAACGCTGTCAGCGCCGAGGCATTTGCTGAACGTTTGCACGCGTTCATGGCCGAGCGCGACAAAGGCGCAGAGGGTGCCCCGGCGAACCTGGACGAAAAGCTCTGGGCCAGCCTTGCCAAGCGCCTGGACTACCAGACCGGGGACTTTCTCGACGCTGCGACTTATGAGGCTATTGCCAAGCGCATCGACAAGACCAGCCATGGCAACGCGATTTTCTACCTGGCGACGTCTCCACGGTTTTTCCCAGAAGTGGCCAAACGCCTTGGGGAGGCCGGGTTGCTGGACGAGTCGGGCGGCGGGTTTCGTCGGGTGGTCATCGAGAAGCCGTTCGGCCACGACCTTGCCAGCGCCGAGGCGCTCAACGCTTGTCTGCTGAACGTGATGGGCGAGCGTCAGATCTACCGGATCGACCATTTCCTGGGCAAGGAGACCGTCCAGAACATCCTGGTCAGCCGTTTCTCCAATGGGCTGTTCGAGTCGTTCTGGAACAATCACTACATCGACCATGTGCAGATCACCGCCGCTGAAACCGTAGGGGTCGAAACCCGCGGTGCGTTCTATGACAGCACCGGTGCGATGCGCGACATGGTGCCCAATCATCTGTTCCAGCTGCTGGCGATGGTAGCCATGGAGCCGCCTGCGGCGTTTGCCGCTGACGCGGTTCGCGGGGAGAAGGCCAAGGTGATCGGCGCGATCCGCCCGTGGTCGACCAAGATGGCGTTGAAGAACTCGGTTCGGGGCCAGTACGTAGCCGGCACCCTGGATGGGAAGAACGTGCCGGGATACCGTCAGGAAACCAAGGTGGAGCCTGACAGCCAGACCGAAACGTTCGTGGCCATGAAGATCATGATCGATAACTGGCGCTGGGCCGGTGTGCCCTTTTACCTGCGCACCGGCAAGCGCATGAGCGTGCGCGATACGGAAATCGCCATCTGCTTCAAGCCGGCGCCGTATGCCCAGTTCCGTGAGTCCGCGCTGCAAAGGCCCAAGCCCAATTACCTGAAGATTCAGATCCAGCCCAATGAAGGCATGTGGTTCGACCTGCAGGCCAAACGGCCAGGGCCGGAGCTTGTCATGGAGAACGTAGAGCTTGGGTTTGCCTACAAGGATTTTTTCAAGATGACCCCGGCCACCGGCTACGAGACCTTGATCTATGACTGCCTGACGGGCGACCAGACCTTGTTCCAGCGTGCCGACAACATCGAGAACGGCTGGCGCGCCGTCCAGCCGTTTCTCGATGCCTGGGCCCGGGGCGGGGAAGTGCATGACTACGAGGCCGGCCAGGATGGCCCGCAGGCGGGCGGCGAACTGCTGGCCCGGGACAAGCGCGAGTGGCACCGGCTGGGTTGATAGCGCACCGTTTTGATCCGATCGCGTGGTGCCGGGCCTGTCGGTGAAGGCAGGCTCGGCACAATGGACGCACTGAATTTCTGGAGTCTCGATGCCTGCCCATATTGAAGATTATGCCCTGCTGGGCAATTGCCGCAGCGCAGCCCTGGTCAGCAGCGACGGCTCGCTCGACTGGCTGTGCCTGCCGCGTTTCGATGCGCCAGCGGTGTTCGCGGCCTTGCTGGGTAACGAGGAAAATGGCCGTTGGCGCCTGGCGCCTTCGGACCCTGTGATAGAACGCACCCGGCGCTACCTGGACGACACGCTGGTGCTTGAGACCGTCTGGGTCACGGCCTCGGGAAAGGCGCGGGTGCTGGACTTCATGCCCTTGGGTGACGAGAACGCAGTGGTGCGCATCGTCGAAGGCCTTTCGGGGCAGACCACGTTCGAAATGGACCTGGTGATGCGCTTTGACTACGGGCGCAGCGTCCCTTGGGTGGAGCGGCTCGACCCGCTGACCCTCAGCGCGGTGGCAGGCCCGGACCGCTTGGTCCTGTCCTCGACCGTGGCGCCCCATGCCCGCGATCACCACACGGTGGCGCGTGTGCGGGTAGGCGAGGGCGAGCGCCACGTGTTCAGCTTGCGTCATCACCCGTCCCACCTGCCGGTGCCCGCCGAACAGGACATCGATGCCTGCCTCAAGGCCACCGTGGATCAGTGGCAGGTCTTCGCAGCCAAGTGCCCCGACGTGGGGCCGTACACGGCCCTGGTGCGGCGCTCGTTGCTGGTGCTCAAGGCCATGACCTATGCCCCAACGGGCGGGATTGTGGCGGCAGTGACGACTTCGTTGCCCGAGCGCGTGGGCGGTGAGCGTAATTGGGACTACCGCTTCTGCTGGCTGCGCGATGCCACCATGACCTTGCTGGCCTTCATGAACCTGGGCTACTTCGAAGAAGCCCAGGCCTGGCGCGAATGGCTGTTGCGTTCGGTGGCGGGCAACCCGGAGCAGATGCAGATCATGTACGGCCTGGCCGGTGAGCGTGATCTTCAGGAATACACCTTGCCCTGGCTGGCCGGCTACGAGCACTCCCAGCCGGTGCGGGTGGGCAACGCAGCCGCCGCGCAGACCCAGCTGGACATTTACGGTGAGCTGGCCGACGCCATGAGCCAGGCCATCCGCGGCGGTCTGCCCAGGCACCCGCGCAGCGCGGCCATTAGCCGGGTGATCATGCCTTACCTGGAAAGCATCTGGCGTGAACCTGATGAAGGCATCTGGGAAGTGCGCGGTGGTCGGCAGCATTTCGTGCACTCCAAGGTCATGGCCTGGGTGGCGTTCGACCGCGCCGCAGAGCTTGCCGACACCACCGAGGAGGACCGTGAACGGGGCCTTCACTACCGGCAGGTCGCTGATCAGATCCGCCGCGAAGTGTGCGAGCAGGGCCTCGATGCCCAGGGCCAGCACTTTGTGCAGGCCTACGGTTCTTCAGAGATGGATGCCAGCCTGCTGCACATCGCGCTGACCGGCTTTCTGCCGGCCCATGACCCGCGCTTTCTGCGCACCCTGGCCCAGATCGAAAAACGCCTGCTGCACAACGGCCTGTTGCTGCGCTACGACACCGACAGCTGTACCGATGGCCTGACGGCGGGCGAGGGTACGTTTCTGGTGTGCTCCTTCTGGCTGGCCGACGTGTACGTGCTGCTGGGACGCCAGGACGAAGCGCATGCGCTGTATCAGCGGCTGACAGACCTGTGCAACGATGTGGGCCTGTTGGCTGAGCAGTACGACCCGGTAGGCAAGCGCATGCTGGGCAACTTCCCGCAGGCGTTCAGTCATATCGGCATCATCAATACCGCGCTCAACCTGCACCGTGCGCAGTGCCCTGCGCGCGTGCGCGCCAGTGCCTGAAGCTTGGCAGCCGGCGCTTGCGCCGGCTGATGGTTTCGCTGCGCAAGCGGAGTAGACTACGGGACATTTGCGAGAGCACGGAGCAACCATGGGCATTGGCGGTATGGATTGGCAGATCGACAACATCCAGTTCACGGTCAGCGCTTGATGGCCAACCACAAGATTGAAATCCGTCGTCGTAACATCGAGAAGATTCTGCAGGCCGCCGAGCGTGTGTTCGCCGAAAAGGGCTTCGCTGCCACGTCCATGGGCGACATCGCCGAGCAGGCGCAGCTGCCGCGCTCGAACCTTCATTACTATTTCAAGACCAAGGACGACCTGTTTCGTGCGGTATTGCAGGACTTGCTTGAAGTCTGGAAACAGGATGCCCTGAGTTTCGAGCACTTCGATGACCCCCGCGTCGTGTTGACCAGCTACATACGCGCGAAGATGGCTCACTCCCGGTCACGGCCGCTGGGCTCGAAAATCTGGGCCGAGGAGATGCTGCACGGTGCGCCGGTGCTCAGGGCCAACCTGGATGAAAGCCTGGTGCCCTGGGCCAGACTCAAGGAAGCCAAGATCCGCCGCTGGGTGGAACAGGGGCGCATTCTGCCAGTGCAGCCGTCGGCGCTGCTGTACATGATCTGGGCATCGACCCAGCATTATGCCGACTTCGGATACCAGGTGGCCTTGCTCAACGACGGCGAGCCGCTGTCCGACCGGGATTTCGAAAGCGCCGTGCAGACGGTGACCAGCGTAATCCTGAGGGGCATTGGGTTGGAGCCTTGAGCGAACTACCATGCAGGGCTGAAATCGTGGCGCCGCTGCGCGGCCCATCGCGGCACTAGGCCGCTCCTGCACTGAATTCGATAGCCTCCAGATCCGATAGAAAGCGGATGCCTTCTCGAATTTTGGAAATCGAACGTTGCGCTGCAGCTACCCCTTGTAGGAGCGGCCCTTGTGCCGCGATGGGCCGCGCAGCGGCCCCACGATTTCAGCCCTGAATCCCAATCATCAAGGCCCATGTGCGCCGCACCGCGACGGATCCGGCGCCTGGCAAAACGGCGGGCGCCTGCATTCACACGCCCACCCTCAGCCAGCCTCCCGATAGGGGTTGCGCGGGTCCTGCGTCCAGTTCAGGTACGGCTTGCCAGTGTCCTGCGCAACCATCTCGATGCAGTCTTCCACGGGGCAGGTGATCTGGCACAGGTTGCAGCCCACGCATTCTTCCTCGATCACGCTATAGGCATGGGTTCCGTCGGCCTTCACCGTACTGGCGATGGCCTGGTGCGAGGTGTCCTCGCAGGCGATGTGGCACCGGCCGCAACCAATGCAAGCATGCTGATCGATGTGCGCGATGGACTTGTAGTTGATGTCCAGGTACTTCCAGTCGGTGGTGTGGCCGACTGCCTGGCCTCGGAAGTCCTCAAGACGGGCATGCCCATGCTGATCCATCCAACGTGCCAGGCCGTCCTTCATATCCTCGACGATGCGAAAGCCATGCAGCATGGCGGCCGTACAGACTTGCACCGCGCCGCTGCCCAGGGCCACGAACTCGGCAGCGTCACGCCAATTGCCAATACCGCCGATCCCGCAGATCGGCAAGCCTTGGGTGGCGGGGTCGCGGGCGATTTCCGCGACCATGTTCAGCGCGATGGGTTTGACGGCCGAGCCGCAGTAACCCCCGTGCGTACTCTGGTCCCCGACAATCGGGTGGGCGACCATGCGGTCTAGGTCCACGCTGGTGATGGAGTTGATGGTGTTGATCAGCGACACCGCATCGGCGCCGCCCCGGTGTGCGGCTCTAGCCGACTGGCGAATGTCGGTGATGTTGGGGGTAAGCTTGACGATCACCGGCAGCGAGCAGTAGGTCTTGCACCAGCGCGTGACCATCTCCACATACTCAGGCACCTGGCCCACCGCTGCCCCCATGCCACGCTCGGGCATCCCATGGGGGCAGCCGAAGTTCAGCTCGATGCCATCGGCCCCGGTGGCCTCGACCAGCGGCAGGATGAATTTCCACGATGCCTCCTCGCACGGCACCATCAGCGACACGATCAGTGCCCGGTCCGGCCAATCCTTCTTGACCTGGGTGATCTCCCGCAAGTTGATCTCCAATGACCGATCGGTGATCAACTCGATGTTGTTGATGCCCTGAACCAGGCGGTTGGCGCCAAAGTGCGCCGAATAACGCGATGAGACGTTCACCGCTGCAGGGTCTTGCCCCAGGGTTTTCCAGACCACGCCACCCCAGCCCGCTTCGAAGGCGCGTACCACGTTGTAGGCCTTGTCGGTGGGCGGCGCGGAGGCCAGCCAGAAGGGATTCGGGGCGCGAATGCCGGCGAAGACGATAGACAAGTCAGCCATTTACGCGGCCTCCACATTGAGCATGAGTTGGGCATGGATGGCCTGGGCCGCCACCTTGCCATGTTGTACGGCCTGTACGGTGAGGTCCTGGCCCAGGGCAGTGCAGTCACCGCCGGCATACACGCCCGGTAAGCTGGTCTGCATGCACTCATCGACGCGGATGCGCTCCCCATCGCGGGCCAGTTGCGCGGCGACCGGGTCAGCCAGGCTTTGTTCTTCCAAGCGCTGCCCGATGGCCTTGAAGATCGCGTCGGCAGCCAGTTCGAAGGTTTCCCCGGTATCACCCAGGCGACCGTCCACCATCGCCGTGCGCGCGAAGCGCATGCCGCGTACGTTGCCATCGTCGCTCAGCAGTACGGCGTCGGGACGCGCCCAGGAGTGCAGGCGCACCTGGTTGGCCTTGGCGATGGCTTGCTCGTGGCCCGTGGCGCCCATGTCGGGCGCCCCACGGCGATACACCAGGTTGACGTCGCGTGCCCCCAGGCGGCTCATCTGCACGGCCATGTCGATCGCCGTGTTGCCGGCGCCGATCACCAGGCAGCGGTCGGCCAAAGGCAAGCGGCTGAGGTCATCCGCCTGGCGCAGCTCGCGGATGTAGTCGGTGGCAGCCAGCAGGCCCGGCGCCTGCTCATCGGGCAGGCCCAGTTGCCGCACGGCACTGAGCCCAAGGCCGAGAAACACGGCATCGTACTGGTCCCGCAAGTCACCGAGCCTCAGGTTGCTGCCCAGGCGCTGGTTGTAGCGGATCTCGATACCACCGATGCCCAGCAAAAACGCCACTTCACGCTGGGCGAAGTCATCCACCAGCTTGTAGCGGGCAATGCCGTACTCGTTCAGACCGCCCGGTTTTTCACTGGCTTCGAAGATGACTACATCGTGCCCGTGCATGGCCAGGCGATGTGCGCAGGACAAGCCCGCCGGGCCGGCGCCGACCACGGCGATACGCTTGCCGGTCGCCACAGAGCGCTGGAAGGGATGCCCGCTGAACTGGGCGTTGTCCAGGGCATAGCGCTGCAACTGACCAATCAGCACCGGCGCGCATTCCTGCGCGTTGTTGCGCACGCAGGCCTGTTCGCAAAGGATTTCGGTCGGGCAGACACGGGCGCAGCTGCCACCCAGGATGTTGGCCGACAGAATCCGTTCGGCAGCACCTTCCAGGTTTTCATCACTGATGCGGTGGATGAAGGACGGAATGTCGATGTCGCTGGGGCAGGCGTTGATGCACGGGGCATCGTAGCAGTACAGACAGCGCGCGCTCTCCACGGCGGCCTGGCGCGCGGTCAGTGGTGGAACCAAGTCGCTGAAATGCTCGGCCAGCTGGTCGCTACCGGCCCCAGGGCGCGGCAAATGGTTCAGTGCGTCGATCACGGTGGTAGCCTCTCTTTCTTGTCGTGGGCTTGAAAGGGTGGAGCGCAGGCGGCCCCGCTCACCGGCACGCCGTGCTCCAGGCACGGGTTGGCCTGACGAGTCGGTCTTGCAATGAAAGCCGGTCGATCAGTGTCAGCGGCTAGCGGGGCACGGGGATGGGCCGATGGTGGTCGGCCCGACGCTCGAGCAGTTCGTACACCGACGGGTAGGCCGGGCGTTCGACATACCGTCCGGCACCGACTTCGGCGCGCAAGTCACCGTCGGCCCACACCACCTTGCCCTGGCTGATGGTGTGGCTGGGCACGCCGCGCACGGTGCGCCCTTCGAAGATGTTGAAGTCCACCTGCTGGTGATGGGTCTTGGCCGACAACGTGCGCGTGCCCTGTGGGTCCCACAGCACCAGGTCGGCGTCGGCGCCGACACGAATGGCGCCTTTGCGTGGGAACAGGTTGAAGATCTTCGCCGTGTTGGTGGACGTGACGGCGACGAATTCGTGCATCGACAGGCGACCTGTGTTCACACCGGCATCCCACAACACCGCCATGCGGTCCTCGATACCGGCCGTGCCATTGGGAATGCGGCTGAAGTTGTCGCGTCCCATGGCCTTCTGCTCGGCGCAGAAACAGCAATGGTCGGTGGCGGTGGTGTGCAGGTTGCCTGACTGCAGGCCGCGCCACAGCGCCTCTTGGTGTTCACGCGGTCGGAAGGGCGGGCTCATCACATAGCCTGCTGCCGTGGCCCAGTCCGGGTCGCGGTAGACGCTGTCGTCCAGCAGCAGGTGGCCAGGCAAGACCTCGCCGTAGACCGGCTGCCCCTTGCCGCGAGCGTAGGCAATCTCATCCAGCGCCTCGCGGCTGGAGACATGCACCAGGTACAACGGCGTACCGAGGGTTTCTGCGATACGGATGGCGCGGCTGGCCGCTTCGCCCTCGACCTGGGGCGGACGTGACAACGGATGCGCCTCAGGCCCTGTCAGGCCCTGGGCCAGCAACTTGCGTTGAAGGTGATCCACCAGCTCGCCGTTCTCGGCGTGCACCGTGGGCACGGCGCCCAGTTGCAGGCAGCGCTCGAAGCTGGCGACCAGGGTGTCGTCAGCGGCCATGATGGCGTTCTTGTAGGCCATGAAGTGCTTGAAACTGTTCACCCCATGGTGGGCAACCAGCTCACCCATTTCCTCGGCTACCTGGTCGCTCCACCAGGTGATGGCCACGTGAAAGCCGTAATCGCTGGCGCTCTTTTCTGCCCATCCGCGCCAGGTGTGAAACGCCTCCATCAACGACTGCTGGGGATTGGGGATCACGAAATCGATGATGGAGGTGGTACCGCCTGCGAGCCCGGCGGCGGTGCCGCTGAAAAAGTCCTCGCTGGCCACGGTGCCCATGAATGGCAGCTGCATGTGGGTATGCGGGTCGATCCCGCCGGGCATCAGGTACTGGCCGCTGCCATCGAGCACCTTGCAACCGGCCGGTGGGTCGAGGTCTTGGCCGATGGCCTGGATCAGGCCGTTTGCACACAGGACATCGGCGCTGAAGCTTTCTTCGTGGGTGACCACGGTGGCGCCACGGATCAACAGGGACATGCCGTTTTCCTCGCAGGCTGACCGGTCTGTGCCGGTTCTTGGAATTGGTAGGCCAGGGTGGCAGAGCGATCCTGTCATCGCTGACAAGATTCGAGGCTAGATGCAGATTCTGGATTCAGCAAGAAATAAATCACACGGAATTTGTGGTTTTTAACCTGCTGATTAATAAGGAAATAAAAATTAGGGTGGCTCTAGCATAGGCGTTTCGGATCAGGCTGACGTACTTGACAAGATCCAAATTTGGTCGAAATTTCTACCCACATTCTGCGTGTGTACTCCGGCCATCGACTCGCCCCGATGAGCGAACAACTACAACAACATTCTGGAGAAGGCCCCATGCAACAGAGCAGATCGCACGTGGTTGATCGCAACGGCCTGGTAGAGCTGTGCGAAGGCGCCGACGTGCTCGACAGCCCGCGCTACAACCCCGACATCGCTCCCACCAAGGTGCATCAGCGCACCTGGAACAGGTGGCACATCACCGCCCTGTGGGTAGGCATGTCCATCTGCGTGCCCACCTACACCCTGGGCGGCGTTCTCACGGCGTATTTCGGCCTGAGCGTGGGTGAAGCGTTGCTGGCCATTTTGCTGGCCAACCTCATCGTGCTGATTCCACTGACGCTCAACGCCTTCCCCGGTACCAAGTACGGCATACCCTTCCCGGTACTGCTGCGTGCATCCTTCGGCATCCTGGGTTCCAATGTGCCTTGCCTGGTGCGAGCGGTGGTCGCCTGCGGCTGGTTCGGGATCCAGACGCTGTTCGGTGGGCTGGCAATTCATCTGTTCCTGGGCTCGGTATTCGAGGGCTGGAAGGCCTTGGGCGGCACCGGCGAGGTGATCGGTTTCGTGATTTTCTGGTGCCTGAACCTATGGGTGGTGCTGCGCGGCGCCGAATCGATCAAGTGGCTGGAAACCTTGTCCGCACCTTTGCTGGTATCGG
The DNA here is from genome assembly GCF_002021815.1 of Pseudomonas parafulva. Classification (NCBI taxonomy): domain Bacteria; kingdom Pseudomonadati; phylum Pseudomonadota; class Gammaproteobacteria; order Pseudomonadales; family Pseudomonadaceae; genus Pseudomonas; species Pseudomonas parafulva. The sequence goes on from NZ_CP019952.1 coordinate 1,812,450, forward strand.
TGGGTATCGGGCTGCTGGTGTGGGCGCTGCCGCACATGTCCATGACCGAGTTGCTGGCCCAGCCACCGAAGCGTCCGCAAGGGGCCAGCGTGGTGGGCTACTTCTGCGCAGGGCTCACTGCCATGGTGGGCTTCTGGGCCACCCTGTCGCTGAACATCCCGGACTTCAGTCGTTATGCCCGTAGCCAGAAGGACCAGATTCTGGGGCAAATATTCGGCCTGCCCCTGACCATGTTCCTGTTCGCCTCGCTGGGTGTGGTGTTGACGGCGGCCTCGGCCTCGCTGGTGGGCGAGACTGTTTCCGATCCGGTGACGCTGATCGGCAAGATTCAGAGCCCCTTCTGGGTAGCCCTGGCCATGGCCTTGATCGTGATCGCTACCTTGTCCACCAATACGGCGGCCAACATCGTCTCGCCCACGAACGATTTCCAGAACATTGCGCCGCGCTTGATCGGCCGCAGCCGGGCGGTGTGGCTGACCGGTTTCATCGGGCTGGCGCTGATGGGCCACGAGCTGCTCAAAAAGCTGGGCTGGATCGTTTCCGACATCAGCCTTGAAAGCGTCTATTCCAACTGGTTGCTGGGGTATTCCAGCCTGCTGGGTCCCATTGCCGGGATCATGGTGGTGGATTATTTCCTGGTCCGGCGTCAGTACCTGGACCTGGCCGGGCTGTACCGCGATGACGTCTATCCCGCCTGGCACTGGCCCGGCTTTGCGGCCTTTGCGTTGCCCGTGGCGCTCACAGTAATGGCCATTGGCAACAGTCACTTCAGTTGGTTCTACGACTATGGCTGGTTCACCGGCTCGCTGCTTGGCGCTGGCTTGTATTACGTCTTCGCCGCCATGGCCGCCCGCAGCCCGGCGCGCATGGCCAAGCCTTTGCCTTGAGTAACCTGCTCGTCGCAGTGCGGGCAGGCCCGCGCTGTGGCTTACACATCCGACAAGAAAAGCCTGAGGAGAAACCTATGACCCGCGCTCAAGACGTTCTTCAATCGACTGCCCGGCATGTCGATAGCGCACGCTTGTGGCAATCGCTCATGGACTTGGCGCGCCTAGGCGCCACGCCCAAGGGTGGCGTCTGTCGCCTCGCCCTGACCGACTTGGATCGACAGGCCCGTGACCTGTTCGTGCAGTGGTGCGAAGCGGCGGGGTGCACGGTGACAGTCGACGGGGTGGGTAATCTGTTTGCCCGTCGGCCAGGGCGCAACGCAGCGCTGCCGCCGGTGATGACGGGCAGCCACATCGACACCCAGCCCACCGGTGGCAAGTTCGATGGCTGCTACGGGGTCATGGCTGGGCTGGAGGTCATCCGCACCCTCAACGACCTGGGCGTTGAAACCGAAGCACCGCTGGAAGTGGTGGTATGGACCAACGAGGAAGGCTCGCGCTTTGCGCCGTGCATGATGGGCTCGGGGGTCTTTGCCGGCAAGTTCAGTCTCGAGCAGACGCTGGCAAAACGCGATGCCCAAGGGATCAGCGTGGGCGAAGCGTTGAATGAAATCGGCTACGCCGGGAGCCGGGCGGTGACCGGCCACCCGGTGGGGGCGTATTTCGAAGCCCACATCGAACAAGGCCCGATCCTGGAAGACCAGGCCAAGACCATCGGCGTGGTGCTCGGCGCCCTGGGCCAGAAATGGTTCGACCTGACGTTGCGTGGGGTGGAGGCCCATGCCGGGCCAACGCCCATGCACCTGCGCAAGGATGCCCTGGTCGGCGCCGCTGCCGTGGTCGAAGCGGTCAACCGCGCCGCCCTGGGCCACCAGCCGCACGCCTGCGGTACGGTGGGCTGCCTGCAAGCCTATCCTGGCTCGCGCAATGTGATTCCTGGCGAAGTGCGCATGACCCTGGATTTGCGTCACCTCGAGGGGGGCCGGCTAGAGGGAATGATTGCCGAGGTCCGCAGCGTGATCGAACAGACCTGCGAACGGCATGGGCTGACGTATGAGCTGGTGCCCACCGCAGATTTTCCGGCCTTGTATTTCGACAACGGCTGCGTGGGTGCGGTACGTGAGTCGGCCCAGGCACTGGGTTTGCCGCACATGGATATCGTCAGCGGGGCAGGGCACGACGCGATCTTCCTGGCTGAACTCGGGCCCGCTGGCATGATCTTCGTGCCGTGCGAAAACGGCATCAGCCATAACGAAATCGAGAACGCTACGCCAGAGGATCTGGCGGCGGGGTGTGCCGTGCTGCTGCGCGCCATGTTGGCGGCGTCCGAAGCGGTGGCCAAGGGGCGAATGGCGGCTTAGCTGCGGGGCTGTTCACGCTGTTGTGGACGCTGTGGACGCTATAGCAGTCTGGTTGACAGGCGCTGCGAGGATGAAGCTGTGGGCGGTGGGGCGGTCTCTGGGTTTCAGCTTCGCGGTTTACATTGCCGGGTCCGCTGCGCGACCCATCGCGGCACGAGGCCGCTCCCACAACGGGTAGCGGTGCTTGCAGAAATGTGAGGACTACGCAGATCCATTGTTGGAGGGCCTAGTGCCGCGATGGGCCGCGCAGCGGACCCCACGATCTATAATTCACCCAGGAAGTCCAAGGCGACTCATACCCATTCCAATACCACCCGGGCACATGCAGGTCGCTCAATCGACTGGCAACAAAACACCCTCACGCCCCAAATGATACCGCTGAAGGTCCGCGGCCAATGTGAGGTTGCCGGCATAGTGCAGGGCAGCCTCCTGCCTGATGTCATCGATCGAGGGGCTGCGCCGATTGTCAGCCTGGTAGCGCGCACTGAAGTGCGTCAGCACCAGGTTACGCACTCCGGCCGCTTCGGCAAACCGAGCCACTGCCGCCGCAGTACTGTGGCCATATGTCACGCCGGATCGCTCCACCGCAGGTTGCGTAAAGGTCGCTTCATGCACCAGCACGTCGGCATCTGCCGCTGCCTCGGCCAGCAGTTCGGGCGTGTCGTTGTCGCCGCAGATCATGATGCGGCGGGCAGCTCGACCAGGCTGAAGGTAGTGCGCCGCTTGCAGCTCACGACCTTGGTGATTCACTGCCAGGCCTTTCGCCAGCGCTCCCCACAGCGGCCCACGAGGCACGCCTTCGGCGTCAAGGCGCCTGCTGTCCAGCCGTGACTCGGGGCAGCGCTCCTCGAAGAGGTAGCCCACGCTGGGCACGCGGTGCGACAAAGTGACGGTGCTCACCGTTACGGCCGCGTTGTGCCAGCCACTGAACTCTTCGACGGGCAACAGCCGCAGATCGAAGGACAGATGACTGTCGGTAACCGCCAAACTGACGCGCACCCAATCGTGCAAGGCCCGGGGCAGCACCACATCCAACGGTTGGCGCCGCCCGTTCATGCTTGCACTGGCCAGCAGGCCGGGCAAACCCAGGCAGTGGTCGCCATGTACATGGGTGATGAAAATGCCGCCCAGGTCATGGGTCGACAGCGATGTGTGCAGCAGACGATGCTGAGTGCCCTCACCGCAATCGATCAAGTACCAGCGTTTACCCGTCGCTTCCAGCAGCGCCGTTGCGCTCACGTTGCGGGCCTTGGTCGGGGCACCGGCGCTGGTGCCCAGAAACAGCAGGTCCATGTCTACTCCTTGTCATGCGCCATCAAAGTCTTATTCGACGCCTGTGCTGTCAGCCTGGCGCCAGACCAGTTTGCTGGTGTCATAGCCTTGCTCGCGGGCAATCTCCAGCAGTTGGTCACGGGTCTTGTCCGGAATGGCCGGGGTGCGGGACAGCAGCCACAGGTACTCGCGGTTAGGATGGCCGACCAGCGCTACGCGGTAGTCCTTGTCGTGATAGAGCACCCAGTACTCACCCTTGGTCAGGTCAGGCGCCAGACGGCTGAACCAGTTGTCGAAGCGTACCCAGAGCTTGTCGGTGCTGCCCGGCTGCTGAGCTTCGGCGATACCCTTGGCCTCGTTCCACTGGCCGTCTTTCTCCCTGCAGCGGTTGGTCACATCGATTCGGCCATCGGTGCGCAGGGCGTAGTGGGCTTCTGATTGCACACAGTTGCGCTGGAAGAACATCGGCAACCTTGCCAGCTCGTACCAGGTGCCCTGGTAGCGTTGCAGGTCCACCTGCTGCGTGCGCGGTGGGGCAGGGTGATCATTGCCGGCGCAGCCAACCAGGGCAAGGGCCATGCAGGAAAGCATCAATGCCTTGCGTATCGCCATTGTGTTTCTCCTGAGAGTGAGTGCTTACACAGATTCGATGCCTGCCTTGAGCAAAAGTTGTACGCGCGTTGCCAGGCCTGGACCGTCCGCCCGTTCCGGCAGTCCCGCTTTTGGCAGACGCACGGCAACCGGGCTGCGCTACCATCGCTGTCATTGCCAGAGCCCACAGGAGTGTCGCCCGTGACCCAGTACAGCGCGTTCAAGGTCGAGCTGAACGAGAACATTGCCCACGTTCAGATCAACCGCCCGGAAAAACTCAACGCCATGAATGCCGCGTTCTGGGAGGAAATCATCGAGATCTTCCAGTGGGTGGATGACACCGACGCGGTACGGGCCGTGGTCATCAGCGGCGCTGGAAAACATTTCTCGGCCGGTATCGACCTGGCCATGCTGGCCTCGGTCGCGGGGCAGATGGGCAAGGACCCTTCGCGCAACGCCCGCACGTTGCGCAAGACCATCCTGAGCCTGCAAGCCTCGTTCAACGCCGTCGACCGCTGCCGCAAGCCCGTGCTGGCAGCGGTGCAGGGCTACTGCATCGGCGGGGCCATCGACCTGCTGTCAGCCTGCGACATGCGCTATTGCAGCCGTGACGTCCAGTTCTCCATCAAGGAAATCGACATGGGCATGGCCGCGGACGTCGGCACACTGCAGCGTTTGCCACGCATCATCAACGACGGCATCATGCGGGAACTGGCCTACACGGGACGCACCGTCGAAGCCGAAGAGGCGCTGCGCATCGGCCTGGTGAACCGGGTCTACGATGACCAGGCCGCCTTGCTCGAAGGTGTGTTCGCCATTGCCCGGGACATCGCAGCCAAATCACCGATCGCCGTGGCGGGTACCAAGCACATGCTCAGCTACATGCGTGATCACCGCATCGACGACGGCCTGGAGTACATCGCCACCTGGAATGCGGCGATGTTGCAGTCCGAAGACATGCGCCTGGCCATGGCTGCACACATGAACAAACACAAACCGTCGTTCGCCGACTGACAGAGTCGACGGGCGCACCTCACAGGAATGCCCTTATGTCAGCACGCTGGACGACCGCAGTACTCGACCCGCAAACGCCCGCCGGACTGGCCGTGGCCCACAGCCCGGAGGGTTTTCTGGTTGGGGAAGAGGGCGCGTTGTTCCAGCGCGACTGGCTCAAGCGCCAGGGGCTGGATGTGCTGTGCGAGCATGGCATCGGCCACTTCGACGGCCAGCCGGTGTTTCTACTTGAGCTCGCCAAGGCCGCCCGAATAGCCGGTTGCAGCTGGCGCGGCCTGCGCACGTTCATGCTCGAAGGGGATGCCGAGACCTACACGGTCCTGGGTTATGCCGCGCAGATCGGCACTTGGGCGCGCGAACATCGGTTCTGCGGCAGTTGCGGCCAGCCCATGTCGCAAATTCGCTGGGAGCGCGCCATGCACTGCAGCGCGTGCGACCTGCGCAGCTACCCGCGCATCTCGCCCAGCATGATCGTGTTGATTACACGGGGCGACGAGGTTCTGTTGGCGCGCTCGCCGCGTTTCGTGGCAGGTGTGTACAGCACCCTGGCAGGCTTCGCCGAACCCGGCGAGTCGGCCGAAGACTGCCTGGTGCGCGAGGTGCGCGAAGAGGTGGCGCTGGAGGTCAAGAACATCCAGTACGTGGGTAGCCAGTGCTGGCCCTTTCCGCACTCGATGATGCTGGGCTTTCATGCCGAATACGCCGCTGGCGACATCGTCATGCAGCCGGATGAAATCGAGGACGCCCGCTGGTTCAATGTGCACGACCTGCCGCCGCTGCCGGCGGGGCGGTCGATTGCCCGTTACCTGATCGACCTGTACGTAGCCCGCCGACTGGGCCATGCCGAACCTGCTTTCCCCGGACAGTGACCGATCAGGCCCGCTCCAGAGGGCGCGGCTCCTAAGCCGTTATGCGTGCAGTCCCTGGCTGGCGTATCACGCCTGGCCAAACCAGTGCTGCCAGGCCAGGCGCACGGTCAGGGCCAGCACCACGGTGATGAACACAGGGCGGATGAACTTGCTGCCGCCGCTGATTGCCGTTCTGGCGCCGAAGAAGGCGCCGACCATGACTGACAGGCCCATGCACAGGCCGACGATGTAGTCCACCTGCCCGGAAATCACGAACACCGTCAGGGCTGCGATGTTGCTGACGAAGTTCATGCTGCGGGCCACGCCACTGGCGCGAACCAGGTCGATGGGATAGAGCAGCAGGGTACTGACCGTCCAGAACGCACCTGTACCCGGCCCAGCCACGCCGTCATAGAAGCCCAGGGTCAGGCCTTGCGGCAGCTGCCACTTCTTGCGAATCGGGGCATCGGCGTCCAGTGGCGCCTTTGGCGTACCGCCGAACAACAGGTACAGGCCGCAGGCGAACACGATCACCGGCAGCATCTTGTTCAACCATTCGGCGGGCATGTAGTGCGCAACGACCGCCCCTAGCAGGGCCCCGGCCAAGGTGCCAAACAGGGCACGACGCCACTGCACCGGGTGAAAGAGCTTGCGCCTGTAGTACGTCAGGCCGGCCGTGGCCGAGCCGAACGTGGAGCTGAGCTTGTTGGTGCCCAGTACCAGATGAGGCGGCATGCCGGCTGTCAGCAGGGCGGGCGTGGTCAGCAGGCCGCCGCCGCCAGCAATGGCATCGATGAAGCCGGCGACGAAAGCGACCACTGCCAGGATGAGCAGGGTCAAGGGTTCTACGGTAAGTTCGAAAGGCATGGGAATCTGGCAGGCAATGTGACGGTATGCGACAAAACGCCGCGCGATAAGCGGGACATGTTAATACCCCTACCGTGCAAGTGCCAACGCGGGGGTTGATCGAGGTGCCCGCGCCAGCACGATACGGTCGTGATCACAGAAACCAGCGGTACTCGCGAGCACTGATCTCATGCATGAACGCCAGGTGGTCCTGGCGCTTGTTTTCGCAGTACACCTTAACGAATTCGGCCCCCAAGCCTTCGATCACCGCAGGCGCGTGCTGCATGGCCGTCACTGCGCTGAGCATGTCCTTAGGAAAGTCGATGCCGCTGGTGCGGTCGTCGTTTAACGGTGCGATGGGTTCCTGCGCGGCGTCAAGGCCCTGTACCAGGCCGCACAGGATGGCGGCCAGCACCAGGTAGGGGTTGGCATCGGCGCCGGCCAGACGATGTTCGATGCGCAAGTTGCGGGCATCGGATTCGGGGATGCGAATACAGGCATCGCGGTCTTCGTACCCCCAGCTGGCCCGGCTGGCGGCGTTGACCATGGCGCCGTAACGGCGAAATGCATTGTGGTTGGCGGCGAAGATTGGCATGCAATAGGGCAGCAGAGCCAGGCATCCGGCTACTGCATGGCGCAGCGGACGCTGACCATCGGCGGCCAGCAGGTTGTTGCCTCCCTCGTCATACAGGCTGACATGCACATGCATGCCACTGCCGGGCGCATGCAGGTAGGGTTTGCTCATGAACGAGGCGCGGTGGCCGTGCTTGCGCGCGACACCGCGCGTACTACGGCTGAACAACGCCGCCCAGTCCGCCGCTTGCAGCCCGTCATTGCAGTGTCCGAAATTGATCTCGAACTGGCCTGGCCCCAGCTCGGCGGTGATGACGTTGGCATCCACGCCCTGCACGTTGGCTGTGGCAACCATGTCATGCAGTACGTCTGCGAAGCGGCTCAAGCGCTCAATGTGCAAGTTGGGCTGGTCGTCCTCATCGGCGCTCAGCGGGTCGCGAGGAAACTGCGGCAGGCCCGCTTTGAGCGCGCGGTCGAACAGATAGAACTCCAGCTCGAACGCCACGACCGGATGAATCCCGCGGCCTGCCAGGCGTTGCAGAACACGCGCCAGCACCTCACGAGGCTCGAACGCGATGGGCGCTGGCGTTGCGTCGCTGCTGATCAGCATCTGCCCCAAGGGCTGCGCTTCCCATGTGACGGGCTTCAATGTGCCGGGCACCAGCCGGCGCAGGGCGTCAGGGTCGCCGTCGTTGAAGCAGTAGTCGCCGATCTGGAACAGGCCACCCTGGGTGCCGAGCAGCACCGCGTTCTGGGGCAGTTTGAGCGGGCTACCGGCGGCGACCTTCTCAAGCATGTCGATCGGGTAGCGCTTGCCATAGAAATGGCCTGGGATGTCGAGGCTGATCAGGTCGACATGGTGCACGTCGGGATACCGGGCACGAAAGGTGCGAACTTCAGCGAGTACATTCGGGAAGCTCGTTTGCGCAGGCGTGCGTTCCGAGTCCAGGCTCATGGGCGACTCCACAGTGGAACAGGTCCAGGGAAATCTAGCAGATGCCGCCCAATCCGCCCGCTATGGCCTGCACCCACAGGTTCATGTGGGCTTCTTCCTCGGTTGCCTGGCTTTACTTGCGCCACTTTTGGGGCCTGCTGCCTTACCTGACGTTGATCGGGCCTTACCGCTGCTTCTGCGCTTTTTCTTCCAGGGCGGGGCAGCGCCCGCCGCCGGCCCAGTAATGGTCATGCGCAGACCGCGGCAACGTTCTACCAGCTTGCCCATCCAGGCCGATTGCCGGGCCACGAATTCTTCCAGGCTCATGTCGCCGCTTTGCACCATGTCCAGTGCCTGCTCCCAGATGGCAGTGGTGCCGGGGTCGGCGATGGCGCGGGGTACGGCGTCGATCAGGCTGAAAGCGGCAGGCGTTGCTGCCAGCGCCTTGCCACTTTTGACTAGGTAACCTCGGTCCAGCAGGCCCTGGATGATGCTGGCGCGGGTGGCCTCGGTACCGATCCCAGTGGTTTCCTTGAGCTTCTGCTTAAGCCGAGGGTCGTCCACCAGCTTGGCCACGTTCTTCATGGCCTTGATCAGGTCGCCTTCGGTGAAGGGCTTGGGTGGTTGGGTCCACAGGTCTTTGAGCTGGACATCCTGGACCGCGCAGGCTTGGCCTTCGCGCAACGTTGGAAGTACCTGGGGCGGGGCGGCTTCGCGGCCCTTGGCTGGCGTCAACGCTTCTGGCAAGGCGCGACGCCAGCCTGGCTCGACGATCTGTTTACCCACGGCGCGCAAGGCGTGGCCTGCGCAGTCGAAGTCTGCCTGGGTGCGGTCGTATTCATGGTGGGGTAGAAACTGTGCCAGGTAACGCGCACGGATCAGGGTGTACACCGACTTGTGCTTGGCTGGCAGGCGCCCTGGGTCGCTGGCGGCGACCGTCGGTATGATGCCGTGGTGGGCACTGACCTTGGTATCGTTCCAGGCACGTGAACGGCGCTGGGGCTCAAGATGAGGTTGCAAGGGGGCCAGGCTGGCATCGGCCCGCTGCAGCGCCGCCAGAATGGCCGGCGCTTCCCCGTGCTGGCTCAGCGGCAGGTAACCGCAGTCGCTGCGCGGGTAGGTGATCAGCTTGTGGGTCTCGTAGAGCGCCTGGGCGATATCCAGGGTTTCCTGAGCGCCCAGGCCGAACTTTTTCGAGCACAGCTCTTGCAGGGTACCGAGGTCAAAGGGCAGGGGTGCGGCTTCGCGTACACATTCCGTTGTAATTTTAACGGCCTGGGCGACACCGGCCTGCTCGATGGCGGCAGCTGCTTGCTGCGCCAATGCCTGGTTCAGGCAGCGACCCTGGTCGTCGCAGGCATCCTCCGGCGCCCGCCACTGGGCCATGAACGCCTGGTTGGCGTGGCTTAGACGGACATCGATGGCCCAGAAGGGCACGGGTACGAACTGTGCGATGCTGCGGTCTCGGTCCACTACCAGGCGCAGGGTCGGCGTTTGCACGCGACCCACCGGGAGTACGCCCTGGTAGCCGGACTGACGCCCCAGCAGCGTGAACAGCCGGCTCATGTTCATCCCGATCAGCCAGTCGGCACGTGAACGGCCCAGCGCCGAGTGGTAAAGGTTGAAGGTTTCCTGCCCCGGCAGCAGGCGGGCCAGCGCCTTGCGAATCGACGCATCATCGAGCGCGGACAACCAGAGGCGTTGTACCGGGCCACGGTAGCGACAGTGTTCGACCAACTCGCGGGCAATCATTTCGCCTTCGCGGTCGGCATCGGTTGCGATGACCAACTCGCGGGCTTCGCCCAATAAACGCTTGACCGCCTTGTACTGGCTGGCGGTCTTGGGCTTGACCAGCATCTTCCACTGTTGCGGGATGATCGGCAGGTCGGCCAGGGTCCAGCGCTTGTAGCGCTCGTCATAGCTGTCGGGTGGGGCCGTTTCCAGCAGATGGCCAATGCACCAGGTCACGCACACGTCGGTGCCTTGCCAACAGCCATCGCCTTTGCGATTGGCGCCGAGCACTTTGGCGATGTCTTTTGCCTGGGAGGGTTTTTCACACAGAAACAGCCGCATGGCCACTGACGCTTCATCGATGGATATGAGCGCTAGGATGCGGGTGCGCAACGAAGTAGGCAAGTTTTATGTGGATGGATGTACAGTGCAAGGCGTATCCGGATGTGCCGGCCGATAAGAGCCGGCACAGGATTGGCGCGATATCAGCGTGATTGAATACGGCTACCGGTCAGCCTGCGGCCGGCAAGCAGCTTCTGACCGGGACACCTGGGCACGTGGGCTCGAGCCGCTCCCGTATGGACAAGAGCGGCAATCACCCCAGCACGCCGTGGTTCAGAGGCACGCAGGCCTGGCACGTTTCACGAAGGCAAGTGCGACTCGCGCACCATGTCTACGTGAGGGATGCCGGCTTCGAGAAACTCCTCGCTGACCACTTTGAAGCCCAGCCGCTCATAGAACGGTGTGGCGTGCACCTGCGCGCTCAGCCGTTGCGGCTTGAGGTCACGGCCTTGCGCTTCGGTGATGACGGCATTGACCAGCGCGTCGCCCACTTTCAAGCCGCGCCAATCCTTGAGCACCGAGATTCGGCCGATGGTGCCATCGGCGAGCAAGCGCGCGGTGCCGATCGGGTAGTCGCCCTCCAGAGCCAGGAAATGCAAGGCATCCTGGTCTTCGGAGTCGAACTCCAGTTCGACCGGGATGTGCTGCTCGGCGACGAACACCGCCTCACGGATGCGGCGAATGTCGGCGTTGTCCTTGACCCAATCGGCCAAGCGCACCCGAATCTTATTCATCGGCGAAACCCAGGCTGCCTTGCTTGACCAACTGCTGGATCAGCATCACTGCATCTTCATCCTGCAACCACTGGCCGAGATTCTCGATATGCAAGGCGTCGGCAGCACATACCAGCTTGAGCAGGTCGCGCAGCTTTCCAGGCAGCGGGCAGCTACGTCCGCTGGCGAACAGCAACAAATCGCTCTCGAACTCGGACCAGGCCATGCGGGCGCTCGGGTTGCGAATCAGGATGGCGCCCTGCTGCAAGGCGTTGAGCAGTTCCTGCTCGGACAATTCTTCGCCAACGATCTGCTCCGGATAACGCGGCTCGGTCATGAACTGGCCAAACCAGGTCAACAGCAAATCCTTGTCCCCCATGTGCTTGTCCAGCAGGGCCTTGAGGCGGTCCAGGGCATCATGCTGGATCTGGTGAGGGTCGCTGACCGGCTGTGCATCGGCGTCGCTGTAGCGCTCTTCGTCCGGCAGAAACTGGCCGAGGAAGTCGGTGAAGTGGGTGAGCACCTCGGCGGCGCTCGGTGCGCGGAAACCGACCGAGTAGGTCAGGCATTCGTCCACGGCAACCCCGTAGTGAGCCAGGCGCGGCGGCAGGTACAGCATGTCGCCAGGCTCCAGAGTCCACTCGCCGCTTTGCTTGAAATCGGCCAGGATGCGCAGGTCGCTGTGTTCGAGCAGGGCGCTGTCACTGTCGCACATCTGCCCGATCTTCCAGTTGCGCTGCCCATGGCCTTGCAGCAGGAACACGTCGTAGTTGTCGAAGTGCGGACCAACGCTGCCGCCGGGGGCTGCGAAACTGATCATGACGTCGTCGATGCGCCAGCTGGGCAGGAAGCGGAAGTTCTCCAGCAGCTCTGCAACTTCCGGTACGAACTGGTCTACGGCTTGTACCAGCAGCGTCCAGTCCTGTTCTGGCAGCTCGGCAAACGTGTCCTCGTTGAACGGGCCGCGGCGCATCTCCCACGGGTGCGCGCCGTGCTCGAGCACGATACGGGACTCGACTTCATCCTCCAGCGCCAGGCCAGCCAGCTCGTCCGGATCGATCGGGCTGATGAAATCGGGGAAGGCCTGGCGCACCAGCAGCGGCTTTTTCTGCCAGTAGTCGCGCATGAATTCACGGGCCGTAATGCCGCCCAGCAGCTGCAGTGGAGTATCAGGATTCATCTTCAACCTATTGAAAAAACGTAATTTTCAGACGGGAATAAAAACGCCCGGCCAGGCCGGGCGTTGGGCGCAGAGCGCGCGTTAGACGCGTTTTGCCTGCGCTGCCGCGTTACCGATGTAGGTAGCGGGGGTGAGTTGCTTGAGTTCGGCCTTGGCTTCGGCGGGCATGTCCAGCCCATCGATGAAGCTGAGCAGGGCGTCTGGCGTGATGCCTTTACCGCGGGTCAGCTCCTTGAGCTTCTCGTAGGGGTTCTCGATGTTGAAGCGACGCATGACGGTTTGGATCGGCTCGGCCAGCACTTCCCAGCAGGCATCCAGGTCGGCGGCTATGCGGGCATGGTTCACTTCGAGCTTGCCGATGCCTTTGAGGCTGGCTTCATACGCGATGACGCTATGGGCAAAGCCCACGCCCAGGTTGCGCAGCACGGTGGAGTCGGTCAGGTCACGTTGCCAGCGCGAAACCGGCAGCTTGCTGGCCAGGTGCTGGAACAGGGCGTTGGCGATGCCCAGGTTACCTTCGGAGTTTTCGAAGTCGATGGGGTTGACCTTGTGCGGCATGGTCGAAGAGCCGATTTCGCCGGCAACGGTCTTCTGCTTGAAGTAGCCCAGCGAAATGTAGCCCCACACGTCCCGATCGAAATCGATGAGGATGGTGTTGAAGCGCGCGATGGCGTCGAACAGCTCGGCGATGTAGTCGTGCGGCTCGATCTGAGTGGTGTAGGGGTTGAACTGCAAGCCCAGCTCGTCTTCGATGAAGGCGCGGGCGTTCTGCTCCCAGTCGATCTGCGAGTAGGCCGACAGATGGGCGTTGTAGTTGCCCACGGCGCCGTTGATCTTGCCCAGCAGCGGCACGGCAGCGACCTGGGCGATCTGGCGTTCCAGGCGGTACACGACGTTGGCCAGCTCCTTGCCGAGGGTAGTCGGGGAGGCAGGCTGGCCATGGGTGCGCGAGAGCATCGGCACGTCGGCGTGGGCATGGGCCAGGGCGCGAATGGCGTCGGCGATCTGGCGCATCAGCGGCAACAGCACCTCGTCACGGCCGGCGCGCAGCATCAGGGCGTGGGACAGGTTGTTGATGTCCTCGCTGGTGCAGGCGAAGTGGATGAATTCGCTGACCTTGGCCAGCTCAGGCAGCTGAGCGGCCTGCTCCTTGAGGAGGTATTCGATCGCCTTGACGTCGTGGTTGGTGGTGCGCTCGATTTCCTTGACTCGCTCGGCGTGCTCGAGCTTGAAATCGGTGGCCAGGTTGTCCAGCAGCGCGGTGGCTTCGGCGGAGAACGCCGGCACTTCGCTGATCTGCGGGTGGGCGGCCAGGCGCTGCAACCAGCGCACTTCGACCAGGGCGCGGAAACGGATCAGGCCGAATTCGCTGAAGATGGGGCGCAAGGCCTGGGTTTTGCCGGCGTAACGGCCGTCTACAGGGGAAACCGCAGTGAGCGAAGAAAGCTGCATGGGGTGTTCTCGGACAGTCAGGCTTTTGGAGGGCGCATATCATACATGAAAAATGCGCTGGAGTCGGGGGGCTGACCAAAGGTTGCTTGAATCTGCTCGGTTTGCTGAGCGGGCGCTGCACCGATTCGGTAGCGGGGAAAACGCCATGACTGATCTCTGTGAGCGCGCGCCGGGGCTGCCGTGCAGCCCATCGGGGCACAAGGCCCCTCCTACCAGGGATGTGGTCAGCCAAAAAGGTTCGGGTCTGCGCGCCTGGGTAGGTGGGCGGGTCTCAGGGCGCTGTGCGCATCATGTCGTAAAGCTCTTTGAGCAATTTGCGCCGGCTGAACACCAATTGCCAGCGGTGCCCGCCCAGCTGACGCCATAGCCGTGCAGCGCGGATACCGGCCAGGAGCAACGCACGGATCTTGGAGGCGTTGTTGGGCTGTTGCAGGAAGCGCATGTCGCCGTGCACCTGGATGCGCTGACGCAAGGTGCTCAAGGTGTCCTGGTACAGCGCGCCGCTCGACGCAATGACGTTCTCGTGCACCAGGCCGAAGTGATCGGCCTGGGACTGGATCTGCGGCAGACGGTTGCCGATGGTCTCGAGCAGGTCGCCGCGCTTGTTCAACTGCCGCTCCAGGCCCAGCATTGACAAGGCATAACGCAAAGGCTCGCGCTGCAGGCTGCTGGGGTCGCGCTCCAGCGCCCCGACCAGTGCGCGGTAACCGTCGCGCAAGTTCAGGTCGTCGCCACCGAATACCTCCAGCGTATCCTTGGGGTCGCGCACCAGCAGGCTGCCCAGCATGCAGCCGATATCGGCTTCGCTGGCCTGCCCGGTACGGGCGATGCGGTCCACCAGCACGGCCGCCTGGAACACGCCACCCAGCGCGATCAACTGTTCCTGCACGCGGTTCACGAGCGTGGGCTCCAGGGCTCGGCTGCTTCGATCACACCGCCGCCCAGGCAGACCTCGCCGTCATAGAACACCACCGACTGGCCAGGCGTGACGGCGCGCTGCGGCTCATCGAACACGGCCCGATAACCAGTGGCCGTGCGGTGAAGGGTGCACTGCTGGTCGTGTTGTCGGTAGCGAACCTTGGCAGTGAGCTGGCGTGGGCTGTCGAGGTCGACCGGGTTCACCCAGAAGATTTCGGAAGCCAGCAGGGCGCGGGAGAACAACCAAGGGTGTTCATTGCCTTGGCCGACCACGAGCACATTGCGGGTCAGGTCCTTGTGCAGTACATACCAAGGCTCGTCCCCGGCATCCTTCAGACCGCCGATACCCAGGCCCTGGCGCTGGCCAATGGTGTGGTACATGAGGCCATGATGGCGACCGATCACGTCACCGTCGGTGGTTTCGATGTCGCCGGGTTGGGCCGGCAGGTACTGCTTGAGGAAGTCGCTGAAACGCCGCTCACCGATGAAGCAGATGCCGGTGGAGTCTTTCTTCTTGGCTGTGGCCAGGCCGTGTTTCTCGGCAATGGCGCGCACCTCGGGTTTTTCCAACTCACCCACCGGGAACAAGGTGCGGGCGATTTCCTTGCCGCCCACGGCATGCAGGAAATAGCTCTGGTCCTTGTTCGGGTCCAGGCCTTTGAGTAATTGGGTCAGCTCGCCCGTGTCGCGGCGGCGCACATAGTGACCGGTGGCGATCAGGTCGGCGCCCAGGGACAGGGCGTAGTCCAGGAAGGCCTTGAACTTGATCTCGCGGTTGCAGAGGATGTCGGGGTTCGGGGTGCGGCCGGCCTTGTATTCCTCAAGGAAGTGCTCGAACACGTTGTCCCAGTACTCGGCCGCGAAATTGGCGGTGTGCAGGGTGATGCCGATGCGGTCGCAAACAGCCTGGGCATCTGCCAAGTCTTCACGGGCCGTGCAGTATTCGGTGCCGTCGTCCTCTTCCCAGTTCTTCATGAACAGCCCTTCCACCTGGTAGCCCTGCTCCATGAGCAGAAGGGCGGAGACGGAAGAGTCCACGCCGCCGGACATGCCGACGATGACGCGGGTCTTGGCGGGGTCTTTGAGTGCTGGGCTGGTCATGGTTACCGATGTAGATCAAGAGGAAAAACGCCGATACTACCAAACCCGCAGCGGCGCGTCAGTCGCGCAGCAGGTCGAGGCTATGCAGCGGGCCTTGCAGGTAGTCGTCAAGGCAGCGTGGCACCAGTTCACTGCGCCAGCGCGCGGGGTCGGCGAGCAGCTCGTCACGCGTCAGCCACAAGGCGCGCTCGATATCGCTGTCCAGGGGGCTGTCGACCCGATGACGGACCGGGCGGGCGGCAAAGCAGATGCGCTGGTAGGTCACGCCGTTGCTCGGGGCCGTATACAGGTAGATGCCAACCAGTCCGGTCAGCTCGACTTCCCAAGCCGTTTCTTCCAGGGTTTCACGCAGCGCCGCCTGGGCCAGGGTTTCATTGGGTTCCAGGTGACCGGCAGGCTGGTTGAAAACATGTTTCCCGGCCTTGAACTCTTCGACAAACAGAAACCTGCCGTTGTCTTCGACAACGGTGGCGACGGTGATATGGGGGTGCCAGGTCATGCAATGCTCCAGGGTGAGCGAGTTGGCCGTTCTGCGGCCCAGAAAGCACGAACCCCGGTGCGTGGCCGGGGTTCGTGGGTTACGTCAAGCGAGCCTTACAGGGCAGCGATGGCGCTGTTCAGGGTCTGGCTTGGGCGCATGACCTTGGCAGTCAGATCGGCGTCAGGGGCGTAGTAGCCACCGATGTCCACTGGCTTGCCTTGGACCGCGTTGAGTTCGGCAACGATTTTTTCTTCGTTGTCGCTCAAGGCCTTGGCCAGCGGAGCGAAGCGAGCTTTCAGGGCCGCATCGTCGTCCTGGGCTGCCAGTGCTTGTGCCCAGTACAGGGTCAGGTAGAAATGGCTGCCGCGGTTGTCGATGCCGCCGACCTTGCGCGAAGGCGACTTGTTGGTGTCAAGGAACTTGCCGGTCGCCTGATCCAGGGTTTGGGCCAGCACCTTGGCGCGTGGGTTGTCGTAGGTGTTGCCCAGGTGCTCCAGGGATGCGGCCAGGGCCAGGAATTCACCCAGCGAGTCCCAGCGCAGGAAGTTCTCTTCCACCAACTGCTGCACGTGCTTGGGTGCCGAGCCGCCAGCGCCGGTTTCGAACAGACCGCCGCCATTCATCAGCGGCACGATCGACAGCATCTTGGCGCTTGTGCCCAGTTCCATGATCGGGAACAGGTCGGTGAGGTAGTCGCGTAGCACGTTGCCGGTCACCGAGATGGTGTCCTTGCCTTCGCGGATGCGAGCCAGGGAGAACTTGATGGCCTCGACCGGGGACATGATGCGGATATCAAGGCCGGACGTGTCGTGGTCCTTGAGGTAGGTCTGCACCTTCTCGATCATGGCGCTGTCGTGGGCGCGAGCCGGGTCCAGCCAGAACACGGCCGGGGTATCGCTCAGGCGGGCGCGGTTGACAGCCAGCTTGACCCAATCCTGGATAGGCGCATCCTTGACCTGGCACATGCGGAAGATGTCACCCGCCTCGACCTGCTGTTCCAGCACCAGGTTGCCCTTGGTGTCGACAACGCGCACGACGCCATCGGTCTTGATCTGGAAGGTCTTGTCGTGGGAGCCGTATTCCTCGGCTTTCTGCGCCATCAGGCCAACGTTCGGCACGCTGCCCATGGTGGTCGGGTCGAAGGCGCCATTGGCCTTGCAGTCTTCGATGGTGGCCTGGTAGATGCCCGCGTAGCAGCGGTCAGGGATGATCGCCTTGGCGTCCTGCAGCTCGCCTGCGCTGTTCCACATCTTGCCCGAATCACGGATCATGGCCGGCATCGAGGCGTCGACGATCACGTCGCTTGGCACGTGCAGGTTGGTGATGCCTTTATCGGAGTTGACCATCGCCAGGGCGGGGCGCTCGGCGTACAGGGCCTGGATGTCCGCTTCGATTTCGGCCTGCTTCTCGGCTGGCAAGTCCTTGATGCGGGCGTACAGGTCGCCGATGCCGTTGTTGGCATTGAAGCCTACGTCGGCCAGGGCGGCAGCGTGCTTGGCCAGTACATCGTTATAGAATTCTTCGACGATGACGCCGAACATGATCGGGTCGGAAACCTTCATCATGGTCGCTTTCAGGTGCACCGACAGCAGCACGCCCGATGCCTTGGCGTCGGCGATCTGCTCGGCGACGAAGGCCTTGAGGGCCTTGCGGCTCATGGTGGCGCAGTCGATGATCTCAGCTGCCTTGACGGCAGTTTTTTCTTTCAGAACGGTGGTGGTGCCGTCGGCGCCGACCAGCTCGATGCGCAGGCTGTCGTCAGCCTCGATCAGTGCAGCCTTCTCGCTGCCGTAGAAGTCGCCCTGGCTCATGTGAGCCACGTGCGACTTGGAGTCGGCCGCCCAGGCGCCCATCTTGTGAGGGTGCTTGCGTGCGTAGTTCTTCACCGACAGCGGTGCGCGGCGGTCGGAGTTGCCTTCGCGCAGGACCGGGTTCACGGCCGAACCCTTGATGCGGTCGTAGCGGGTGCGTGATTCCTTTTCCTCGGCGGTAGCCGGTTCGTCGGCGTAGTCCGGGATGTTGAAGCCCTTGCCTTGCAGCTCCTTGATCGCAGCCTTGAGCTGCGGGACCGAGGCGCTGATGTTAGGCAGCTTGATGATGTTGGCTTCAGGGGTGGTGGCCAGCTGGCCCAGTTCCGCCAGGTGATCGCCTACCTGTTTCTCTGCGCCGAGTTGCTCCGGGAAGGCTGCAAGAATACGGCCTGCCAGGGAGATGTCGCGGGTTTCGACGGCAATGTCAGCGCAAGCGGTGAAGGCTTCGATGATCGGCAGCAGCGAGTAGGTGGCGAGGGCAGGAGCTTCGTCGGTGAAGGTATAGATGATCTTGGAACGGGTGGGCATGCGGGCTAACTCTCTGTGTGCTGAGCGTGCTCGAGTCTCGTGGTGCACCGGGTAGGCGCACCGCCCTGGCAGCGCCATGGGCGGAAAGTCGAGAGGCTGCGAGCTGTGATGGTGGATGCATCAGTCGAGCGTCAAGTGCCGAGCTGCGGTAACAACCCGGGCTTAGTGGCCTGAGATGGCCTGGGACGGTCCGCATTTTCCTAGGGATCGCCCCGGTGACCCTGCGGTCGCGGGGCAGTATATCAAACCAATCAGCCTAATCATCAAGACTGAGTGATATCGGCCCATTTATAAGACCAAAGACGTAGCGACAATGTGACCGGTTGTCGCACGGAGCTGCATCACAGCCCGTGCAGGCGCTAAGGATAGTCTGGATGAAGAAGTTGTAACTTCATGCGTACAGATACGCCGCACGCTGGTGATCATCGTGCGTACGATCCTCCGAGGATGGAAATACGGGCGTCACGCACCCACAGTGCTGGCTACCGGCGTCGCGTCACGTGACAGCGCCTGCACGGCTTCCTCGGTACGGATGTTGACAGCATGCAGTCCCTTCGGGCCCTGGATGACATCGAACTGAACGGACTGCCCGGCCTTGAGTGTCTTGTAGCCATCCATCTGGATTGCGGAAAAATGGGCAAAGAGGTCTTCGCTCTTGCCGTCCTCGACCACGAATCCATACCCTTTGGCGTTGTTGAACCACTTGACTTTACCGCTTGCCATCCCCATGTCCCTCTGCAAGGACTCCATCACTGGAGTATCATCCACGTCATCCGCATACGAACCTTCGGAAAAAATCGGGTTGACTGCGCGGATCTTTCTTGACCACGGTGTGTTCCTATTGGTTGTAACACCGTTTTGCCGATAGTCAAGGTCATGCAGCGGCCAGGCCGTACCGCTTGCTGCAGGGTCAACCCATAACCTTATCCTGTCGATGTGATGAAATTCTTTCCATGCATGCACACAGCCAGATTCGACTAACATTCAATCAGGATCGCCCTCAATCCAACGAGGACGATGGCGCTGGTCTGGCGGTTCAGGAAGCCAAGCCGATCCTGCAGGCGCCACCTATGTACAAGGTGGTTTTGTTCAACGATGACTACACGCCGATGGATTTCGTCGTCGAAGTGCTCGAAACGTTTTTCAATCTGAACCGCGAGCTGGCGACCAAGATCATGCTGACCGTCCATACCGAGGGGCGGGCAGTATGCGGATTGTTTACCCGCGACATCGCCGAAACGAAGGCCATGCAGGTCAACCAATACGCCAGGGAAAGCCAGCATCCGCTACTCTGTGAAATCGAGAAGGACGGTTAATCGCCGACCACTTGGGTATGAGGTGAAGCTATGTTAAACCGCGAGCTCGAAGTCACCCTCAATCTTGCCTTCAAGGAGGCCCGTTCGAAGCGTCATGAGTTCATGACGGTCGAGCATCTGCTGCTGGCGCTCCTTGACAATGAGGCTGCCGCGACCGTTCTGCGCGCCTGTGGCGCCAATCTCGACAAGCTCAAGCATGATCTGCAAGAGTTCATCGATTCTACGACCCCTTTGATTCCCGTCAGCGATGAAGACCGCGAGACGCAGCCGACCCTGGGCTTCCAGCGTGTGCTGCAGCGTGCGGTGTTCCATGTGCAGAGCTCCGGCAAGCGCGAGGTCACCGGTGCCAATGTGCTGGTGGCGATCTTCAGCGAACAGGAAAGCCAGGCCGTGTTCCTGCTCAAGCAGCAGAGCGTGGCCCGCATCGATGTGGTCAACTACATTGCCCACGGCATCTCCAAGGTGCCCGGCCATGGGCCGCATTCGGACAGCGACCAGGAAATGCCGGACGATGAGGGCGGTGAAACCACCTCTTCGAGCAATCCACTGGACGCCTACGCCAGCAACCTCAACGAGTTGGCCCGCGCCGGGCGTATCGACCCGTTGGTTGGGCGCGAACAGGAAGTCGAGCGCGTGGCCCAGATCCTGGCCCGTCGCCGCAAGAACAATCCCCTGCTGGTAGGTGAGGCCGGCGTGGGCAAAACTGCCATTGCCGAGGGCCTGGCCAAGCGCATCGTCGATGGTCAGGTGCCTGATCTGCTGGCCCAGAGCGTGGTCTACTCCCTTGACCTGGGTGCTTTGCTGGCCGGTACCAAATACCGCGGCGACTTCGAGAAGCGCTTCAAGGCGCTGCTCGGTGAACTGCGCAAGCGGCCACAGGCAATCCTGTTTATCGACGAAATCCATACCATCATTGGTGCCGGCGCAGCGTCTGGCGGCGTCATGGATGCCTCCAACCTGCTCAAGCCGTTGTTGTCGTCGGGCGAAATTCGCTGCATTGGTTCCACGACGTTCCAGGAATTCCGCGGGATCTTCGAGAAGGACCGGGCTCTGGCGCGGCGCTTCCAGAAGGTCGATGTGAGCGAGCCTTCCGTGGAGGACACCGTTGGTATCCTGCGCGGCCTGAAAGGGCGTTTCGAAAGCCACCACAACATCGAGTACAGCGACGAAGCGCTGCGTGCAGCGGCGGAGCTGGCCTCGCGCTACATCAATGACCGGCACATGCCCGACAAGGCCATCGACGTCATCGACGAAGCTGGCGCCTACCAGCGCCTGCAGCCTGAGGCCAATCGCGTGAAGCGGATCGACGTCCCTCAGGTCGAGGACATCGTCGCCAAGATCGCCCGTATTCCACCCAAGCATGTCACCAGTTCCGACAAGGAGTTGCTGCGTAACCTGGAGCGGGATCTGAAGTTGACCGTGTTCGGTCAGGACGCAGCCATCGATTCGCTTGCGACCGCCATCAAGCTGTCGCGTGCAGGGCTCAAGTCGCCTGACAAGCCTGTGGGTTCGTTCCTGTTTGCCGGCCCTACCGGCGTGGGCAAGACCGAGGCAGCGCGTCAGTTGGCCAAGGCGCTGGGGGTCGAGTTGGTGCGATTCGACATGTCCGAGTACATGGAGCGTCACACCGTGTCGCGCCTGATCGGTGCGCCACCTGGCTACGTCGGGTTCGACCAGGGCGGTCTGTTGACCGAGGCCATCACCAAGCAGCCGCACTGCGTGTTGCTGCTCGATGAGATCGAGAAGGCCCACCCGGAAGTCTTCAACCTGCTGCTGCAGGTCATGGACCACGGTACCCTGACCGACAACAACGGGCGCAAGGCGGACTTCCGCAACGTGATCCTGATCATGACCACCAACGCGGGTGCTGAAACCGCTGCGCGGGCGTCCATCGGCTTTACCCACCAGGACCATGCGTCCGATGCCATGGAAGTCATCCGCAAGAGCTTCACACCGGAGTTCCGCAACCGCCTGGATACCATCATCCAGTTCGGCCGCCTGAGCACCGAGACCATCAAGAGTATCGTTGACAAGTTCCTCATCGAGCTGCAGGCGCAACTTGAGGACAAGCGCGTGCTTCTGGAGGTCAGCGACGCGGCGCGTGGCTGGCTGTCGGCGTCGGGCTACGACGTGCAGATGGGGGCGCGGCCGATGGGTCGACTGATTCAGGACAAGATCAAGCGGCCCTTGGCCGAGGAGATTTTGTTCGGCGAATTGGCCGAGCACGGTGGTGTGGTGCACGTGGACCTGCGCGATGGCGAACTGGTCTTCGACTACGAGACCACTGCCGAGGTGGCCTAAGCCTCAGGGGCCGCATGCGGCCCCTTCCTTATCCACACAGGCACAAAAAAGCCCGGCACATGCCGGGCTTTTTCATGGCTGGAGCTTAGCGCGCACGGTACGTGATGCGGCCCTTGCTCAGGTCATACGGCGTCAGTTCGACGCGAACCTTGTCGCCAGTGAGAATACGGATGTAGTTCTTGCGCATCTTTCCGGAGATGTGCGCGGTTACGACGTGCCCGTTTTCCAACTCCACGCGGAACATGGTGTTGGGCAGGGTGTCGACGACAGTGCCTTCCATTTCGAAGCTGTCTTCTTTCGACATGCAGTAGAGCCCTCGGATCCAGTGTTGGCCCGACGCATAACCGCACCGGGCAAAAAAGTGGCGTGGATTATGCCCGAAAACTGTGTGTCAAGCCAATGCTTTCAGTTGAGGGCAACCCAACGCTGGTTTATCAACAACTCGATAGGCCGATACTGCGTCTTGTAGTTCATTTTCTTGCAGTTCTTGATCCAGTAGCCGAGATAAACGCCGTCCAGATCGAGTCGCAACGCCTCGCCAATCTGCCAGAGGATGGCAAACCGGCCCAGACTGCGGCGCTCTTCATCAGGCTCGTAGAAGGTGTACACGGCAGACAGGCCATTGGGCAGCAGGTCGCAGACGGCGACTGCCAGCAGCCGGCCGCTGGCGCGAAATTCGTAGAACCAGCAAAACGGTAATTGGCGAACCAGAAACGTGGAAAACTGATCGCGGCTGGGTGGATACATGTCCCCGTCAGCGTGACGCGCCTCGATGTAGCGCCGGTACAGATCGAAATACTCTTCCTTGAAGGCGGGACGTGCAGCGGTCACCGTTACATCGGCGTTGCGCTTGAGAATTCGACGCTGCTGACGGCTGGGCACAAACCGTGCCGGCGGTATGCGCGCAGGCACGCACGCGTTGCAGTTCTGGCAATGAGGGCGATAAAGGTGATCGCCACTGCGGCGAAACCCCATCTCCGAAAGGTCGGCATACACGTTAACGTCCATTGGCTGGCTGGGATCCAGGAACAACGTGGTGGCCTGCTCGTCGGGCAGATAGCTGCAGGTGTGGGGTTGAGTGGCATAGAACTTCAACCGCGCCAGCTCTGTCATGGTCAACCCCTTCGGTGAGACTTTGCCTAAGTGTAAGCCAGGTGTGGAAAACGCGCCTAGCAAACCCAGGTGGCGGTGTTGGGCTGATCGAGGTAGCGTGCCAGATAGCCTGCGAATTCACGCCGACTGATGGCATGGGCGCCCAGGCTCTGCAGGTGATCGGTCTGCATCTGGCAGTCGATCAGCACGAAGCCGGCTGCTTCCAGGTGCCGGACCAGCGTCACGAAGCCAACCTTCGAGGCATTGTCCGCGCGACTGAACATGGATTCCCCGAAAAACAGCTGCCCCATGGCCAGGCCATAAAGGCCGCCCACCAGCTCACCGTCCTGGCGAACTTCGACCGAATGGGCAATACCGCGTGCGTGCAGTTCACAGTAGGCCATGCGCATGGGGTCGGTGATCCAGGTGCCGTTGGTGTAATCGCGCGGCGCCGCGCAGGCTGCGATGACTGCGGCGAAGTCGGTGTCGAAGCTGACCTGGTAGCGGCCTTGGCGCATCCATTTGGCCAACGAACGTGACACATGCAATCGAGCAGGCGCCAGCACGGTGCGCGGGTCAGGCGACCACCACAGGATCGGCTGGCCATCCTGGTACCACGGAAAGCAGCCGTGACGGTAAGCCTGGACAAGCCGCTCGGGCGTCAGGTCGCCGCCTGCGGCGAGCAGGCCGTTGGGCTCTTGCAAGGCGCGGTCCAGCGCGGGGAAAGTCAAGGAATCGCGTTTCAGCCAGGTCAACATGGTCGGTCATGCGGTAGGGGAGGGGGGTGGCCAGCATGGCGCGATGGGCAAATGGGGTCAATTGCTTCAAGGTCGCGATTGAGCGCTGCGCCAGTGATCGAGTGGCTTGTGCGGAACTGCGGGCCATGGGCAGGGCCGGTGTAGGCAGTGTCTCGCAGTGATCTGGACAATTTCGGACACATTACAGCTACGGCCGGCACCATCGGCGACATTTGCTGTCACACCTGTGCAAAAACACAGCATAAGCCTTTGTCACAGAAGACAATGCGTGCTCAAATTGCAGCTATTGGAAAGTCGCCCCCGGCCAGATCCCCAGACGGCGTGCCGCCATGGCGGCTGGCGGGCAGTAATGTTAAAAGTAGTGATCCGTTGGCTTCGGCCCTGGCCGATCACTATTGGACGCGCACCACGCGCAGGAATAGACGCGTTTTGAAGAAATCCACCGCAACCCCAGCTCCCTTGCCCGTGCCCCTGTGGCGGCAGCAGCTGCACTACCGTCTCAAGGAGGGTGCGCTGATCGCTGTCGGCGCCCTGTGCCTGTACCTGTGGATGGCGCTGCTGACCTACGACACCTCGGACCCGGCCTTCAGCCACACCGCCACCGTCGACCAGGTGCAGAATGCCGCCGGGCGAGCCGGCGCCTATTTCGCCGATATCCTGTTCATGGTGCTGGGCTACTTCGCCTACATCTTCCCGTTGCTGCTGGCGATCAAGACCTGGCAGATTTTCCGCCAGCGCCATCAGCCCTGGGACTGGAGCGGCTGGTTGTTCTCCTGGCGGTTGATAGGCCTGATATTCCTGGTGTTGTCCGGGGCCGCGCTGGCCCATATCCACTTCCATCCTCCGGCAAGCATCCCGTTCTCAGCCGGCGGCGCCCTGGGCGAAAGCCTGGGCGACCTGGCTCGCAACTTCCTGAACGTGCAGGGCAGCACCCTGATGTTCATCGCCCTGTTCCTGTTCGGGCTGACGGTGTTCACCGACCTGTCGTGGTTCAAGGTGATGGACATGACCGGCAAGATCACGCTGGATCTGCTGGAACTGGTGCAGGGCGCGGCCTCGCGCTGGTGGGAGGCGCGTAACGAACGCAAGCGCCTGGAAGCGCAGCTGCGCGAGGACGAGCCCGTCATCAAGGCCAAGCCTGTGGCGCCCGAACCCCGTGAGCCGGCCAAGCCTGCACTGCGCGAACGCTTGTTCAAGCGCGAGCCTGCGCCTGCTCAGCCCGAGCCGCGCGAACCGACCCTGGGCGGTGAGCCTGTGACGATGCGTGACCCGGTTGCGCGTGAGCAAGGGGTGGTGCAGCGCGAACCTGTGATCACACGCGAACCGGCACCGGCCCGGCCTTCGGCGCCCGCGCCAGCGGCCGCGCCGGCCCTGATCTCCAACATCGTGCCACCCTCGGCTGCCAAGGCGCCCGAGCCAGTCAAGCGCATCGCCAGAGAAACCCCGGCGCCGCAATTCATCGACAGCGCAGTGGAAGGCACCTTGCCGCCGATTTCCATCCTGGACCCGGCTGAACAGAAAAAGATCGAGTATTCCCCCGAGTCCTTGGCTGGTGTTGGTCAACTGCTGGAAATCAAGCTCAAGGAGTTTGGTGTCGAGGTAGCGGTGGACTCCATTCATCCAGGGCCTGTGATTACCCGGTACGAAATCCAACCGGCCGCCGGGGTGAAGGTGAGCCGCATCGCCAACCTTGCCAAGGACCTGGCGCGGTCGCTCGCCGTGACCAGTGTGCGGGTGGTCGAGGTGATCCCGGGCAAGACCACTGTGGGTATCGAGATTCCCAACGAAAATCGCCAGATGGTGCGTTTCTCCGAAGTACTTGCCACCCCGCAGTACGACGACCAGAAGTCGCCGGTCACCCTGGCCCTGGGCCACGATATCGGCGGCAAGCCGGTCATCACCGACCTTGCGAAGATGCCGCACTTGCTGGTGGCGGGTACGACCGGCTCGGGTAAGTCGGTGGGCGTGAACGCGATGATCCTGTCGATCCTGTTCAAATCCAGCCCCGAAGATGCACGGCTGATCATGATCGACCCGAAAATGCTCGAATTGTCGATCTACGAAGGCATTCCGCACTTGTTGTGCCCCGTGGTCACCGACATGAAGGACGCGGCCAATGCCCTGCGCTGGAGCGTGGCGGAAATGGAGCGGCGCTACAAACTGATGGCCGCCATGGGCGTGCGCAACCTGGCGGGCTTCAACCGCAAGGTCAAGGATGCCCAGGAAGCCGGCGAAATCATCCACGACCCGCTGTATCGCCGCGAAAGCATGGAGGATGAACCGCCTGCCTTGAAGACGCTGCCGACCATCGTGGTGGTGGTGGACGAATTCGCTGACATGATGATGATCGTCGGCAAGAAGGTCGAGGAACTGATCGCGCGCATCGCGCAGAAAGCGCGGGCTGCCGGTATCCACTTGATCCTGGCGACCCAGCGACCGTCGGTGGATGTGATCACCGGCCTGATCAAGGCCAACATCCCGACGCGCATGGCGTTCCAGGTGTCGAGCAAGATCGACTCGCGTACCATCATCGACCAGGGCGGTGCCGAGCAGCTGCTGGGCCACGGTGACATGCTGTACATGCCGCCTGGCACCAGCCTGCCGATCCGTGTCCACGGCGCATTCGTGTCCGATGATGAAGTGCACCGTGTGGTCGAGGCGTGGAAGCAGCGCGGTGCCCCTGACTACAACGACGACATCCTCAACGGTGTTGAAGAAGCCGGCAGCGGCTTCGAAGGTGGCAGTGGCGGTGGTGATGGCGACGATTCCGAAAGCGATGCCCTGTACGACGAAGCTGTACAGTTCGTGCTCGAGAGCCGCCGCGCGTCCATTTCCGCCGTGCAGCGCAAGCTCAAGATCGGCTACAACCGGGCGGCCCGCATGATCGAAGCCATGGAGATGGCCGGCGTGGTCACTCCGATGAACAGCAACGGCTCGCGGGAAGTGATTGCTCCAGGCGGCCCACGCGATTGATATCACCCTGCCGGGCGCCAACGGTGGTGCTCGGCCCATTCAACGCTCAATGAGGATTCCCATGCGCGCTATTCGCATGCTGTTGGTTTCGGCCCTTGCCCTGGGCCCGGTCTCGGCGTTCGCCGGCGAGCAGGATGTCCAGCGCCTGACCCAGTTGCTGGAAAAGTCGCAGACCATCGAAGCCAATTTCTCCCAGCTGACCCTGGATGCAGGCGGCACCAGCCTGCAGGAAACGTCTGGCAAGATGACGGTCAAGCGCCCAGGCCTGTTCTACTGGCACACCAATGCGCCCCAAGAGCAGGTGGTGGTATCGGACGGCAAGAACGTCACCCTGTGGGACCCGGACCTCGAGCAGGCTACCGTCAAGAAACTCGACGTGCGCCTGAACCAGACGCCGGCGCTGCTGCTTTCCGGTGATGTGTCGAAGATCAGCCAGAGCTTCGATATCGTCTCCCGTCAGCAGGGCGATGTGATGGACTTTACCCTCAAGCCCAAGACCAAGGACACCCTGTTCGACTCGCTGCGTGTATCGTTCCGCAAGGGGCTGATCAATGACATGCAGCTGATCGACAGCGTTGGCCAGCGTACCAACATCCTGTTCAATGGCGTCAAGGCCAACCAGGCGGTGGCGGACAGTACCTTCAAGTTCGACATCCCCAAAGGTGCAGACGTCATCAAGGAGTAACCAGAGCCTGTCATGGACCTGTTTCGAAGCGAACCTGTCGCCCAGCCCCTGGCCGCCCGTCTGCGCCCGTCCAACCTGGACGAGTATGTCGGCCAGGAGCACCTGCTTGCCCGCGGTAAACCGCTGCGTGAAGCACTGGAGCAGGGTGCACTGCACTCCATGATCTTCTGGGGCCCGCCGGGGGTTGGCAAGACGACCCTGGCGCGGCTGCTGGCGCAATTTTGCGATGCGCATTTCGAAACGGTGTCGGCGGTACTGGCGGGCGTGAAGGAAATCCGCCAGGCGGTGGAAGTGGCCAAGCAGCAGGCCGGCCAGTACGGGCGTCGTACCATCCTGTTCGTCGACGAAGTGCACCGTTTCAACAAGTCTCAGCAGGATGCCTTCCTGCCTTTCGTGGAAGACGGCACCTTGCTGTTCATCGGGGCTACCACCGAAAACCCGTCCTTCGAACTGAACAACGCGCTGTTGTCACGGGCGCGTGTCTACGTGCTCAAGAGCCTGGATGAGCCTGCGCTGCGCAAGCTTGTAGACCGCGCCCTCACCGAGGAGCGGGGGCTAGGCAAACGTCACTTGCGCGTTGGCGACAAGGCCTTCGACATGCTCAGGGCTGCCGCCGATGGTGACGGAAGGCGCATGCTCAACCTCCTGGAAAATGCTGCTGACCTGGCCGAGGACGGCAGTGAGATCGACGTCGATCTGCTGCAAAGCCTGCTGGGAGACAGTCGTCGCCGGTTCGACAAGGGCGGGGAAGCATTCTATGACCAAATATCGGCGTTGCATAAATCCGTACGGGGTTCGGACCCTGACGCGGCGCTCTACTGGTTTGCGCGCATGCTCGATGGCGGCTGCGACCCCCTCTACATTGCGCGCCGGGTGGTGCGCATGGCCAGCGAAGACATCGGTAACGCCGACCCCCGCGCCCTGAGCCTGTGCCTGGCTGCCTGGGACGTGCAGGAGCGGCTGGGCAGCCCTGAAGGTGAGCTGGCAGTGGCACAGGCCATCACCTACATTGCCTGCGCCCCGAAGAGCAACGCCGTTTACGTCGGTTTCAAGACTGCCCTGCGCGAGGCGGCCGAGCATGGTTCGCTGGAGGTGCCGCTGCACCTGCGCAATGCGCCAACCAAACTCATGAAACAGCTGGGTTACGGCGATGAGTATCGCTATGCCCACGACGAACCGGATGCCTACGCAGCCGGTGAAGACTACTTTCCCGAAGCGCTGGAGCCACGCCAGTATTACCAACCCGTGCCGCGCGGGCTCGAGCTCAAGATTGGCGAAAAACTCCGGCACTTGGCCGATCTTGATCGCAGTAGCCCGCGACAGCGGAGAAAGCCATGATCACGCTGATCGCCGCCGTCAGTGCCGGCGGTATCGCCGGTACCCTGTTGCGCTTTGCCGCAGGCAATTGGGTGGTCGCCCACTGGCCGCGGCACTTCTATATAGGTACGCTTGCCGTCAACCTGGTGGGCTGTCTGTTGATCGGCCTGCTGTATGGCCTGTTTCTGCACAAACCCATGGTCCCGGCCGAGTTGCGGGCTGGTTTGATCGTGGGGTTTCTGGGCGGCCTGACCACGTTTTCCTCCTTTTCGCTGGACACCGTACGCTTGCTGGAAAGCGGGCAGGTGCCTCTGGCGTTGGGCTATTCGGCCATCAGTGTCGTGGGCGGGCTGCTCGCGACCTGGGCGGGATTGTCCCTCACTCGATTCTGACCAACACCTACACATAACGAGAGAACGATATGCTCGATTCCAAACTGTTACGCGGCCAACTTCAGGAAGTGGCGGATCGCCTGGCCTCCCGTGGCTTCAGCCTGGATGTCGCGCGCATCGAATCACTGGAAGAGCGTCGCAAGGCGGTGCAGACCCGTACCGAGCAACTGCAGGCCGAGCGTAATGCCCGTTCCAAATCCATCGGCCAGGCCAAGGCCAAGGGCGAGGACATTGCCCCGCTGATGGCTGATGTGGAGCGCATGGCCGATGAGCTGGCCGCCGGCAAAGCCGAGCTGGACGGTATCCAGGCAGAACTGGACAGCATCGTGCTGACCATTCCCAACCTGCCCGATCCCAGTGTGCCGGTCGGTGCCAGCGAAGACGAGAACGTCGAAGTGCGTCGCTGGGGCACGCCCAAGTCGTTCGATTTCGAGATCAAGGACCATGTCGCCCTGGGCGAACTCAGCGGCGGCCTGGACTTCGAAGCGGCGGCCAAGCTGTCTGGCGCGCGTTTTGCCGTACTGCGCGGCCCAATCGCACGGCTGCACCGCGCACTGGCGCAGTTCATGATCAACCTGCACACCGGTGAGCATGGCTACGAAGAGCACTACACCCCGTACCTGGTGCAGGCGCCAGCCCTCCAGGGCACTGGCCAGTTGCCCAAGTTCGAGGAAGACTTGTTCAAGATCACCCGCGAAGGCGAGGCGGACTTCTACCTGATCCCGACCGCCGAGGTGTCGCTGACCAACCTGGTGGCTGGGGAAATTCTCGACGCCAAGCAACTGCCGCTCAAGTTCGTGGCGCACACGCCGTGCTTTCGCAGTGAAGCCGGTGCTTCGGGCCGAGACACGCGCGGCATGATCCGCCAGCACCAGTTCGACAAGGTCGAGATGGTGCAGGTGGTGGAGCCCGGCAAGTCGATGGAAGCGCTCGAAGGCCTGACGGCCAATGCCGAGCGTGTGCTGCAACTGCTCGAGCTGCCGTACCGCGTGTTGGCACTGTGCACCGGTGACATGGGCTTTAGCGCCGTCAAGACCTTTGACCTGGAAGTGTGGGTGCCCAGCCAGGACAAATACCGCGAGATCAGCTCGTGCTCCAACTGCGGCGACTTCCAGGCCCGCCGCATGCAAGCGCGCTGGCGCAACCCGGAAACCGGCAAGCCGGAACTGGTGCACACCCTCAACGGTTCCGGTTTGGCCGTGGGCCGCACGTTGGTCGCGGTGCTGGAAAACTACCAGCAGGCCGACGGCTCGATCCGGGTGCCCGAAGTGCTCAAGCCCTATATGGGTGGCGTTGAGGTGATCCGCTAAATGGACTACCTGCCGCTGTTCCACAAACTGCAGGGCGCCTTGGTGCTGGTGGTTGGTGGTGGCGAGATCGCGTTGCGCAAGGCGCGTCTGCTGGCCGATGCTGGCGCCGCGCTGCGTGTGGTGGCGCCAGAAATCGATGGCCAGCTGGCCAGCATGGCGCGTGAAGGCGGTGGCCAGGTGCTGGTGCGCGGTTACCAGCCGGGTGACCTTACAGGTTGCCGGCTGGTGATCGCCGCCACGGACGATCCTGGGCTCAATGCCCAGGTATCGGCCGATGCCCAGGCCTTGAGCCTGCCGGTCAACGTGGTCGATGCGCCGGCTTTGTGCACGGTCATCTTTCCGGCCATCGTCGACCGCTCGCCTTTGGTGATCGCGGTGTCCAGCGGGGGCGATGCACCGGTCCTGGCACGCCTGATCCGGGCCAAGCTCGAAGCCTGGATCCCTGCTGCCTACGGTGAGTTGGCCGGGTTGGCGGCGCGTTTCCGGCATACGGTCAAGTCGTTGTACCCGGATGTAAACCAGCGCCGGGGTTTCTGGGAAACCGTCTTCCAGGGGCCGATTGCCGAGCGCCAACTGGCCGGGCAGGGCGCAGAGGCCGAGCGGTTGCTGCAGGCGATGGTCGATGGCGCGCCGGTGCAGCAGGGCGGCGAAGTCTACCTGGTCGGTGCTGGCCCGGGAGACCCGGACCTGCTGACGTTTCGCGCGCTGCGGTTGATGCAGCAGGCCGATGTGGTGCTTTACGACCGCCTGGTGGCGCCTGCGATCATCGACATGTGCCGTCGGGATGCCGAGCGCATTTATGTCGGCAAGCGTCGTGCAGACCATGCCGTTCCTCAGGACCAGATCAACCGGCTACTGGTGGACCTCGCCCAGCAAGGCAAGCGGGTGCTGCGCCTGAAGGGTGGTGACCCGTTCATCTTCGGCCGTGGCGGCGAGGAGATCGAGGAGCTGGCCGAGCACAACATCCCGTTCCAGGTGGTGCCGGGTATCACCGCTGCCAGCGGTTGTGCCGCTTACGGCGGCATCCCGCTGACCCACCGCGATCATGCCCAGTCGGTGCGCTTTGTCACCGGGCACTTGAAGGACGGTAGCAGCAACCTGCCTTGGGACGACTTGGTCGCGCCTGCCCAGACGCTGGTGTTCTACATGGGTCTGGTCGGCTTGCCGACCATCTGCGAAGAACTTATCCGCCACGGGCGGGCAGCGAGCACGCCGGCGGCGTTGATCCAACAAGGCACGACGCGCAACCAGCGTGTGTTCACCGGTACCTTGGCAGATTTGCCAGCGCTGGTTGCACGCCATGAAGTGCATGCGCCTACCTTGGTGATCGTGGGCGAGGTGGTGCAACTGCGCGAGAAGCTGGCGTGGTTCGAGGGGGCACAGCACGGCTGACAGTCTGCGAACGCTTTGAGGGGGTGAGCAAGGCAGTTGTCCCTCATGGTCCTCAAGCCTGCAGATCCAATGCAGCCCTCCTGTGGGAGCGGCCCTTGCGCCGCGATGGGCCGCAAAGCGGCCCCGGCAACGTTAGCGGCGACGCTGAAATCCTGGGGCCGCTTCGCGCCCCATCGCGGCGCGAGGCCGTTCCCACACAAGGCTGAGCACGCACAAGGCTGCTTGAACACGGACATCAGTGCCCTAGAACAACGGCACGGTGTAGCTGACGGTCACCCGGTTCTGATCCTGTGCCCACTCGCTGGGCAACCCACTGCGCAGCATGCCGTTGCGCCAGCTCAAGCCCAGCCCCTTGAGCGCACCGTCCTGCACCACATAGTCCAGGGCGATGTCACGCTCCCATTCCTTTTCGTCACCGCCGGCAGCGGTGCGGATGTGCGTGCCCTTGAGGTAGGTGAGCGAGGCAATCAGGCCGGGCATGCCCAATGCCGCAAAGTTGTAGCTGTATTGGCCGAAGGTGGTGCGTTCACCTGCACGGGTGAAACTGGTCACCAGCCGGTCGGTGAACAGATACAGGCTCGAGCCAGCTGCGCCTTCGCCTGTATTGCCCTGGTTGATCTGCACGAAATTGCCACTGTCCGAGACCCGCTGATGGCCAAGCAAGACCGAGTGGCCACCTATGGCGTAGGTGAACATGGCACTCCAGGTATCATTGTCGATTTTGCCTGCGGTATCGCCCAGGCCGGTGACGCGATACCCTGCCGCGCGCCCGCTGGCTGAGTCGTTGCGTCCATCCGCGTCGGTCTTGAAGTAGCGCAGGTCGGTGGTCAGCGACTGGTTGTCGCTCAGGGCCCAGGTGTGCACGAGCCCCGCAAAATGCTGGACATAGTAATCCTCCAGCTGGGCGCCGTAATATTGCAGCTTCAAGGCGGGGGTGAGCTGGTAATCGGCCCCGGCAAACACAAACGCATTACTCTCGCGTGTACCCCCCGCCACGGCCAGGCCTGAGCGGTTGGTCGAGCCCCGGCCGGTGGTATGCTCCAGGCGGCCTCCGGTCAGGGTCAGGCCATCGATTTCTTTCGAGGTGACGATCCCGCCTTCGAAGGTCTGCGGTAGCAAGCGCCCATCGTTGGCCACCAGAATCGGCAGTTTCGGTTGCAGCGTACCGTAGCGTGCCTCGGTCTGGGAAAAACGGACCTTGCCGGTCAAGCCCAGGCGACTCCATTCGTCCACCGCGCTGCCATCGCTGGCATCCGGAATCATCGAACTGCCTCGGTGATTGCCTGCACCGCCATCCAGGCGTAGGCCCAGCAAGCCAAGGGCGTCAACGCCGAACCCCACGGTACCGTCGGTGAAACCGGACTTGTAGTCGAGCATGAAGCCCTGCGCCCATTCGGCCGTCTTGCTCTGGCCGGCAGGGCCGGGG
Organism: Pseudomonas parafulva; assembly: GCF_002021815.1. Lineage (NCBI taxonomy): Bacteria > Pseudomonadati > Pseudomonadota > Gammaproteobacteria > Pseudomonadales > Pseudomonadaceae > Pseudomonas > Pseudomonas parafulva. Next base: position 1,845,995 of record NZ_CP019952.1, read on the forward strand.
CGGTCGCGGTAATCGTTATTGAAATAGTAGTTGCGCAGGTGCAGGTTGGCTTTGCCGTCCTCGATGAAGGCCGCCTTGGCAGCCGGAACGGCCAGGGTGGTCAAGGTGAGTAGGTACAGGGGCACGTAGGGCTTTCTTGTCATTGTTTTCTTCCTGAGGGTGATAGGCGCCCAGAGAGCGGGCGCCAAGGGTGCTGCAGTGTGGGCAGTCAGTCCGGCAGCCACTCCTGCAGGGTGAGCTCCACGGTAATGAAGGACAGGTTCCGACCCCGTTGCAGGCAGCCGGCGAAGAGCTTGCCGTCGGCATCGGCGAGCACTGCCTGAAGGTGGCTTCGGCCGGCGATGACCTCACCGCTCAGGCTGAGGATCTCGATACCAGGCCCGGGTACATGAATGGCTTGATGGCCGCGCTCGCCGTGGTAACGCAGTTCGCCGTCGATCAGGCTGCCCAGCCCGCCACGGACCACGGCGCAGGCGATGCCGTGGCTGGCGCAGAGGGCTTCGGCGCTGTCGATCACATCCTCGTTGGGCTTTAGGCGGGCGACCACCAGCCGCCCGAGACGGCCTTGCTGGACCTGCGTGGTAGTAGAGGGCAGGGCAGGTGTCATGAGGCCTCCTTGAGCACAGGGTGCAGCAGGTTGAATTGGGTCTCGGTGTCTGGCTGTACCTGGTAGGCGACATGCTCGAACAGGCATAGCCGCAATACCAGGGGTTCGCTACCGACCACGACTCGCTGCAATACCAGATGCCCGCCGTGCTGTTGCCCAAGGCTGTCGAGCATGCCGGCATGGCAATGCAGCAGCGGGGCGCCGCTGGCATCCCTGCCGACAGTCAATGCACCACTGATGAAGGTGACAGGGCCTGTAAGCACCACGGGCTTGCCGTAGTCGTAAGGGCGTTGGCTGTCGCTTGTGGTCACCATGCGGTGGTAGGCCAAGGTGCACGCGCTGCCCCACAACACGCGGCCGACTGCACTCTGGTAGCGACAGCGCTCGAGCACTGACAGCAGGCTTTCGCCCACCTGGCTGCCGGGGGCAAGCTCGACGCGCAACTCCTGGCTGCACGCGACTTCACAGTCGAGCAGCCTGGGTAGGCGGGCCGGGCCTGCATGGTTGAAGTGGCGCACCCCGCCGCGCAGTTCGAAATGGGGCGTCATGCCGGTTGCTCCGTGCCGGTCTCGAGCAACGTGCGGATGTGTTTCTTGACGATCTTGCCGTAGCCGGACTTTGGCATCTCATGCCAGCGTACAAACTGCTTGGGCCATTTGTAGCGTGCCAAGCGGGGCTCCAGGTGCGCGAGCAGTTGGTCATCGCTGACCTGGGCAGTGGTGACGATCACCGCGCAACCACATTCGCCCCATTTGTCGTCCGGCATGCCGAGCACGGCCACTTCGGTGACAGCAGGGTGGGTCAGCAACGCTTCCTCCACTTCGCGCGGGTACACGTTCGAGCCGCCGGAGATGTACATGTCCGAGGCGCGCCCGGTGATGAACAGGTAACCGTGCTCGTCCACATGCCCCAGATCGCCGGTATGGAACCAGCCATGGCGGAAGCATTCGGCATTGGCCTGGGGGTTGTCGTAGTAGCCGGCGAACACGGCCGGGCCGCGCACGCAGATTTCGCCGTCCGTACCGGTGGGCAGCTCGCGGCCTTGTTCATCGAGTATGGCCACCTGCATGCCGGTGCGTGGGTAGCCGCAGGAACCGACCTTGGCCTGAGGGCCATCGTCGGCATCATGGCAGTCGGCGGGCAGCACCGTGATGTTGCCGGTGACTTCGCCTAGGCCGTAATACTGCACCAGCACCTTGCCCAATGTGCGTAGCGCATGGCACTGGTCGGCGCGGTACATGGGGGCACCTGCGTAGATCACGTAGCGCAGGCTGCTGTGATCGTAACGGCTGACGGCCGGGTCTTCGGTAAGCATCTTGACGATGGTCGGCACCGTGAACAGGTTGTCGATACGGTGCTGCTGCACCAGGCGCCAGGCCTCGTCACAGTCCAGCCGGTCCCCGACAGGGAGTACGCAGGCAGCACCCCGGGCTACGTTGACCAGTGCATGGATACCGGCCCCGTGGGACAAGGGAGCCAGCACCAGCGAGCGTGACTGCTGGCTCAGGCAGGGCATCAGGTCGGCCAGGTGGTTGTTGACCACGAACGCCATTTGCCCGTGGGTCAGTACCCCTGCCTTGGGGTGCCCGGTGGTGCCGGAGGTGTAGAAGAACCACAGCGGATCGTTGTAGTTCACCTCAGCCGGGCGAAAACCAGGCTGAAGCGGGGCGCCTTCATCGAGCAGGGCATCGTAGGCCAGTTCACCCGCGCGGGGCGCAGCCATGGCAATCACGGTCCGCAGTGCCGGTGATGCCTGGCGCACAGCGTCCACGTAATGCTCAAAGCCCTCGTCGTAGAGCATCGCCACTGCGCCGCTGGAACTGCCCAGGTAGGCAGCTTCAGGGGGGGTGATGCGCACATTGGTGGGCACCCAGACCATTCCCAGGCGAAAGGCCACCCAGGCACTTTCGAACAGCGGCAGGTTGTTGCGCGAGTGCACCAGCAAGCGGTCGCCCTTGCCCAGGCCGCGTGCACGCAGCGCGGCAGCGACGCTGTCTACACGGTGCAGCAGTTGACGCCAGGACACCTGTTGCTCGCCGCGAATGAAGCCCGGCAGGTCAGGCAAACGCCGAGCCACCTGGCCCAGCAGCTCCCCCAGGTTCATGACATTGTCGATTCCGTTCATCGTACGCTCTCCAGAATGCTCACGTAGTTGGTCACGGCCGCCCCGCCCATGTTGAACACGCCAGCCCGGTCTGCGCGCGGCAGTTGCATGTCGCCGGCCTGGCCGGTGAGCTGCATGGCCGCCATCACGTGCATCGAGACCCCGGTCGCACCAATGGGGTGGCCCTTGGACTTGAGGCCACCGGAGGGGTTTATCGGGAGCCTGCCGTCCTTGCGGCTCACGCCCTCGGCGATCACCCGTGCGCCTTGACCGCGCTCGGCCAGGCCCATGGCCTCGTATTCGAGCAGCTCGGCAATGGTGAAGCAGTCATGGGTCTCCACCAGGGACAGGTCGTCCAGTGTGAGGCGCGCCTGGCTCAGCGCCTGCTGCCAGGCCCGTGCAGCGCCTTCGAAGACCGTGGGGTCGCGCCGTGACAATGGCAGGTAGTCGTTGACCTGGACGGCCGCGCGAAAACGAACGGCTTGACCGCCCCCGGTCGGTTGATCGCCCCGGCTGATCACCAGGGCGGCCGCGCCGTCGCTGATCAGCGAGCAGTCACTGCGCTTGAGGGGGCCCGCCACGAAGGGGTTCTTGTCCGAAGGTGTGCGGCAGAAGTCGTAGCCCACGTCGCGGCGCATGTGCGCATACGGGTTGAGTGCGCCGTTGGCGTGGTTCTTGGCGGCGATCATGGCCAGTGCATCGGACTGATCACCGTAGCGTTCGAAGTAGGCGCTGGCGATGTTGCCGAACACCCCGGCAAAGCCGTTCTCGATGTTGGCTTCTTCGGGGGTGTAGCAACATTTGAGCAGGATCTTGCCCACCTCGGCGGTAGGCAGGCTGTTCATTTTTTCAAAACCCACCACCAGGGCATGGCGCGATTGTCCGCTCAGTACGGCGTGCAAGGCCGAGTGAATGGCTGCCGAACCGGTGGAACAGGCGTTCTCCACGCGCACGGCCGGGGTGAAACGCAGCGCTGGCAAGTGATTGGCGAGCAGCGCGGATGGAAAGTCCTGGTAGAGAAACCCTGCATTGAAGTGGCCTACGTGTACCGAATCGATCTGCTGCGCATCGAGCCCTGCGTGGTCGAGGGCGCCCAGGGCCGCGTCAGCCATCATGCGCTCGGGGTCGATGTCGGGAAACTTGCCGAAGGGGGCGTGGTACCAGCCGTTGATGAGGGGTGAATGCATGAGAGTAATCCTCGCTCGGGGTTGGCGAGGTCGATGGCAAGAACGGTGCCAGGCCTGCGGCAAGCGCTCTGCCATGCGCATTCGTGGCACGTTCGACGGTGGTTGCGGGTAGCGAACACGTGCTACAGGTGTCGCATTGACGTGGCAGGCGACACTCAAGAGAGACACCTGTTACACCCTCAAGCAGGCCCGAAATGCCCATTGGCGCAGCACCACGCCCCAGGAGATTTTATTTAGCACTTCAAAATCAGTCAGTTAAGCGCGCTTTGTGGATGCCCACTACGCTATCCCGTGCACCCGCTTGAGTGTGGCACCTCAATTGCAATGTCATCTGCACCATCGCCGTATCCCACTCGATCAATAAGAACAAATAGGTCAGGAGAGCTTCATGAGCGATTTCACCCGCCGTTCCTTCATCAAGACGGCCTCCCTGGCATCGGCCGCCGTCGCCGCTGCCGGCCTGGGCCTGTATAGCACTGGCGCCCGGGCTGCCGACTTCAAACTCAAGTTTGCCAACAACCTGCCCATCAGCCACCCCATGAACGTGCGTGCTCGGGCCATGGCCAAGGCCATCAAGGAGGAGACCAACGGCGCGTTGGTGGTGCAGGTGTTTCCAAGCAGCCAGCTGGGCAGCGACACCGATACCCTTGCTCAGGTGCGCTCCGGTGCGGTCGATCTGTTTTCCCTCTCGCCCGTGATCCTGGGCACCCTGGTTCCATCGGTGCAGATCAGCGCTGTGGGCTTTGCGTTCAAGGACTACCAGCAAGTGTGGAGCGCCATGGACGGTGCCTTGGGCGAGCATGTGCGTGCGGAGATCGCCAAGACCGGCACCCTGTTCGCATTCGACCACATGTGGGACAACGGCTTTCGCGTCACCACCACCAGCACCCGGCCGGTCGCAAGCCCGGACGACCTGCGCGGCATGAAGCTGCGTGTTCCGCCTAGCCCGATCATCATGTCGATCTTCCGCGTCCTGGATGCTGCGCCGACCAGTATCAACTTCGCCGAGGTGTATTCGGCCTTGCAGACCCGCATCGTCGAAGGGCAGGAGAACCCCATGACCCTGGTGTCGACGGCCAAGCTGTATGAAGTGCAGAAGTACTGCTCGCTGACCAATCACGTGTGGGATGGCTTCTGGATGCTCGGCAACAGTGCCTCGATCGGGCGCCTGCCGGCGGATATGCAGGCGATCCTGCGCAAGCACATCGACGCGGCGGTGATGGGTCAACGCCAGGACCTGGCCAAGCTCGAGGGCAGTACCCGCGATACCTTGAAAGGGCAAGGCCTGGAACTGGTCGAGGCGCCTGCCGATCCGTTTCGCGACAAGCTGCGCAGTGCTAATTACTACGCCCAGTGGCACGACAAGTTCGGCGACCAGGCCTGGGGCATCCTTGAGCAATACGCCGGGAAGCTGGCGTGATGCGCGCGCCAGCGCTACCGGCCTCCACCGTTTCGCAGCGCCTGCCGGCCCGGGTGCTCATCTGCCTCAACCAGTGGGCCATGCGCCTAGTGGGCGTGATCGCGGTTGCCCTGATGGTGATCGAGACCTTCGTGCTGCTGGCCGGCGTGATTGCCCGCTACGTGCTGCATAGCCCGTTGGTCTGGTCCGACGAACTGGCCTCGTCACTGTTCATCTGGCTGGCCATGTTCGGCGCGGTGCTGGCGTTGGACCGTGGCGAGCACATGCGCATGTCGGCGCTGGTCAACAAGCTGCCGCAGGCTTGGCGCGGATTCAGCGAAACCTTGTCGGCGCTGATCGTCTGCCTGTTCGTGGCGATGATCATCTCGCCGGCCATGCAGCATTCCCATGAACAGATGTGGATCACCACACCGGCGCTGGGGATTCCCGACGGCGTGCGTGCTGCAGCGCTGCCGGTAGGGGCTGTGCTGATGCTGCTGGCGGCCGTCGCGCGTATGGCCCGTTATTCGACCGTGCGCCAGTTCATGGCCGGGCTGGCGGTGGTGGCCACGGTGGCCGCGGCCTTGTGGCTGGCGCAGCCCATACTGGCAGCGATGGGCAATTACAACCTGGTGGTGTTCTTCCTGGTGCTGCTGGGCGCCTGCGTGTTTGGCGGCATCCCTATCGCCTTTGCGTTCGGCACGGCGACCATGGCCTACCTGGCCCTGGCGACCCACGCGCCCCTGTCGATCGTGGTCGGCCGCATGGACGAGGGCATGTCCCACATGGTCCTGCTGGCCGTGCCGCTGTTCGTGTTGCTGGGTGTGGTGCTGCAATTGTCGGGCATGGCCCGCACGCTGATCGATTTCATGGCTTCGCTGCTGGGGCACGTGCGTGGCGGTCTGCAGTATGTGCTGTTGGGGGCGATGTTCCTGGTGTCGGGTATTTCAGGGTCGAAGGTTGCCGACATGGCCGCAGTGGCCCCGGCGTTGTTTCCTGAAATGAAGCGGCGCGGCTCAAAGCCTGAAGAGCTGGCAGCGCTGTTGTCGGCCACGGGGGCGATGACCGAGACCATACCGCCGAGCCTGGTGCTGATCACCATCGGTGCGGTGTGCAGCGTGTCGATCACGGCGCTTTTCATCGGCGGGTTGATGCCTGCGGTGGTGGCCACCCTGGCCATTGCGGTGGTGTGCTGGTGGCGCTCGCGCAAGGACGAGGCGCCGGCGATTGCGCGGGCACCTTTGTCCCGCGTGGCCAAGACGTTCCTGATTGCCCTGCCGGCCCTGGCGCTGCCGTTGCTGATCCGGGTGGCGGTGCTGGAAGGGGCGGCCACCGCTACCGAGGTCTCGACCATTGGTGTGGCCTACGTGGTGCTGGTGGGGCTGGTGATGCACCTGTTCATGCGCCATATCGAATGGCGCCGGTTGTACCCGATGTTGCTGGAAGCGGCGGCTTTGTCCGGGGCGATCCTGCTGATCATCGGCATGGCCTCGGCGATGGCCTGGGCGCTGACGCAGTCGGGCTTCTCGCAGTCGCTGGTGGAACTGATCGAGGAGATACCAGGCGGGGTGATGGGCTTCATGGTGGTCACCATCCTCACCTTCCTGATTCTGGGCAGTGTGTTGGAGGGTATCCCGGCCATCGTGCTGTTCGGCCCGCTGATGTTCCCCCTGGCCGAAATGCTCGGCATTCACCCGGTGCACTACGCCATGGTCGTGATCCTGGCCATGGGCATCGGGTTGTTCGCACCGCCCTTGGGTGTGGGTTTCTACGCTGCCTGCGCCATCAGCAAGACGTCGTCCGATCATGTCATTCGCCGCGTCTGGGGGTACCTCGGGGCATTGCTGGTGGCGTTGGTGATCGTTGCCTGTTTCCCATGGATTTCTATCGGTTTCCTTTAAGAGAGCGCTGACATGAGCCAACTTGCAAAAAAGACTTTGCCTGCAACTGCCGTGGGCCGCGTGGCGCTGGTCACAGGTGCGGCCATGGGGATCGGCGCGGCCATCGCCGAACGCCTGGGGCATGATGGCCACACGGTAGTGGTGGCCGACATCGACCTGCAGGCTGCCGAACTCAGGGTGGAGGGGTTGCGTGAGCAGGGCATCGATGCCTTGGCACTGGCGATCGACATTGGTGACGCAGCGTCGATCACGGCGTTGTTCGATGAGCTGCGTGCACGCTGTGGACGCTGTGATGTACTGGTCAACAATGCCGGTATCGCCCGCACCCAGTCGTTTCTGGACACGGACCTGGAAGGCTGGCAGCGGCTGATGAACGTCAACCTGACCGGCACACTGCTGTGCAGCCAGCAGGCTGCGCACGTGATGCGCGAGCACGGGTGGGGGCGCATCATCAACGTTGCCTCCATCAGCGGCATGCGGGCGAGCATGGGGCGCACTGCGTATGGCACGTCGAAGGCAGCGGTGATCGGCCTGACTCGGCAGATGGCGATCGAGCTGGCCGAACATGGCATCACGGTCAACGGCATTGCCCCGGGCCCGGTGGACACGCCTTTGACACAGGCACTGCATTCTGCGGCGACACGCGAATCCTATGCCCGTGCGGTGCCTTTGCGCCGTTACGGCACACCGGCGGAGATGGCGGGGGCGGTGGCGTTTCTTGCGTCCGATGATGCGTCTTACATCAGTGGGCATGTGATCCCGGTGGATGGGGGGTTCATGGCGTCCGGGATTCTGGAGATTTAAGCGGGGGCAGCGTGGGAGAGGTGGCGGGGTCGTAGCGGTAAACGGGTTTGGACCGGTGTGAACGCCGAAATTCTAGGGCTGCTGTGCAGCCCATCGCGGCGCGAGGCCGCTCCCACAGAGAGCAAAGTATCGAGGGTGAGCAATTGAGCTGCGCCCTAAAAGTGGACGGATGTCCAACATTTGGGGCGCAGCTCAAATACCTGTGGGAGCGGCCTCGCGCCGCGATGGGCCGCACAGCGGCCCCAGGATTTCAGCCCCACATGGCCGGTCGCCGGCCTCCAGACCAGATACTCACTGCTCTGAACCGCGTTGCGCCTCATCCTCTCGGGTCGCCTGTTCCCCGGCTTGCAAGGCCGTTTCGACGAAGGTGGCGATGCAGGGGTTGTGATTGTCGGCCTTCCACACGGCCACCACTTCGATCACCGGTGCTTCGCGCAGGGGCCTGAAGCTGGTACTGGCCAGGCGCATGTTGCGCATCGACCGGGGGACCATCGCCACCCCCAGGCCTTCGCCCACCAGGTTGACGATGGTCTGCTGCATGTTGATCTCAAGGCCGATGTTGGGGGTGACTCCATGCTGTAGGCAGTAGTTGCAGATCATGTCATGCAGGGCAGGGGCAATACGCCGTGGCACGATGATGAAGGTTTCACCGGCAAGCTCACGTGGCTCCACGACGGTTTGCTCGGCCAGGCGGTGGCCGGGCGGCAGTACCAGGGTCATTTCCTCGCGGTACAGCGTGACGGTTTCCAGGCCTGTGCAGTCCTGAGGCCGGTACATGATCGCTACATCCTTGTTGCCACTGGTAATGTCCTGGGCCAGGTCCAATGGCAGCGTCTCGGTCAACTTCAAGTTCACCTGGGGGAACAGCGCGGCATAACGGCGGGTGATCGCCGGTGTGATGCTGTAAGCGGTGGACATCATGAACCCCACGGAAAGTGCCCCCGCCGCACCGCGCGCGGCGGCCAGTGCATTGCGCTTGGCTTGCTCGAAGGCTGCGAACACCGTGCCGGTATCGAGGTAGAAGCGCTGGCCGGCCTCCGTCAGCTCGACCCTGCGCCGGGAGCGGTCGAACAGCTTGACCCCAAGCTCTTCCTCCAGAAGCGCAATTTGCCGCGACAGCGGTGGCTGTGAAATATGCAGGCGCTCGGCCGCTCGGCCGAAGTGAAGGGTTTCGGCCAGCGTGCGGAAGTACTGCAGATGCCTGAGCTCAATCATGATGCTCTCAAAGGTATCAGTCGATGCATGATTATGTATTGGAAAATATAACTGCGCCTCCCTAATGTGAACCGTGCAACGTCATTCGGCCGAGGCGGCGTCACAAGCCCGCCAGTCGACATAGTCAAAAGCTATAGAACAAGAAAAAGGTGACGCTAATGACCGCTTGTAACCCTGCCGTTCGTGCGCTCCAACCCGTCGTGGAGGCGTGCAACATCGCTCAAGACAGTGACCCTGTGGTGCGTCAGGCCTTTAACCGGGCCTTGCGGCTGATAGAGCGTGGCATTGCCGTACTGATCCGCGGGGAGACCGGTACCGGCAAGGAAATTCTCGCCCGCGCCCTGCACGCGCACAGTCAACGCCGCGGTGCACAACTGGTGGCGCTCAATTGCGCGTCCATTCCCGAAACCCTCATCGAAAGCGAGCTGTTCGGCTATAGCCGCGGGGCGTTCTCGGGTGCTTTACCGGGCGGCAAGAAAGGCAAGGTTCAGCAAGCCGATGGCGGCGTGCTATTTCTCGATGAAATCGGCGACATGCCTCTGGAACAACAGACGCGCCTGCTACGGGTGATTGCCGAACGTGAGGTAACGCCCCTGGGTGCCGAGCGCAGCATCCCAGTCAACTTTGCGCTGGTCTGCGCGACGCACCAGGACCTCTCGGCACGGGTTGCCGAGGGCAGTTTCCGCGAGGACCTGTTCTATCGCATCGCCACGGGCGTGGTGCAGTTACCGCCGCTGCGCGAGCGCCAGGACCGTGGCGAGCTGTTGTGCAACATGGTGACCCATGAATTGCCAGGCTGTGATCCACGCCAGGTACTGGCGCAGGTGTGGAGCTTGCTGATGGCCCACTCCTGGCCGGGGAATCTGCGCCAGATGCGGGCGGTCGTGCGTTACGCCTGCGCCGTGATGGAAGGCCCGCGCATGCTGCGCAGCGATCTGCCGCTGGACTTCATCGAGCAGTGCCAGACCCCGGCTGCGTTGCCTGCCAACATCACGCCCATCCGCCGGGCGGCGCCTTCAGGCGATGAGCGCAGTGAGGTGTTACAGGCCTTGCAGAGCTGCCGCTGGAACATGTCGGCGGCGGCCCGCGCTCTGGGGATCTGCCGGCCTTCGTTGTACCGGGTAATGCGCCGGCTGGACATTCCCCCGCTCAAGGAGCAGTTGGCGCTCGGCGCCTGCGGCACCGCGTGATGCCCTGACCCTCCAGCACCTTAGACGACCGCCTGCTGCCAATGAGCAGGCGCGCCTGGCTGCGGCCATTTTCGATGGATGACGACCATGAGCACTCCCGTTGTGCATGCTGCACTCAATTTCACCCTGACCGGCCGCACGGCCCTGGTAACGGGCGCCGCCCGTGGCATTGGTCATGCGATCGCCACGGCACTGGGCCAGGCCGGTGCCCGAGTAGGGGTGTGCGATTTGGATGCCGAGGCGGCCGAGGCGGCTGCGGCTCGGTTGCGAGAAGCCGGGATCGAGGCGGTTGGCGTGGGAGCGGATGTTGCCGATGAGGTTCAGGTTCAGGCCATGGTGAACCAGGTGGAAGCCTTGTTGGGAGGGGTCGACATCCTGGTCAACAACGCAGGCATCGTCTCGACTGGCCCTTTGCTGGAGGTCACCACCGCGGAATGGAACCGGGTGATGGCCATTGACCTGAACAGCGTGTTTTTCTGCGCCAAGGCCGTGCTGCCGGGCATGATAGCGCGCCAAAGCGGGCGCATCATCAATATCGCATCGGTGGCAGGTAAGCGTGGGGGTGGCTTGCTGGGTAATAGCTGCTACGCGGCGGCCAAAGGCGCGGTGATCGCCTTGACCAAAGGACTGGCGCGAGAAGCCGGCCCCTATGCCATCACCGTCAACGCGGTGTCGCCGGCACTGACCGACACCGAGATGACAAGCGCGCTGGCGCCTCAGGCCAGGGCAGAAGTGCTCGCACAGATGCCGCTTGGCCGCGCCGGCACGCCCCGCGACATCGCCGCCGCCGTATGCTTCCTGGCCTCGCGGGAGGCCGGGTTCGTGACCGGCGAGATCATGGACGTCGATGGCGGGTTCATGCGCGACTGATTCGGTCTGGGCAGGGCACAGGCTAGTTCAGCTCCCACCCCATATACCCTTGCCGGGCAAGCGTGCGCGATCATGGGGCAGCCTGAAGTCCAGCAGCGGCCCCTTTGGCACGATGCCATTGGGGTTGATGGTGGTATGGCTGAGGTAGTAGTGGTTCTGGATGTGCTGCATGTTCACCGTGTCGGCTACCCCTGGCCATTGATACAACTCGCGCAGCCAGTGGGTCAGGTTGGGGTAGTCGCTCAGACGGCGCAGGTTGCACTTGAAATGGCCGTGGTAAACGGCATCGAAGCGCACCGCCGTGGTGAACAGGCGTACGTCGGCCTCGGTGAGGTACTCGCCTGCCAGGTAGCGGTGTCGGCTAAGCACATCTTCGAGGTGATCCCATTCGCTGAACACCTCGTCGAAGGCCGCTTCGTAGGCCTGCTGTGTCGTCGCAAAGCCTGCGCGGTAAACGCCGTTGTTGATGGCCGGGTAGATGCGTTCGTTCAAGGCGTCGATGTCCGCTCGCAACGGTTGCGGGTAGAAGTCGAGCAGGTTGCCGGTCAGCGAATTGAAGTCATGGTTGAAGATCCGCACGATCTGCGCCGACTCGTTGTTGACGATGCGGTTCTCTTGTTTGTCCCACAGCACCGGTACGGTCACGCGCCCGGTGTAATGAGGGTCGTCCTGGGTGTAGCGCTGGTGCAGGTACTGGAGCCCGTCGAGGTGATCGCCCGAAGAGCCGTTCTGGCGGTCGAAGGTCCAGCCGTCACCTTGCATCAACCAGCTGACCACCGACACGTCGATCAGCGGCTCGAGGCCTTTGAGCGCGCGCATGATCAGAGTGCGATGAGCCCAGGGGCAGGCCAGCGAAACGTACAGGTGGTAACGCCCCGGCTCAGCGGAAGGCAATGGGTTGCGCCGCTGTGAGTCCTCACGCTTGAACGCGCCATCCTTGCCATTTTCGTACCACTGGTCATGCCAGCGACCGTCGACCAACAGGCCCATGATGAGCTCCTTAACAAAAGCGATTTGTCTTTGGAGCCCAGTCTAGAGAAAGACGTTCGAAGCAATAGCGCAAAGAGTGGGGCGGTATGATCGGTTAAATCGATCGATTGCGATCAGCCCACCACGCTTGCGCACGGGCAAACGCCTGCTCGCGGTCTTGCCCCAACCCACGAAGCGCCAGCGCCATGGTGGCTAGCACTGCTTTTTGGGCATAGCTGTCTTCAACCTCACCACGCCAAAAGGCCAGCATGTGCTCAGGCTCAAGCGCTGCCGGCTTGACGTGGCGCCGCTCGCTCAGGGCAGGCCATTCTTCGTCCCAGGCTTTGCCGTCAGTGGTGCCGTAGAGATGGCTGAGCACATCCGGGTTCACCTCGATTTCGCCGCCATCACCCTTGATCACGATCGCATGATCGCCCAACAAGCGACTGGCCTCGCGGTGTACGGCCTGGTAACCCGGGTGGAAGATGCTCTGCAGGCCACAGCGTGCGCCGAGCGGGTTCAGCACCCGTGCGAGGGAGTGGATCGGCGAGCGCAGGCCCAGAATGTTCCGCAGGTCGATCATGCGCTGAAGTTCAGGCGCCCAGTCCTGCAGTGGGAAAAAGGCCAGGTGGTGCTGGTCCAGGGCCTCACTGACGGCCTGCCAACCGCGGCACAGAGGTATGTGCAGCAGCGCGAGCAGTTGCTCGCTGTACAGGCGGCCTGCGGTGTGCGCACCGCCACCGTGCATCAGGATACGCACCCCATTGCCGGCCAGGCACTTGGCGGCCAACAGGTACCAGGGCAGATGGCGCTTCTTGCCGGCATAGCTCGGCCAGTCGATGTCCACGGCCATGGCAGGCGCTTGCAAGTGCGCGCGCAGCGCTTCGGTGAAGCCGGCGAGCTCTTCTGCGCTTTCTTCCTTGTGCCGTAGCAGCATGAGAAAGGCGCCCAGCTGCGCGTCTTCGACTTTACCCTCAAGCAGCAAAGTCATGGCGGCGCGGGCTTCTTCGCGTGTCAGGCCGCGCGCGCCACGCTTGCCTTTGCCGAGGATGCGCACGTACTCGGCGAAGGGGTGTTCAGCGGGGGTTTCCAGGGTAAGCGGGCGTAGGCTGGTCATATGCAATTGGTCGGCTTGGGCAGGCCCGCCAGTTTGGCGGCAAGTTTGGCGGGAGTGCCATTGAACAGGCGATTGAGATGGGCGCTATTGCCCTTTTCCGGGCCCAGGTTGAGCGCTGCGTATTTGATCAGCGGACGCGTGGCGGGCGAGAGCTGATACTCCAGATAGAACGCGCGCAGCAATGACAGGATTTCCCAGTGGTCAGGCGTCAGGTCAATGCCTTCGCGGGTAGCCAAGCCTTGCGCGGTGGCCGGTGACCAATCCTCAAGGTTGACCAGAAAGCCGTCCTTGTCCAGGGCAATGGCCTTGCCTTCGATATCGAGTGTGTTCATAACCAGCTGTTGACCTTGTCATGGTGCAGGGACAGCGCAACGAAGCCTGGGTAGTCGACCGTCGTTGCCAGCGAGGACGCAATGGCCCTGGCGTGAATGTCTTCTTCCAGTGCATAAAGGCGACCGATTAACTGGGCCTGCTCCAGCAAACGCAACGGCTCGCTGCCTGGGAGCAGGGCGTAGACCGCATCGCCACACAGCAGCACGGCGTCTTCGCTGCCGAGCAAGCGCAGGCAGCTGTGAAGGCGTTCGTCACCAAACGGGGAGTGGGCTATCACATGCAAGGTTGTCATCAGAGCGTCACCACTTCGTCGAACTGTGCGATCAAAGCCGCAAGCTGCGCATCGTCAAGTACCTCTACCGGCAGGCCAAGGCTTGCGTGCGTCATGCCGCGCCGAGCCAGGCTATGGCCACAGACGTACAACGCGTCTACGCCGAACATGGGCAGTGCCTGCAGGTTGGCAGCCAGGTTTTTTTGCTCGAGGGCGGCGGGGTGCTGGTCGCAGGCCAGCTGGAACACGCCATCGTCCAGGAACAGCACGCCCAGCGGCAGATCGAAGGCGCCGCCGGCCAGGACGATATCCAGCGCTTCGCGGGCAGACAGCCCGCTCCAGGGCGCCCTGCGACTGATGATCAACATGGACTTGGCCATTCAGTCGCCTCCAAAGCAGATCAGCCGGTCGGCCGTTTGCGCCGCTTCATGCAACTGACCAAGCCCGGACAGTTCCCAGGGTTGCTGCAGATTCACGGCAGGGCGTTGATAGCGGCTGGCTTCGCGTTCGTCCAGTACGCCACGACGCAGGGCGGCGGCGATGCACACCACTGCATCGAGCTGATTGGCCTGAACGAACGTGCGCCATTGCTGCGCAATGTCCTGTTCGTCCTGAGGGGCTACCACGTTGGACGATGCACTGTGCACCCCGTCCTGGTAGAAGAACAAGCGGGTGATGCCGTGCCCCGCAGCCAGCGCTGCCTCGGCGAAGCGCAGCGCCCGGCGGGAAGCGGGTGCCTGTGCGGGGGAAAACACCGCGATAGCAAATTTCATGGCGAACTCGTGCTATTGAATCGCGCCATGATAAACAAAAAGGCCTGACTGCTGCAGGCCCGTGGTATTCAGGCCTTTGCCTGGCCCTCGGGCAGGAACCAGTTGAGTACCAAGGCACAGATGCCTCCGGTAGCAACTCCTGACTCCATCACGTTGCGAATCGCCGCTGGCATATGGGCAAGGAATTCGGGTACCTGCGCCACGCCCAGGCCCAAGGCCAGCGATACGGCGATGATCAACAAGGCGCGGCGATCGAGCCGGGTGCTGGCCAGGATATTGATACCCGAGGCTGCCACTGCGCCGAACATGACCATGGCCGCGCCGCCCAGCACAGGCTCTGGAACCGCCTGAATCACCCCGGCAACGCTTGGGAACAAGCCCAGCAGTATCAGCATCCCCGCGATCCATACGCCGATGTGACGGCTGGCGATACCGGTCAGCTGAATGACGCCGTTATTCTGGGCGAAGATCGAGCTTGGGAACGTATTGAACACGCCAGCCAGCAGTGAGTTGGCGCCGTTGACCAGCACGCCACCCTTGATGCGCTGCATCCATACCGGGCCTTCCACGGGCTGGCGCGAGACCTTGCTGGTGGCGGTTACATCACCGATGGCCTCCAGAGAGGTCACCAGGTAGATCACCAGCATCGGGATGAACAGTGCCCAGGAAAAACCGAGGCCAAAGTGCAAGGGTGTCGGCACTTGGAACAGCGCCGCCTCGTGCATGCCGGTGAAGTCCAGGCGGCCCAGATAGCCGGCCAGGGCATAGCCCGCCGCCAGCGCGATGACGATGGCGCAACTGCGCAGCCAGACCACCGGTATGCGGTTGAGGATGACGATGATCGCCAGTACCACGCCTGACAGCAGCAGGTTCTCGCCGTTGGCAAAGGTCCCGTTGGCCATGGCGCCAAAACCACCGCCCATGCTGATCAGGCCGACCTTGATCAGGGTCAGGCCAATCATCAGCACCACGATGCCGGTCACCAGCGGGGTGATCAGCCGTTTGACGAAGGGCAGGATGCGAGACACGCCCATCTCGACGAAAGAGCCTGCGATGACCACGCCGAAAATGGCGGCCATGACGCCTTCCACAGGCGTGCCTTGCTTAACCATCAAGGCCCCGCCAGCAATCAGCGGGCCGACGAAGTTGAAGCTGGTGCCTTGCACGATCAGCAAGCCGGCACCGAAAGGGCCGAAGCGTTTGCACTGGATGAAGGTGGCGATGCCGGAGATGACCAGAGACATGGACACGATCAGGTTGGTATCCCGGGCAGAGACGCCCAACGCCTGGCAGATCAGCAGGCCAGGGGTGACGATCGGCACAATGATCGCCAGCAGGTGTTGCAGCGCTGCCAGCAAGCCGATGAGCAGCCGTGGCTTGTCTTCCAGACCCAGTACCAGTTCGTTGTCAGGCGCTGTTGCACCTGGGCTGTGTTCCTGTGAGCTCATTGCGCAGCGCTGCCCGTCTATAAAAAAGGAGCGCATTCTACGGGCAGAATAGGGAATGCGGTAGGGGAATACCGGTTAGCCGCCTGTTCGACGATCATCGCCTTTGTTACCTGACTTTTAGGTCAATAAGTATGGGCGCTGTACCGCTTTCAAACCGTGCATGTTCGATAAAAAACGCAGGCACAAAAAAGCCCGCGTAAGCGGGCTTCTTTGGACACACGTTGGATCAGTCGTCACGACCCATGATGCCGAACAGCTGCAGCAGGCTGATGAACAGATTGTAGATCGAAACGTACAAGCTGATGGTCGCCATGATGTAGTTGCGTTCACCACCGTGGATGATGGCGCTGGTCTGGAACAGGATGCATACCGACGAGAACAGCACGAAGCCGGCGCTGATGGCCAGTTGCAGGCCGCTGATCTGGAAGAAGAAGCTGGCCACGACCGCACCCAGCAGGACGAAGAAGCCTGCGGTGATGAAGCCGCTGAGGAAGCTCATGTCCTTGCGGGTGATCAGCACGTAGGCAGACAGGCCACCGAACACCAGCGCCGTCATGGCAAAGGCCGAACTGACCACTTCGGCGCCGCCGCTCATGCCCAGGTAGCGATTGAGGATAGGGCCGAGAATGAAGCCCATGAAGCCGGTGAGGGCGAAGGTGGAGACCAGGCCCCATACCGAGTCGCGCAGCTTGGCGGTGAGGAAGAACAAGCCATAGAAGCCGATCAGCACGACGAACACGTTCGGGTAGGCGAACCGCATCTGTTGTGAGATGAAGGCCATCAGGCCGCTGAATGCGAGGGTAAGTGCCAGCAGGCTGTACGTGTTGCGCAGGACCTTGCTGATCTCCTGCTGCTCGACCTGCTGGCCGTGGTGTACGGCATAATCCTGTTCGCGCATGGCGACACTCCTTGGTGAACCTGTGATATGAAACGTCGAAGATGGTAGGAGTCTACCAGAGCTCCTGCAACCCGCGACACAGAGAGTTTGACAGCGTGTTTCATTCCGGTATTATGGCGGCCGCAAAGCAGCTGGAAGCGTGGCCGAGTGGTTTAAGGCAACGGTCTTGAAAACCGTCGATGGGCAACTATCCTAGAGTTCTTATCTAAGGTGGTTCCCAGCTGCACACTACACCTTCATCAGCCGTGCATGCATCGGGAAATTGGCAGAGTGGTTGAATGCACCGGTCTTGAAAACCGGCGTACGTTAATAGCGTACCCAGGGTTCGAATCCCTGGTTTCCCGCCAAACTCAGTAAAATCAGGGCTTAGAGCGATCTAGGCCCTTTTTTATGGCCGATCATTTCTTGTATTCCCTGCAGACCTAGGCACGGCCTGCGCCTCGGAAGGCCAAGGGTGCATTTCACTAGCTGCACGCTACTGCCGCTTGCTGCGCGCTTTGGAATGAGAGAGATTTCGACTGCATGCTTTGCAGGCCGCAGATTTCCTGGACTCCCCGCATAGTCTCGTACCCCCCCCCCCTTGTTTTGCACTCAGCACCTGAACTGTTGTTCGTTGGCGACCCGGCTTACCATTGCGCCTGTTCCTTGCTGAGCCCCTCAAAAAACCTCAAGAAAAAGTCGGCTGATGAACGTAGAGTGAAAGGGTCGTTGTGCCGTTCAGATCGTTACAGACCCAAATCTGCAGCGAACTTGAAATCGCGAAGCTCTGGGTGAAGGGCGTCAGAGTCCATAGCGCCCAGGAGATGCTGAGCAAATTGTCTTAGGGGATAGTGATCAAGAGGAACACACCATCCCTCGTAGTCTGACAGACAGCCTAGGTATGCAATTCCGAACCGATAGCCGCGCTCTTGGGATACGGCCATGAAGGCATCAAAGAGGGCTTGGGCGTGCTCCGAAGGTAATCTCGACAGATCAATCATCGCGTCGGAGCTGGATTGATCATCAATAAAATCAAAAAAGAAGGCATCGATCTCCTGCGCGAGCGATTCGGGTGAAATTGATCTGCAGGTGATCTCGATGATCGTGATGTCATAGAGGGTGGCGCTGAGCTGCGCGCTGCGCTCGTCATGTAGCATTGGTGTTTGCTCATTTACTTCTAATGGTGGAAGGCAGGTAGTCTACCTGAGACAGCAATGGCTCAGGTTCGTCAGGCAGGGGCTTGAGGCGGTGGATGTACGACCAGCCTAGACACTGCTGTTCCGAAAGACGCATCCGGTAAGCGTCAATGGGCGAAAAGCTTAGAAAGGGCTTATCTGGCCAATGCTCGGCCTAGAGGATCCCCCCCGCCACCATCACGACCGGCTTTGCAGCGTTCGAGCAAACGCTTTCTTCGGCTTCAATCAGATCAGCGCACACCATCTCAACTGATCTGAGGGCCTCCAGCCCTTTAGTGGCTACCCGCGTAATGCCCGAGGCGAGGTCAGAACTGGGGCCATCCCCAGTTTAGGGGCAGCCCAGCCGAGAACTCATTGCCTCGGATGTATCCGTAACCAATCACGAAGCGCTCAATTTTCCAGGGGAGCAGGGGGCATTTTAGATTGGCTATTCAACAAGCAAAAATTATCAAGCACTGAAGCACTAACCGAGCGTCACAACGACCGTTACGGCCCATGTCGTTGCGTGAGCCTGGCTAGGGAGCATCGAGCAATGTGCTGCGCTCGCGTGATGCCTGGTCAGGCCTGCGTGGTTGCCTTTCTGGAAGCGACGGAGAGGGGCTGGCAACGAATTTCGCCCCCCCATTTTGGTTCGCCATCGCTCGGAATATGAGTCAATCTGCTGGCCTTCTAAGCGCCAAAGGAGGCAAAGGTGAAAACCCTATGTGAGCTGTTCAGATACACCCAAACCCAACAAGCCAAGGTGTTCGGTGCCTGGGTACTCATTCCCGGATGCCTGGCCATGGCAGGCAAGGAAATGTGGAAGCTTGCGGGGGCCACTCATGAGCTTATCCACGGTATGACATTCTGGGAATCTTTCCCCTATGTTGCTGTGTGCGCCACAGTGTTTGTGGTCACAGGGTGCTTTAAGCAGGTTACTAATCAGTTGCGCCGAAGGCACCCAATCATCAAGGCTTTAGGTTAATCGAGTTTAAGCCTCAAGCGCGTCTGGGGTTAGCCGGCACTAGCAGCCGTAACCATGCCCCAGGCGCTTCAGTTCTTCCATCACCTTCTGGTGTCCTGGCTGATCGTGCGCGAGCTCCAAGGCAGTCCATCCGCCAAAAGCAGGACGTGGCTTAGAAAGCCATGCGGCAGCTTTTTGTTTGTCACCAAATACGCTCTCGGCCTCAGCCAGCATGTGGTTCACATAGTCCATGTAGTCTCCCTTGTTATCCGCAGCTCCAGCCGTGCTCATTTCGACATGGGTTGCTATCTCCCTCATAGTGCGGCAAGCAGTTCAGTGAGCGCAATAGGTATCTTTGGCGGAGGCGCTGGTAAGAGTTTAGATATGAATGCCGCCCTAATCCGATAAGATTTATTTGCATCGCTAAGCTTGTTTAGGCGAGAGCTCAACGATATCTTATAAGAAAGAAAAATAATAAGGGGCACGCCATGTCGCAGTTCAAGATTTTTTTTGAAATTTCCGATGGTAAGTTGAACATCAAGCACAGCATCGAAAGGCAAGAGAGCGAGGAACTGTCGAAATTTCAAGCGTTAGGGCTTCTTTATCATATGCTGGATTCAGCTATTCAGGTAAGTCAGGAATTAGGGCAATCTGCTATTAGCGTTGCGCGGGGGATTTTTGGCGGAGAAGGGTGGGCTAGTGAGGTTGTAGACCGATTGCTAGCCGCTCAGAGCTGGGAAGAGCGGATGCGCGCGGCATGGGCGGCAGTGGACAATAAAGCCCGGGAGGTAGCTCTACGACTGGACTACAACATCTTCCAAAATTATTGGCCTAATCAAGAATTCTGCAATTCCCGTCGGGTGGCTCTTCATTGCACTGGCTAAAGGTTGTAGGCGGGTAAGAAATAGCCTGAACCCGGGAGTTACCTGCTCGATAATTCCTTTAGCGATGTTGTTGAGTGCGGTTGTGCTCGTACCACGCTTCCGCGCACGAGAGATTCATGAGAGATGATTCAGGGCGCTTGTACAGGGAAGCGCTCCGGAATGCTTTAGAGACGTGCGTTGATCCAGTCCCAAACGGCTTTTCCAAGCCACCCTTGATGGGTGCTGGCAGTAATTTGAGTCACAAAAATACGGTCATTGGCATCGAGCTTGGCTCTAAGGTCGGTACAGACCTGCTCGGCCGTCGCATTGACGCTGACCCAGCGCACGGACTCCAATCCAGGGTCTTTGACATTTTGGTAGCGTTCTATATGTTGGATGAAAGCGGTTCGCGCCTGAGCATAATTGCTACGCTCATTGTTCAGGTTCCATGTCACCATAAATACCGCCATCGATCGCTCCTTTTTTAGCTGATAATGGCATGATCGAGGTTAATCGAAGGCTTTTCAAGCTTCTGTTGCTCCTTCGTTGACCCCGCTCTCACGCCTGCTTTTGATGCGAATGTGCAGCTGAATCCAGCTTATGATTTATAAGCCTTGAACAGCTTGTCCGGCGCAACATAAACCTCCCCTCTGGCTCGTGAGAACGCCACATAAAGCTTGTTCCGCGTCTGAGCCACAGCCTCATGAAGCTTGCCATCCAGGTACTGTTTCCATGCCTTGATGCCCAAGACAACGCAGACATCCTCGTAGTGATCCTGGCCCTTACTGGCCCCCCAGTTCTGCGAGTAGCAGTCGTACTTGTAGTGTTGCTCCTGGAACAGCTTAACGATGCCGTGTTCAGCATGCAGACGGTCTGCAAACTCCTGAGATTCGACCTTGATGATCTGGGTCACCCTGCCTTTGTGGGAGTCAATCTTGATCTGCAGGTGGGTACTGATGAAATCGCAAACTGTCGTACCGCAACGCCAGCTCTTGCTCAGGGTCTCTTTGTCCACCTTGATTTTAGCCTTGGCGAACCGCTTCTCGTATTTTGTGATGTCGTCGTGCAGGGTGCTGTTCACCGAACCATCGCGACTGGTGTCGAAGGTGTGCTGGTAGAAATCACCTACGAACAGCATCTCGGTGTTAGCGGCTGATACCTGAAGCAGCAGGTTAAAGTCATGGCCGGCAAAATCCTGAACCTCGTCAACGTAGACTGAGTCGTAAAAACGCTCGATTCGCGCCTTGACCCCAGGTAGCAATCCCTCGACCTCGATCAGCTTGGCCAGTCGGTTGTGGTAGAGCCGACCACTCGGATCACGGTACCGCTCTCTATCGGTCAGTGCGTAATTACGCTGCGGCGGTCTCCTGAAATTCAGGCCTCTAGTGTTCATCTCGTTCTGCATGAATGGTCGGAAGCAGAAACCGTGTAAGAACGCAAAGTACGTCATGACGGTGATGTTCGACGGAAGGGTGCCGAACTTCTTGATGATGCTGTTGCGCAGATGGCTGTAGTTGTTCTCCGTGTAGGTGATGATCAGGGCGCGCTTCTCAAGGCTGAGCTTGCTGATGAGGTGGGTCGTTTTGCCCGACCCAGCCACCGCAAAGATCACTCGTTTATCCATGCGATCGCATCCTTGATGTACTGAGGGGCTACAAGCGCGGCAGACTTCTTCCTGAGCAACTCGAACGCAGCGTCGGCCTTGTTTTTCAGCATGTACTCTTGGACGGTCAGCTTCTTACGTCCGGCTGCGAACAGCTCATCGCAAGCCGCCTTGTTGTCCTGGTACAACCCGATCTCGAACGTCGAACGTGCGTCATCCCTGTCAGCGAAGATCTGTGCGCCCTTGTACAGGCTGTCTTTGTAGTTTTCCACGCAGTGCTGCTGGTAGTCGCCGTCATTGTCACGGATCGCTGCGACTCGGATGCCCAGTAGCTTCCCGAGCTCCAGATACCGTTTGAAGCTCGTGCCACCGATCGAAATGATGTGCACCTGATCGGCGTGTGGCGTACGTCCATTGGAGTGCTTCTTGTAGAGCTCTTCGATCAGGATGAACTCGGCATCACCCTCCACCAGAATGACCTTCTTGGAGAGCGCGAACTCCAGGACATTGTTATCCGGTGCTTTCATGAAGAAGCTGGCAGTCGGCTCGGTGAGCGCCTTCAGACGACCAGCCTGCTGGTCGCTACCCAAGAGCAGTGCATGCCGGAGGTCGAGTCGCGAACAGATGTGGCTACTGTGAGTGGCAATGAAAAGCTGCGTTCCTGCCGTGGCGGCCAGTTGCTCAACCAGTAGCTTCATCTTTGTGTGGCTGAGGTGATTCTCAGGTTCTTCCAGGAGGAGGGCATGGAGTTCGCCCTTGGCTTCATGCCGGCGCAGCGCGAACTCGGTCTTGATGAAGCACTGCTCACCCTTACCTCGATTCTCGATCGGGATGCCATCTTTGGTGATGACGAGGTCGGTTTCGAGATTGGAGCGGATACTGGTTCTCACACCAAATTGGTAGGCGCCCAGGTCGGCATTGAGTGCGGCCAATTGATTGTCGCGAAAAGCTTCCTTGCCGCGACGGTAGCGGTTTTCCAGGCTATAACGTTCTGGCGGCTCAGCGTTGAAGCTGAACACTGTGCGGGTGTACTCCCTCGCCGCGTATTCACTGTCGATACGAGAGCTGTCCAAGAGAAGGTGCTTCACCGGGCGGCGATAGCTGACATGGGGGCCACCCGAGAAGGTGTAGAACTTCACGCCGTAATATTCGTATGGGAAACCTTCCGGGTCGTCTTGCAAGAGCTGATGGATCGTTGTGCCGAATTCCTCGATCAGCGGAGCAATCTTCATCCCAATGCCGTCAGTCATGGCGCCGGCTAGATTCTGCGTACCGTAGTAGCCTTGATCATCGCCTTCCTCGAGAAACACCTCCACGACCAATTCTGGCAACTGGTCGAGCGTACGTGGCCCCTGCTGAAAAGCCTTTACCGCAGACTGCGCCAACAATGACTCGTACCCGATGGTTTCAACGTGACTACGGCTGGCACTGAGTGCGAGATCGAGGCCAAGCAATACGCTGCTTTTGCCCGTCTCGTTGTCACCGATCAGTACATTCACCCCAGCATCGAACTCAAGCGTAAGCGACTCGAATTTCTTGAAGTTTTGGAGCATCACTTTCTTGATGGCAGGCATCTCAAATCATTCCCACAGTGTTTGAGTTCAAGGTTGGCTAGCGGATATCGAGTGGTCAGGCCTTCTCGGCCAGGCGATTGGCATCACTCTTTCGGCGCATTTCCATGATGGGGTGGTCGTTGGCGATCTGAGCCCCCAGGTGCATGGGGCTTGGCAGTTTGAGCTGACCGTCCCACAAGGGCGCGTTACGGCAGAGCAGGGCGACTTGTTCTGCGATCGCGGTTGATGAGGCAAAGGAAGCCGGCTCTATGACGGTGATTTCGGTAACGCCGAGTTGCTGCCAGGGATCTGCCAACAAGAAATCACCGACCTGATAGCGGGTGTTTTTACGCTGGCCTTCAGCCTTGCTGTAGATCTTTGAAGGCGATACGAAGTAATAAACGGCAGGGCTTCGAAGTGACTGGAAGACGCCGATTTTCTGCCCAATGTACTGGGGCTGGCTAGGGTGCTCGGAGTGATTGCCGGACATCTGAGCAATGTCGTTATCAACCCTGATTCGCACAATGGCCGCATTGGCCGGGACGGGCGGCAGGCCGTTGTCGGGGCTGTCCTTCAGCCCCCGATAGAATGTTCGCAAATTGCTATCGAGGCAGACAATCAGCGGGGTGTCTGCCTCATCCGTGGCCACCAGCATCGACCACGTCACGAGCTTGTTGATGGCCTCAGGGTTAATCAGCGAAGGCGCGGCATGAATGGCAGCGACGCCCTCAGTGAACGGATACCATTGCCCGCGGCTAGGGTCGTTCTTGACGAACCAGTAGACCTCGCATTTCTGAGTATCAACCACCGTCCTGGTGATGACTGGCAGGTAGATCATGTCACCCTTTTCGTTAATGCGATCCAGGCGAATAGACAAAATCGTTGTGCCTGTCGGGATGGTCTTCGCCTTTACGAAAGCGGTTGGGAAGTAACCCGTTAGGCGGATCACCTCGGTGACAGTGTTGAGCGCCTTGTAGTCCCGCGACTCTTTTTTGGGCTTCGGTTTGTCCGGGTCTGGTACCTCATGCATGATGAACTGAGTCACGATGCCATGCTCGGCCAGTACCCTGCGGATGTAATGTTTTGGGTCTCTGTCTGAATCGAGTGCTGCAGCTACGGTACTGGTTTCAACGATCAGGATTGATGTGCCGAGCTTCTTGATTTCGGGGACGACGCTGTTTCTAAGCCACCCATCGAGTTCAATGGAAGAAGCGCTGCCCTCCAACATGGAGGTTGCGCCTTCGACAGCTAGGCGCGTCAGTAGAATTTCTGGAGGCGCGTTTTTCTTGAAGAACGGCATGGCCGTGCCCAAGGTCTCGCTGGCTCTGACCAGTCGCAGCATGATCTCGGAGTGTGCTGCCAGTACCGCAGCATGCACCTTCACAGGCGTTGAGCCCGTCACATTTTTTGCCACGCGAATACTGGAAACGGCCTTACGAGCGAGCAGCGGCTGCGAGCCCTGGAGGTTGCGCAATAGGTGGAAGCAAGTTTGGTCGAGGAAGAGGGGCCCTGGGCCGGAGCCGATGGCGGGCTTGAGTGGTGGTGTGACGTAAATTGGCCTAACGAGACTGTCGACGGGTATATCACCTTCAATGAGATCGGGCAGAGGCTGAACGCCCATGAATGCGAGCAGCTTGTTGGTCGGGAAGTCGTAAACAGTCTGCCAGCCGGTGTCAGTCTTTTTGCTTCGAATACCCGCTTTCACAATCGATTGGCCAGTGTGCACCCAAGCGTGTCGCTTACGCCCGATCGAGTTGGGCATGATCTGGCTTAGCTTCACGCGCAGTTGGATGAAAGGCTCAGTACAGTCGCGAAGTAGCTTCAGGCTGGGCTCGATGACATGCAGGGCGCTGGCATTGCGATCACCCGCGGGCATGATCGGATCGTTCCAGGCAATCAGCGAGCCGTCGGAGGCTTGCTGCAAGGAAATGAGTTTGGGAATGGGATCGGGGTTTCCGTTCTGGGTCGACTCAAGAGGTGTCGAGCACATTGCCTGGCCAATCAGCCACGGAACAACGGTGTAGGCCAGGGGCGAAACTCCGTCGGAATTGATCAAGTCGCCTGGTAGCAGGGGATGAAGCTCCGTGACTGCGAGCTTGGCCTCCAGTCCCTCAACCTGCTCGTCCCACATGCGCATCACTTCGAGCGACCAGAGATACAGGATCTGATTGATCGTATCGACGGGCAGGGGCTTCAGCATGAGGATTGCTGACGCACCTTTGTCTTTGTAGGGGAACAGGTTGACGTCAACGGGCCCGCCCGAGACTGCGGCCAGCATTTCTTTCAGCGCATTCGTAGGCAATCCAGGGTGATGCTTTTTCCCCAGGTTCTGCAAGACTTGCCAAGCAGCCAGGTAGTGCTCTCCGATCTGGGCACGATAGGCATGCGCGAGGGCTTGCGGGTCGAAACTGTAGAGGCTGGTGCGCAGGTCAAGGTTCTTCATCGAGCTTCCTTAGCTGATCGATCAATGTAGTGCGTGATAGCACTCGCGATGCCGTTGTGGTGCAGGAAAAACTGATTCCAGCTGCCTTCATTTTTCAGTCTTTGGACGGACTCCGAGAGCAGTTTTGCCCACGGCGTACGGCCATTGGTGAACGCTGCATCTGCGAAGTAGCAGGTCACCGGTGTGCCGCCGCGCCGGCCACGCCCGATCAACTGAGTGAGGGTCACCAGTATGTTCATCATGGTGTAATGGCGGATGTTGGCGGGCTGCTGGCCAAAAGCTGGCGGAGCGGTGCGAATCTCGTTGAGGATTGAGCTCGCGATAGCACGTTCTTTGTGCAGCACATGCTGGAGGCTGGGCTCGGGACGCATCCGGTTCCAGGTTTCGTAGCTGATGTGCGCAAGGTTGTTCTCGGGGCTATCGGAGGCAGGTAATGGGCGCACGCAGATCACCACGCCACCGATCGCTGATAGGCCATCTTTGTTAACAATGTTGTGACCGCGAGCCATAGGGTGGAGGGCGCTGACCAGAATCGTTTTGTCCCGGTGTACCCCCTCAATGAACTGCGCAAGATCGTCGTACACCAGCGTGTGTTCAGCGTTTAGCAATGTGGGCTTGTACTCGCTAGCTCGACCTCGCACCCAGCCAACAGTTGGGGTGGGAGATAGGCCAGCAAGCGTGATTGCCAGTAGCTCAGCATCGGCGTCGCTGCTGGCAACCAGGAGCAGTCGAGCACGATCCGCGGTGACTGGATCCTTGGCCAATGCTTTCAGGCGCTTCTCAATCCAAGGCCATAGTTCGGCGGCAAGTTGCTTGATCCGATCCTTTCGCTCGAAGAAAGGTGCACCTGAAACCGTCGTGGTGAGTCCTACATTCTCAAATGCAACTTGGCCTGCGGCGTCAGGCACATCAATGAAGTCCTTGGCCTTGAGGTCGTATGCACTGGCACCGGGGAAGTAAGCAGTGGCCGAGAAACCCATGAACATGCGTCTGACGCCGGCATACCCAAGCGACGCGAGCTCGGGAAGAGCTAGAAGGGTGCCGTGGGGGTCACCTCGCATTGCCACAACGTTCAGTGATGATGTCGCCTCGCTGGCCGGCTTGCGTTTGAATCCAAAGACGGTGCGATGCAGTGGGCCGATGGGACTGAACGAGAGTGGCTCGCGGCCCTTCAGATTGCTGTAGACCTCTTGAGCATAGGGGACTTCGGCATTGGCAAAGCTGGGCAGTTCGATCTGCAGATTCCGTAAGGCGACTTCAAGATTGTCCAGAATGCCGCGCAGAATCAGTGCTGCTTTGAGGCGCTGCAGGTCTTTCGTGTTCAGTTTTGCCTTCAGATGACCGCTACCCGCAAGTGTTGTGAGCAATCGACCCAACTCCATCGCCTGATTTTCAGGCCTGCTGGCCATCTCATTCGTCTGCCAGTAGATCAGGTTTTCTCGCAAGCTACGCAGGTGCTCCGGGACGCTGGTATTACCGCTGCTGTACAGCGCCTTTAGCGTCTCGAAGTCAATCTCCAGCTTGGTCATGATGTAGCCGTCTTCCGCCTCCGCCCAGGTTGTTTCCTTCTTGGGCCAGTCGAAGTACTTGCGTTGTTGAAGGTTCATCAACTGATCGACGTTGGTGCAGCAGAAGCCGAGGGCTAAGGACAAGCGAATTCGGCTACTTTCCTCGATGCCTGGAATATTCAGTCTGCTGAAAATCGCCGTGAAGAGCTGAACGAGCGGGCTTGCCTCGCCCGTGTTGCCTAACTGGAGGCTGAAGGCGCTTGTGTCGATCGCGGTTTTGAGCAGCCCGTCGATCTCATCGATCAAGAACACGGGTGAGATACGTAGTAACAGCTCGATGAAGCTACGAGGGCCCGGGAACTGTTCTGAATCGTTAAGCGGTATGCGCGATGTGCCGGACAGCAAGGCATGGTGATTGATGACGATCACGTCAGCATCCAGCGCTTGCGACAGCATCTTTGTCCGACCACAAGAGAATAGGAAGGGGCAATGACTTAAGCGCTTTGTCTCCTCCTTCGCATTGCCTTTGGAGGACACGACATGAAGCTTGAAGCAAGGCTCCGAGCCTGTCGGCATAGCTTCCAACTCGGTCGAGTAGGCGTTTAGCAAGCAAGCGTAATCGTAGGGATGATCCTCATTGCGCTGCTTGAAATGTACGCCCGCGCGCTCATGGGTTCGAGAAAGAGAATGTAATGGCGCAACCTTCAGGTTTGGCGCTACGACTGATGCCGCTAGTCGCATGATCCTCACGGTATTGTCCAGCTCCACGTAGCCAGGAACCGCGATTACGACTTTGTGGCCGCGACTTGCGGCGTCAAGCGCCATCAATGACATCACTACCGTCTTGCCAGTACCGGTGGCGGCATTCACACGATAGAAGTTGCCCGAGCTTGCCGATCGCTGGCTGCTGTTGCCCCAAATGTTATGAAGGGATGCGCAGTGTTGCGTATGCGGCGTCGAGGCGGCATCTAGTCGTTCGGCAATCGATCGGAGATTTTCGTAGTTCCAGCTGATATCAGAGATCGCTGGCGTATCAGAAATCTTGAGGCATTGACCCGAGGACGGTAGTCGCTTCCTCTCGTTGGCCGGGATGCTGAAGATACGGGTGCGTTCAGCTGTGATGTACTTGAAGACTAGGTTGCCGGATTCAGGCAGCTTTGCGATGGCAGGGGGCTGATGCCAACGTTTCAACGCATCCAAGCTTTCCTGGATAACCTGGTCGACATCCAAGATCTCTTTGATGCGGTAGTGATCACCCTCGGCCAGCTTTGGCCGCAAGTTCTCGGGTTCAATCAGTTCAAAGGGGCATAGCTCGTCTGCAAGAACGATCGCTGCAATTTCGACGAACCGCGCCGGCTGTGCGAGCGATGAGGGTCGGAGCCGAAGCCCCATTGCGATCGTGATCTGCTGCTCGTCAGTGAGGCTGTCCCAGGTGCTCCACTTGTGGGTGCGCCCAGCAATGAGTGCAGCTGCATCTGCTAAGCAAGGCGTGCCTTCAGTGTGGCGTGCCGCCAGTGCCATGAACAGCGTGGTTGCGACGTCAGAAAGGGTTCGCACGAGTGGTCAGTTCCTTGATGCATTCGCTTTGGGTGAAGATCTGCAAGCCCGGGCATACACTTCTGAGCCATGGAACATGAGCCTGCTGGTAATCCGGGATGACGAACCAGCGCATCGTTGTTGGTCGCATTGATTCCAAGTAGGCGCCCAAGGCACGCGGTGATATCCAGACCTTCGCATCAATGTCGAGCGTCATCCCGCCGTAGGTGACTCGCAGATCTGAGCGGTCTACGTCTGGCCACAGGGTGACATCGAGTCCATGCTTTGAGAGTTTCTCGGCCAATTGAAGCTCGAGCAGCCCGGGCAGCAATGTGTACTTCCAGAGTGCGCTTTTGAGCATGTGGCGCTTACCTGCAGCTTCGCCTTCCAGCACTTGGTCGGTAACAACATTGATCAGCCGTCCTTGCATCCATCGGTACAGGCTACTTTTCTCTCTGCACCAGGCAGAGTCGCACTGAACCTCTCGTCGCTGTGGGTTCATGGGCCAGCGGCATTCTGGGCACTGATAGAGCTTTCCGTTGTGAGCAAGGTGCTCCGGAATGGGCTCATAAAAGTCATCGAGATTCCTGCCAAGCGGGATGAAAACGCTAGCCGCCCGCACAGGATCGATTACGGCGTTCTCGATCAGGAAGCGTCTGAAGCGCCTGTAGAGCTCATCCCCTTTGGAAATCACTTGGCACAGGTCACGTACTTCTCGGACGATCGACTGGATCTCTTCCCAGAGCTGATGAACATCGAGCTCGAGGAGCATTTCATTGCAGGTCTGGGTAGAGATACCAGAAGCGAGGAGGGGGCCGGTGTAATCAAACCGTACGGACTCTGGAAGCCATGACTCCAATGGGAGCGACAATTGACGTTCCAGCTGCAGGGCTGAACTGAGGGGCTCGCCGGGAGAGAGGCGCCAAAGATGTGCCTGGGCCTCTCGGAGCAACAACAGTGCGGCGCCTCGATCCGACTCGCACTGGGACGCTGCCTTTGACAGAAGCCTGAGTAAGTACTCCGATCGTTGGGTGTCCACGTGTACGTCCCCTGCGCCTTATCCCAAGAGGGCCAGGCTTGCTCGCAATCGTGCGAAAGCCGGCAACGGCAAGCAGTCAAGGAGCGAGGATGAGGCCGCCACGCGGCAGGTCTATCTGTTCCGAGCGTTGTCTTGCTTAACCCGATGATCTAACAATTGATTTTAGTTTGCCACTACTCAAGGTGTGACGTTTTGTGTGGGAATGGGCTGTAAGCGTGAAAGGAATTCAGTTGGATTTATTCGTATCCGGATAGCTATTCAATGGGATGTGTCATGCATTAATTGCGGTCTAGCCAAAGACTGCTGCTGACTTAATTGGAGAAGCCTGGAAATGTCTTGCATTTCACGACCAAAGGATCATTACGACTGAAGCAGGAAGCGCTATCATCCTGCCATTAGCTCAAGCGGGGGCCCTCTGGCCGGCCAATTCCGGCACTCCCTTGGGCATCACGACAAGGAAGGTTGCGCATGGACGACATCGTTCAGCCCCTCGCTGCTCAAGAAGAAATCCCACCTAAAGAAGTCAAGATTCTGGCCACGTTGGTGGCGAAGCTGAACCTTGCCGACTTCCAGAACGCCATTCCCGTGATCCGAGAGCTTCGCATCGCGAACGAGACCGAAGAACGCTTCGTCAATGTGACCCTGACATTGACCTCAGAGCCTGAGGTGTTCAAGGCCAAGGTCTGGCGAATCGACGAAGTCGCACCTGACAGCTTTCGAGTTATTCCGGGGCTTGATCTGGTCTTGGACGGCCCATTGCTTAGTCGCCTTACAGAGGCGGAGCTTTCCACTTTTACCTTTGTCCTTGAGGCCGATGACAAGGCGTCCGAAAGTGGTCGGAAGGAAGTTGCTCGCCTGGAGCAGGTTGTAGACCTTTTGCCGCGTAACCAGTGGGGTGGGCTTCGTCATATCCCAGATACGACTGCCGCTTTCGTACAACCCAATGATCCGGCAGTTGAACGGTTGTTGAAGCAGACGGCTGAATTGCTGCGCCTCAGTGAGAAGTCTTCGGCGCTCGATGGCTACGAGGGTGGTGCGAAGCGTGTCTGGCAGCTGGCGTCAGCAGTCTGGGGCGCCGTGGCACGAATGAAGCTTGATTACGCGTTGCCACCGGCGAGCTTTGAGCAGACTGGCCAAAAAGTGCGCAGTCCCAGCCAAATCGCCGACACTGGTTTGGCGACCTGTATGGATCTCACTCTGCTTTTCTGTGCAGCTCTTGAGCAAATTGGGCTGAACCCTGTGATCGTCTTTACCCGGGGGCATGCCTTCGTGGGTCTGTGGATGAAGCCAGAAGAGTTTACAACTGCTCTGGTGGATGATGTGACCGCAGTGCGTAAACGGGTAAAGCTACGTGAGCTGATACTTTTCGAGACCACCCTTGTTACTCAGAACCTTGCTCCGTCTTTCTCCTATGCCGTCGAGCGCGGAGCGAAACAGATAGCCGAAGACTCGGACAGCGACTTCGAGATGCTGCTCGACATACGCCGCGCACGTCTGCAGCGTATCAAACCCCTGGCGAGCTCCGAGGCTCAGATACCACGAGTTGTTCCGGAAGTACCGGACGAGAACGCTCCGCTGCTGGTTGAAGACGGCTTGGACATGCCTGATGAAGCTCATGAGGTGGTCGTCGATGACTTTTCCAAGCTCGATCCTGCGGATCGTCTGGGCCGCTGGCAGCGCAAGCTTCTGGATCTTTCTCTTCGAAACAACCTTCTGAACTTCAAGATGGGCAAGCGGGCACTGAAATTGGAGTCCCCGGATCCAGGAGCCCTTGAGGACATATTGGCCAGTGGTCAGTCGCTGAAGCTGCTCACCCGTCCAGACCTCATGGATGGTGCTGATCCGCGGGAACGCGCTCTCTACGAGCAACGCGAGCGTGAGGATGTTCGTCGCCGGCATGCCGAGGATGCACTTAAGCGCAGAGAGGTGTTCGTTGCGCTGACATCCAACGAGATGGATGTTCGACTCACCGAGCTGTACCGAGGTGCTCGTACCGCGCTGCAGGAAGGCGGCTCCAATACGCTCTTCCTGGCTATTGGCTTCCTGAGTTGGACACGTGAGGACAGGGCAGGGCAGAAGTATAAAGCGCCCCTTGTGCTGGTTCCGGTCACGCTGGAGCGCAGAAGCGCTCGTTCCGGTTTCACCATGGTGCTCCACGATGATGAGCCACGCTTCAACCCAACCCTTATTGAGATGCTTCGGCAGGACTTTGAGTTGGGCTTGGGTTCCCTGGAGCACGAGTTGCCTCGGGACGATTCTGGTCTTGATATCGCCGGCATTTGGAACAAGGTCGGACATGCCATCAAGGACATCCCAGGCTGGGAGTTGAGCGAAGACGTCGTACTGTCGATGTTTTCGTTTGCCAAATACCTCATGTGGAAGGATCTGGCCGAGAACGCTGAGCATCTGCGGCAGAGCCCTGTCGTTCAGCACCTCCTGGATACCCCACGCGATTCGTTCGTTTCGGACACACCATTCCCAGAGGCTGAGTCACTGGATCGTGATTACGGCCCGACCGATGTTTTCTGCCCACTGCCATCTGACTCATCTCAGTTGGCTGCAGTGATGGCGGCAGCCAAGGGCAAAGACTTCGTGCTCATCGGCCCGCCCGGTACGGGCAAAAGCCAGACGATCTCGAACATGATCGCTCAGTCGATCGCTCAAGGGCGTCGCGTGCTGTTCGTCTCAGAGAAGATCGCCGCGCTTGATGTCGTGTACCGTCGCCTGCGCGAGATTGGCTTGGGTGAGTTCTGTCTGGAGCTTCACTCCAGCAAAGCTCGGAAAACTGATGTGCTGGCCCAGCTGCAGTCCGCTTGGGAGGCGAAAGGACAGGTCGATTCCGCTGCATGGGAGGTTGAGGCTCAGCGCCTCGCAACGCTGCGCGACAGCCTCAACATTTACGTGGAGCGACTGCACCAGCGCCATCGCAACGGTTACACCATTTACGATGCGATTGGCACCGTCACTTCGGGTGGCGATGAAGCTGTTGCTCCTGTTGGTTGGGTGTCACCTGACATGCATGACCAGAAGGCCATGCTCGAGCTACGTGAGTTGGCCGATCGTCTTGAAGTAAACGCGCAGGCTGTGGGATATAGCCACTTAGTGGGCAATGCGTTGTCCGCTATAGGCCAGGCGGAATGGTCGCCCCATTGGCAGCAACAGCTGGTGCAGGCAGCTCGCGATGTATTGCCTGCTGTGCTGGATGTGCAGCGTGCGGCTGATCGGTTCGTTGAATTAGCTGGGCTTCCTGCTTCGGACTACACCCCGAGTGTACTGGAGGGGTTGTCACTTCTTTCCCAGGCACTGCCCGCGGCAGCAGGACAGGATTGGCGCTTCGCGTTGCGCCCTGATGCCCGTTCCATTTCTCAACGGCTAAGCGATGGCTGTGCGTGGGTTGAACAACACCATGAGATCAACGCTAAGCTTTCGCCGCTCTGGCCTTCTCGCGTTGTGGCCGATGCGAAGCAGGGTATTGAACTGCTGCAGCAACGTCGTACCACCCTCGGAGAGCTCAGTCCGGCCTGGCCGGAAAGTGTCACCGATGTGCTTGCTCAGGCGATGGCACTGCTTGGCCAAATAGTAGAGCTCAAGCAGCAGCTCAGTGCGACCTATGGCGATACGATCGAATCGCTCGACATCGATCTGTTGCTGCGTGAGTGGAAAGAGGCTGATGAATCGTTCTGGCCAAAATCCTGGTTCGGAAAGCGTCGTATTACGAGTTTGCTAGCCCCGACTCAAACCACTGCAGGCGAGGCCGATCACGGTAAAGATTTGGCCACCTGGGCAGAAATCCGCGCCGTGCGCCGCGCTATTGATGAGCTTGAGCCAGGGCACGAGTGCGTTGCCGTTTGGCAAGGTTCTAAGTCTGACGCTGAGAAGCTTTCCACGTCGATCAAACTTCAAGAGGCCATTCGGCTCCAGCAATCAGACTCGGACTGGATCGATGATGGGCTCCAGTTGGTCGAGCAAGGCCAGCTGGGTGATGCATTGAAGGAAGAACTGCGACGACTTCGCACGCTGATTCGCCTTGATAGCGATATGGCTGCCTTGTCCGATCTTGGCTCGAGCACTCAGCAGCTTTGGTGCGGCAAGGACACTAACATTGAACTCCTTACTGCAGCGCTGCGCTTCCAGGCTGAGCGTCGGGATATCGAAGAACGTGGTCGCCTTGTTGATGATCACCCAGAAGTGCAGGAGGGCCGCTGTGGAGCCTTGCTGAAAGGTGACTTCGATCTGTTGAAGGAGCGGGCAGCGGTTGAACGTGATCTGTCCGACCTGGCTGACCTGCGAGAACTGGTGCCGGTCTGGAGTGACCTGAAGACCAAGCTTGAGATTGCACGTCAGGCTGTGGTGTTCCAAGGGCAGGTAGCGACTGCTGTCGCGAAGCTCGCGCTGAACCCGGAGCAGATTGCAGCTTACAAGGCTCCCCTTCAAACGCTCTTGGGCGATGGCAACGCTTTGCTAGAGCCTGAAGGTGCGATAGCTCTCGCAGGCGTTGCTCTACGTGAAAAACTTGCGTTGCTGCAGGAGCGTTCATCGCAGCTGACGTCGATCGGCCACTTCACCGAGGGCGGTGCTGATGAGACCGCACACCTTTCGTTGAATGACCTCAAAAATAATTGCGAAACCGTAGTTTCTTCCGAGGCACGACTCAAGGCATGGTGTGCCTGGAGGAAGGTGCGCGATGAGGCCTTCGCCGTTGGCCTCGCCCCAATTGTCCAGGCTATGGAAAGCGGAGCGATCACCTCTGGAAAAGTCCGCCGCGTCTTCGAGGTGAATTACGCTCGCTGGTGGCTGAATACCACTGTCGATAACGAGGAAGTGATCCGGACATTTGTCAGCGTTGAGCACGAACAGCGTATTCGCGATTTCCGAGCGCTGGATGACAAGTTCACCGAGCTGACGAAGGACTGGCTCCGTGCTCGGCTGTGTGCTGACCTGCCGAGTCAGGACAGCGTGAGCCGCTCTTCAGAGTGGGGCTTGCTGCGTCATGAGATGGGCAAGAAGACCAAGCATATTCCATTGCGTGAGTTGATGACTCGAGCACCAGAGGCGCTCACGAAACTCACGCCGTGCTTGCTGATGAGCCCGCTTTCGATCGCTCAGTACCTGCCGCCGGCTTCGACCCCGTTTGACCTCGTCATTTTCGACGAGGCCTCTCAGATCCCGGTCTGGGATGCGATTGGTGCGATGGCGCGAGGGAAGCAGGTTGTTATGGTGGGCGACCCGAAACAGCTCCCGCCGACCTCGTTCTTCGATCGGGCTGAGTCCACGGCCGATGACGAAGATGTTGAGGCGGATCTCGAAAGCATCCTGGATGAATGCATCAGCGCGAACCTGCCGATGCGCAATCTGAACTGGCACTACCGTAGTCGCCACGAGAGCCTGATCGCGTTCTCCAACCAGCGTTACTACGGCTCCAAGCTGGTGACGTTCCCGTCGCCATTCACAGCTGATAAGGCTGTGAGGCTGTGCCCGGTTGCTGGTGTCTACGACAAGGGCGGCTCACGTACCAACCTGATCGAAGCAAGAGCCCTAGTTGCTGACCTTATTGCTCGCCTTCAGTCGCCAGCCTTCCGTGAGAGCCGTCGTACAGTAGGTGTTGTGACGTTCAATGGTGAGCAGCAGAAGCTCATCTTGGACATGCTTGATGAAGCATGCCGGAAAGACCCATCGCTGGACAGCTACTTCTCTGAGTCGGAACTCGAGCCCGTGTTCGTCAAAAACCTGGAAAGTGTTCAGGGCGACGAGCGAGACGTCATCTACTTCTCGACTACCTACGGGAAGGATGCTGCCGGCGCGATGTCGATGAACTTCGGCCCGATGAACCGTCCTGGTGGCGAGCGTCGACTCAACGTTGCGATTACGCGTGCTCGTCAGGAGCTGGTGCTGTTCTCGACCCTGCGGCCTGAGCACATTGACCTTGCCCGCACGCACGCCATTGGCGTTCGTGACCTGAAGCACTTCTTGGAGTTTGCGGTACGTGGGCCGCAGGCTTTGGCTGAAGCCAATTTCGGTAGCGTGGGCGGTTTCGATAGCCCGTTCGAAGAGGCGGTCGCAGCTGCCTTGGCCAAGAAGGGTTGGCAGGTTCACACCCAGATTGGCGTCTCGTCGTTCCGAGTCGACCTGGGAGTCGTTCATCCCGATGCACCTGGAAAGTTCCTTGCCGGGGTTGAATGCGATGGTGCTACTTACCACCGCAGTGCAACTGCACGTGATCGCGACAAGTTGCGGGAGTTCGTCCTGCGGGGGCTTGGCTGGGAGATCGTGCGAATCTGGTCGACAGACTGGTGGGTTGATGCTGCAGGGACTGCGGAAAAGGTTCATCAACAATTGACGGAGCTCCTGTCCGAGTCGAGAGCCAAGCAAGCCGTCATCGACGCAGCGCATGAGGTGGAGCGCTTGAAAATCGATGCCGCCATGGCTGAGGTTATTGAGGTGGTTGATCGAGTTGCCGTCGTTGCTTCGCCCCACGCTGATGAAGCCAATGATCCGATTGGCGCTTTGCCAGAATTGAAATACGCAAGAGCGGCCACGGCTCAAGGAGTTGAGGCTGTGGTCACGCCTTACGTGCCAGTGGAACACGTGGTTTACAGAGAGGCAGACCCTACCAAGGCTGTAGATACGGTTGATCCAGACCGTTTCTTTGAAGCAAGCTACTCAGCCACGTTGGAGCAGATGATTGCACACGTGGTGGCGGAAGAAGGGCCGGTGCTCGATTCGGCACTTGCACGGCGTATTGCGCGTGCTCATGGCTGGGTTAGGACGGGCTCACGCATTCGTGATCGTGTCGACCAAATCGCGCGGGAGCGATTCCGTTCCCATGAAGAGGAGCAGGCTGGAACCTTCTTCTGGCCCACAAATATCGACTCTGATTCAAATGTCGTCTTCCGCAGGCCTGGTGATGACAATTCGATTCGCCCACTCGCTGAAATCTGCTTGCCCGAACTACGTGCTCTAGTAGACGAAATGTCCAAACACGGACACGTTGGAGAGGGATTGGTTTATGCGGTGGCCAAAGAAGCAGGGGTCGTTAAACTCGCCCATGCGGGCCGTCAGCGGATCGAAAAGGCGATAAGGACTATAGCCGAGTGATCCCGGAAAGGCGCTTTCCTAGCGCCCTTTCTGCAGAATTTTGCAAAAGGTACGACTCTTTAGCGGCCTGAGCCACTGCATGAATTACCAGGCTCTATCGCTCCATACGCTGGTGTGTTAGAGCCAATGAGACGGTTCAAAGTCAACAGTTTCAGGCTGAAATGGTTGTTTTTGTCTGACATGATCTCAGGTACTGAGTCCCTTCTGCAGTCGTCCCATTGCGGCTTGCGCACTTTCTGGGTGCGCTCAATCGGGCGTACTCGGAGAAGCCTCTGCGCTGCTGAGCAAATCTGCGATATCGCGCTTGGGTGGAGAGCCAAATTGCCGTGAATATTCGCGATTGAACTGGGACGGGCTCTCGTAACCCACCCGGTAAGCAGCACTTGCCGCATCTGCGTGCTCTTTGAGCATCAAGCGTCTGGCCTCATTTAGGCGGAGCCATTTCTGGTATTGCAGGGGACTCATGGCAGTGAGTTGGCGAAAGTGCTGATGAAAGGATGAAGCGCCCATCTGCACGCGTCCGGCCAATGCATCTACACGCATCGGTAATGTGTAATTCTGTTTGATCCAGTCAATTGCTTTTGCGACGCGTTGGGCTCAGCAAGCAGTTCAATAAGACGAGTGAAACAGGACATCAGCGAAGGGTTCATAGTACCTACACCGGCGCTTTTTGTGATCGAAGGGCCTTGCCGGGGTAGCGCTGATTCATTGGCAATCAGCTCTGCCAAAATGCTCAGATCGAGCTTGAAAAGTAGGCCTAGGCATGGCGCGTGTTCGCTAGCCATCGTAACGGCTGAATTTGCTGGAAGATTCAGCGAGGTTATGAGAAACCGCGAGGTATCTTACGGGTAGACTTCATTGGCGATCACCATCTCCTTCGCGCCTTGCAACACCAATACAACGCTTGGCTCGACGATGCACATGCTGGGTGGGGCCGGTTGATTTCTGCGCCAAAGCATTACATCAGCAATGGCAGTTGGAAAGTCACCGTGGCTAGGAGCCAGTGCAGCGAGAACTCGTCGTGCAGCAACGAGCTGTAGGTGGTTCAGATCTGTCATGGTGGGAGAGGCTGGCGTGGCGCAGTTTCAGAGATAACAACTCTACGCTGACGCTCTGATCAGCGTCTATTGGCG
This sequence comes from Pseudomonas parafulva, assembly GCF_002021815.1. Lineage (NCBI taxonomy): Bacteria > Pseudomonadati > Pseudomonadota > Gammaproteobacteria > Pseudomonadales > Pseudomonadaceae > Pseudomonas > Pseudomonas parafulva. Next base: position 1,883,972 of record NZ_CP019952.1, read on the forward strand.
CTTTTGCCGCTTCGCAGAAATAGGCAAGAAATGTGGCGGAATGCGCTATTGCGTGACCGCGGAAGTGTCAGATTTTTTGTGTGCGGGCCGGTAGCGGCCTGCCGTCAGGCAGGCCGCTACCGGCCCGCACACAAAAAATCTGACACTTCCTCGAATCTCTACGCTTCCGCCACTATTCTTCATCAAAGCCCTGATTTATCAGGGCTTTTTTGTGTCAGGCCGGTTTCCGCCTTTTGACCACGCCTTGCTAGTGTCCGCCGTTTGCCAATCGCAGCATTTGAGTAACACCTCCCTCGCTCGCACCGATCCCCTCGCCGAAAAACTACGCAACACCCCCCTAATGTGGCAGTGTGGTTCCCCTCGCCACCCCCACAGGGCCCCCCATGCCAACGCGCAAAACCGGTATCCGTGCCCAACAGGCCGACCGCACCCGAGACAACATCCTCAAGGCGGCCGTACAGGTCTTCAGCCGGGAAGGCTTCGCTGGTGGGCGCGTCGAGCAGATTTCCACCCTGGCCAAATCCAACGACCGAATGATCTATTACTACTTCGGCAACAAGGAAAAGCTGTTCATCAGTGTGCTGGAGCACATCTATGCCAGCTTCAATCAGGCCGAAGCCGGGCTGCAACTGGACCTGGACGACCCTGAACAGGCGGTGCGCACACTGGTGGCATTCATTTGGGATTACTACGTGCAACACCCCGAATTCGTCACCCTACTGGCCACTGAGAACCTTCACCAAGGCGAGCATGCGCGCAAGTCGCAGAACCTCAAGGCCTTGTCGGGCGAGGCGGTTGGCGTGCTGCGGCCGATCATCGACGCGGGCCAGGCGAAGGGCCTGTTTCGTGACGACATCGACATTACCCACGCCTACCTGATGATTGCTTCGCTCTGCTATTTCTACAACTCCAACCGCCATACGCTCAGTTCGTTCCTGGCCGTGGACCTGGCTGACCCCAAGGCCAAGGCCGACTGGTTGGCCTTCATCAGCGACCTTGTCCTGCGCGGCCTGCGCCTGTGACTTCAATGGCTGCCTGGGTTGGCGCGCACCTGCGCGACCTTGGCGGCGAGCCCTGGCCAGGCGGGCTTGTCACCTGCAAAGCGCTGGCGCAGGTATGCCGCAAGATCGGCTATCTGGCGGTCCGACAAGCTGTCCTTGAAGCCCGGCATGTAGCCCAGGTCGCGGGTAGCTGGGGTGGGGATGCCGTGCAGTATTACCCGTAGCAGATTGTCTGGCAGCTCGCTGTGAACGTTGCTGTTCACCGCCATCGACGGGCTGACGCCGAACAGTTTCGGCCCCTGTCCATCGCTGTGGCAGGCCATGCAGGCGCCTTTGAACACGCGTTCGCCATTGCTCAATGACACGTGGGTTTCAGCCGGCTGCGGGGCCTTGGCCGCCTGCGACTGAGGCTCGCCATCGAGTGAGCGGAGGTAGTGGGCGATGGCACGCACGTCGCTTTTGGGCAGCGTCGCCAGCTCGCTGACCACCGGGCCCATGGGGCCTGCCGCCACCCCGTGCTTTTCAGAAAACCCAGTACTTAGGTAGTTGAACAACTCCTCTTCAGTCCACGGGGTGGTTGATTTGCCCAGCGCATTGAGGGCCGGTGCTTCCCAGCCATCGACCATCCCTCCGGCCAGGTAGCTGCTGCCAGCTTTCTCGGCGCCCATCAGGTTGCGCGGTGAATGGCAGGCCGTGCAGTGGCCGAGGCCGTCGACAAGGTAGGCGCCGCGGTTCCACTGAGCGCTGCGTTGCGGGTCTGGCTGGTATTCCCCGCGCTGCAGAAACAGGGCGTTCCAGCCAGCCATCAACGGTCGCTGGTTGAACGGAAAGCGCATCTGGTTGGTGGGCGCTTGCTGGCGTACCGGAGGCTGCGACATCAGATAGGCATACAGTGCCTGCATGTCGGCATCGTTGATGGTGCGGAACGAGGTGTAGGGAAACGCGGGATACAGGTGACGGCCATCACGGCTGATGCCTTCACGCATGGCCCGTTCGAAGGCGGCGAATGACCAGCGGCCAATGCCGGTTTCCGGATCGGGCGTGATGTTGGTGGTGTGGAGCGTGCCGAAGGGCGTCTGCATGGCCAGACCGCCGGCATTGACCTTGCCACCGCTGACCGTATGGCACACGGCGCAATCGCCGGCCGCAGCCACCTGGCGCCCGCGTTCGAGCATCGCGGCGCTCCAGCTGCCAGCGCCGGGCGGGGTAACCGGTGCGATTTCACTGCGCCAGGGCAGGGCAGTGGCAAGCATGCCCAGGGCTGCGCCCAACACCCCGGCCAAGCCGCCGAACCACCACTTTGAACGTTTACTTGCAGGCTGCGTCTGAGTCGATGGCCCAGGCCCCTGGCCATCGCCACCCAGGGCGGCGCGCACCCGTTCGGCGGTGATCGGCAGCTCGCGAAAGCGGATCCCGGTGGCGTCGAAGATGGCGTTGGCAATGGCAGCGGCACTGGGTACCGAAGCCGATTCGCCGCTGCCCATCGGTGCTTCGTGCTGACGCGGCAACATCATCACGTCGATGGCAGGCAGCTCGGGGAAGGTCAGGATCGGGTAGCCACCCCATTCCTTGCTGGCCACGGTCGACTCTTCGAAACTGACTTGCTCCTTGAGCACCCGGCTGGTGGACTGGATGACATTGCCGTGGATCTGGTGGCGCACGCCCTCGGGGTTGACCATCATCCCGGCGTCATGCCCGATCACCACGCGGGTGACGGCGACTTCACCGGTGCGCCGGTCAACGGCTACGTCGGCCACCCAGGCCGCCCACGCGGCGCCAAAGCCTGGGAATTTGCTGTGGATGTAGCGCGCGTAGGCAAAGCCGCGCCCGCGCAGCACGTCACCTTCGCCCTGGCTTTGCATGGGCTGGGTATGCGGCTGCCAGTCGGCGCGCGCGGCGGTAGCCTTGACCAGGTCGATGGCACGTGGGTCGGACAAGTGCTTGAGGCGGTATTCCACCGGATCGACACCCGCTGCGAACGCCAGCTCATCGATATAGGACTCGTGGGCAAAGCTGTTGGGCATGGCCGATACGCCGCGCATCCACGAAGCGCGCACCAGCGGCGTCATGTCGTTGATGGTCACGCGCATGTGCTCGTAGTCATAGGGTGGAATCGACGTGCGGTCGCCCATTTCGAACAGGGCCGGTACGGGTTCCACCGCCCCGGTGAGCAGCAGGGCCAAGGTAGGCGCGCCGTTGGACGGGTAGCTGGTCTGGAAGTCATAGGCAGCCACGCTGCCATCGGCGTTCAGGCCGCCGTCGATCTCCATCAGTTGGGCTGTGCCCTTGGGTTCCCAGGCGTGTTCCTGCTCGCGGGTCAGCTGTACCCGCACAGGGCGTTGCACGGCGCGCGACAGCAGCACGGCGTCGGCGCAGACGTCGTCGGCGCAGTTGCGGCCATAGCAACCGGCAGCCTCCATGCGGATGATTTCGATGCGCTCCTCGCCGCAGGCCAGCAGCCAGGCCAGATCAGCGCGCAGCAGGTGTGGGTTCTGGGTGCCGGACCACACGCGGATCTGCCCAGGCGTGTAGTCGGCCAGCGCGCACGATGGGCCAATCGAAGCATGCAGCTGATACGGCCATAAATAGGTACGGCTCAGGCGCTGGCTGGCATTGGCAAGGCCGGCATCGACATCGCCTTGGTCCAGCACCGTGCGTTGAACCCTTGGGTTGTTGCGGATCGCCTGGGCTACATCGCTCAGGTCGGGTAGCTTGCCGGTAAAGGGCTTCCAGCTGATTTTCAGGTCCTGAGCAGCCCGGATGGCCTGCTCCTCGCGCTCGGCAACCACGCCGACGAAATCGCGGATCACGACCACCGCCACGACGCCCGGTACGTGGGCAATGGATGATTCATCGACGGCCAGCAGGCTGTTGCCCACGAAGTCGCCGCTGTCGTGGCCAGCATAGGGCGGACGGATCACTCGCCCGTGCAGCATGTCGGGCAGGCGCATGTCGTGAACGTAGGTCAGTTCACCGGTGGCCTTGCCGGGAATGTCCACACGGGCGGTGCTGCGCCCGACCAACGTGTAGTCTTCGATGGGTTTGAGCGGCGCATCCTCGGCAATGTGCAACTGTTGGTTTTCACCCGCTACCAGTTCGGCGTAGCCCAGCGTGGTGCCGTCGTTGGTGATTACCGTGCCTTCTTCGATACGCAGCGACGCGGGCTCGCACCCAAGGCGCAGCGCCGCCCGTTGCAGCAAATGACGGCGTGCAGTCGCCGCAGCCTTGCGCAAGGGCACGGCTGAAATCTGCAGGGTGGCGCTGGCGATGGTCGCGCCTTGATTGGGCGCCCGCTCGGTATCGCCCAGCACCATGTGCACCTGGTCCATGCGCAGGTTCAACTCTTCGGCGACGATCTGCGCCAGCGAGGTGCGGATACCGGTACCCAGGTCGACGTGGCCATTGAAGGCATAGACCCTGCCGTCGTCGCAGACGGCGATGAACAGCGCCAGTTCGCGCTCCCGGGTCACGGGCGTTACACCCTTGGCCACCGGGCCGGAAGGCGGGGTGATCTGATCGACGATCAGCAGCACGCCGGTCTTGGCCAGCAGTTGGTCACGGCTGGGCACCTGTTGCGAGTGGTTCATGCTTTCCTCCGGGTGTCGGCGGCGCGGCGCACGGCGCGCAGGATTTCGACGTGGGTGCCGCAGCGGCACAGGTTGCCGGACAGTTCGTTGCGAATCTGCTCATCGCTGGGCTGGGGGATTCGATCGAGCAGGGCCGTGGCGGTCATGATCATGCCGTTCATGCAGTAGCCGCATTGGGCTGCCTGCTCGTCGATGAACGCCTGCTGCACAGGGTGCGGCGCACGCTTGCAGCCCAGCCCTTCGAGGGTAGTGATCTCGCGGCCGACGGCCCCGGCCAGGGGGATGATGCAGGAGCGAGCGGCCACGCCGTCGATGATCACCGTACACGCGCCGCATTCACCCAGGCCGCAGCCGTACTTGGGGCCGTTCAGGCACAGGTCGTTGCGCAGGGTCAGCAGCAAGGGCGTTTCAGGCGGGGCGTCGACGTCGAACGACTGGCCGTTGACCTGCACGCAGAGGGTTGTTTGCATGATGGGCTCATCTCTGGAGGTGACTTGCGCTACCGAAGCACCCACAGGTGGCGTGCATTTCGGTAAGTACTCACTACATGAAATGAGTGAGCAAGAAGCAGGCCAGGGATACGGATGAGCAGGGCAGGGGCAATGAGCTCACCGAATCGGTGGCTCAGGCAGGGCGTAAGACGAGGAGGCTGTCCAGCCGTGATGCTGCTCAGGCCGCGCCGTCGTCGCTGTCGATCATTTTGCGCAGCAGGTACAAGATGGCCACGCGCTCAGCGGCATTGAGGCTGCCCATGCTCAGTTCACTGATCTGCCGGGCGCAAGGGATCATCGCATCGAGCAATGCCGCACCGCTGCCGGTGAGCGTGACGATCACCTTGCGCCGGTCTCCCGGGTCTGGCGAGAGCTGTACCAGTTCACGGGCTTTCAGGCGCTCGACGATGCCGCGAATGGTCGCCTGGTCCACGGCCGTGGCCTTGATCAACTCGGCCTGAGAGCTGGGGCCATGGTCGCGCAGGGCGCACAGGGTGACGAATTGAATGGAGGTCAACTGTGGGTCGCACGCCTGCTGTTGGAAGATCGCCGTGTGCCGCTGGTAAGCCTTGCGCAGTAAGTGGCCCACCTGTTCGGTAACGTCGTAAGGGGCGGTGTCGTGGAGGGGGCTGCTGGGGGAAGTCTTGTTCGGCATGGGAGGGCTTGGGCTGGTGGAAAGGAGCTGGCCGGCCGCCAATAGCGGAGCGCCCGGCCAGTATAACTGTTATCGCGCCAGTGATTGCTGGGGCGCGACCACGTCCCCGGCCATGACCACCGCCTGATCGTCCAGGTAGATATCGCAATTGCGCAGCGGGATGTCCAGGTGGCAAGGGGTCTTGCGCTTGCCGCCCACTTCGGTGTTCGGGCCCGTGGAGAACAGGAAGTTGCCGTAGAACGCGCGGGCATCCATGCACATCCCGTCGTTGCGGTCGTGCAGGCCCATGGCAGTCCACTGGGCGCGCGGCTGCAAGCCCCAGCCGATGTGCGAGATGCCGTAGACCTCCGGGTCGTTGAAGTACTTGAGGTAGTCGCGCAGGTACTCGGCCTCGAAGCCGCCATGAATGCCGGTGATAAAGCCCTTTTCAATCTCGAGCGTGATGCGCTCACGGCAATAGTTCTTGAACGGCAGGATGATGTCGCCTACATCCAGGACCAGCGTGCCCTCGGCGCTGTCCTCGTTCGGCCAGGTGAACAGGAACCCGCTGGGCCAGTGATCCCAACGCCCTGGCTCGTCGGCGTAGCCGTACTCGGTGACTGCCGGGTACTGGCCGAGCGGTGCATGGAAGTCGCTGCCGGCCCTGGATCGCACATGCATGCTGCGCGCCTGCTTGAGCAGGGTTTCGGCAGCCAGTACCCGGCGCTTGTCGTCCTCGTTGGGCAGCATGCGCGCCAGCACTTCGGCGGGTTCCACTGCCAGCAGAATGCGGGTGCCAGTCTTGAGAATCTGCTCCTGCTCGGGGGAGTGCAGAAGCATCATCGTGTCGACGATCAGGTCGGCGGCCTCCAGCGCGCGCTGTGCCGCCAGGTTGCCGGTGAGTGCCGTATCGCCGCAGTAGGCGGTCATGTCACGGCCCATGGCGGTGGGGTGATTGAATGCCGGCAATTCCACGGCGTAGACCTTCGCCCCTAGTCGCTGCGCCGCTTCCATCGCGGCATTGACCGTGCGCGGATCGGAGTAATGGCTCTTGAGGACGGCAACGCTCTGGGTGTCGTCCACTCGGGACAGCTTCAGTACGTGCTCGAACATCTGGGTCAATTGTGCATTGCTCACCGGCATCGTGGTTTCTCCTAGGCAGTCTCTGGCGGAATAAAGCGGTGCACCATCGCAGTGCTCGACGCTTTGTCATGGTGCAAAACAATAGTGTGTACACCATAACTGGCTCGATGAAAACGCATTCATTGGATTGACGCAAGTGATCTTTAGAACGTTACCATTCAACCCAATCCCCCATTAATCGGTAACATTATGATCTTTTTGAGTTTCGATCGCTTGTTTGAAAATATTTTCATGAGCCTATTCCTAAGAGCCATTTAAAGTGTATACGCTGTAAATGACTCGCGGCCATGCCGCTTGCCACACATCAGAACAACAGGAGACTCTCCATGCGGGGAAGCCAAAAAATCGCAATCGTCGGCGCGGGTTTAGGTGGGGCGGCAGCGGCAACGTTGCTGCAGCAGGCCGGCTTCGATGTGGAGGTGTACGAACAGGCCCCGGCGTTCACCCGCCTGGGTGCCGGTATCCACATCGGCCCCAACGTCATGAAGATCTTTCGGCGGATGGGGCTGGAACAGAAGCTGGAGCTGATGGGCTCGCACCCGGACTTCTGGTTCAGCCGCGATGGTCAGAGCGGCGATTACCTGTCGCGTATCCCACTGGGTGAGCATGCTCGCCGCGAATACGGGGCGGCCTACATCACCATCCACCGGGGGGACTTGCATGCGCTGCAGATCGACGCCATCAAGCCCGGCACCGTGCACTTCGGCAAGCGCCTGGAAAAGATCATCGACGCGGGTGATCAGGTGCGTCTGGACTTCGCCGATGGCACCCACACGGTCGCGGACATCGTCATCGGAGCCGACGGCATCCACTCCAAGATCCGCGAAGAATTGCTCGGTGCCGAAGCGCCGAACTACAGCGGCTGGGTGGCGCACCGGGCGTTGATTCGTGGGGTCAACTTGGCGCAGCATGCCGACGCATTCGAGCCTTGCGTCAAGTGGTGGTCCGAAGACCGGCACATGATGGTCTACTACACCACGGCCAAGCGCGACGAATACTACTTCGTGACCGGTGTGCCCCACGAAGCGTGGGACTTCCAGGGCGCCTACGTGGACAGCAGCCAGGAAGAAATGCGCGCTGCCTTCGAGGGCTATCACCCCACCGTCCAGAAGCTGATCGATGCTACCGAATCGATCACCAAGTGGCCGCTGCGCAACCGCAACCCGCTGCCGCTCTGGAGCCGTGGGCGTCTGGTGATGCTCGGCGACGCCTGTCACCCGATGAAACCGCACATGGCCCAAGGCGCCTGCATGGCCATCGAGGATGCGGCCATGTTGACCCGCTGCTTGCAGGAGACCGGTTTGTCGGACCACCGCACCGCCTTTGCCCTGTACGAGGCCAACCGTAAAGAGCGAGCCTCGCAGGTGCAGTCGGTGTCCAACGCCAACACTTGGCTCTATACGCAGGAGGATCCGGCCTGGGTATACGGCTATGACCTCTATGGCCAGCCGCTCAAGAGCGGGGAGGCCGCATGACTACCTTCCTCAACGGCGGTCATGTAAGCGCCAATGGCATCCGTCAGCATTACCTGCGCTATGGCGGCAAGGGGCATGCGCTGATCGTGGTGCCGGGGATCACCAGCCCGGCGATTACCTGGGGGTTCGTCGCCGAGCGCCTCGGCCAGCACTTCGATACCTACGTACTGGATGTACGCGGGCGCGGTTTGTCATCAAGTGGCCCTGATCTGGACTATGGCACCGATGCCTGTGCCAGCGACATTCCCGCCTTTGCCGCCGCGCTGGGCCTGGACAGTTATCACCTGATCGGCCACTCGATGGGCGCACGGTTTGCGATTCGTGCCGCTGCCAACGGCGCGCCAGGCCTGCAGAAGCTGGTGTTGGTCGACCCACCGGTATCCGGGCCAGGGCGCCGCGCTTACCCAAGCAAGCTGCCCTGGTATGTCGACTCCATTCGCCAGGCCAGCCTGGGTATGAGTGGCGAGGACATGCGCACCTATTGCGCCACCTGGAGCGACGAGCAGCTGGCGCTCAGGGCCGAGTGGCTGCACACCTGCTACGAGCCTGCGATCGTGCGGGCCTTCGACGACTTTCACGAGGTGGACATCCATCAGTATCTGCCCGCCGTACGCCAACCGGCGTTGTTGATGGTGGCTGGGCGCGGCGGGGTGATCGAGCCGTGCGACATCGATGAAATCCGTGAGCTCAAGTCAGACATTCAGGTCGTACAGGTTGCCAACGCTGGCCACATGATCCCGTGGGACGATCTCGATGGTTTCTTTGCCGCATTCGGCCTTTTCCTCGACCGATCCGTTGCCTGAAGGAGCACCAGACATGACCACGCTATACCGCATCGGCCAGATCGTGCCGAGTTCCAACACCACCATGGAAACCGAGATACCGGCGATGCTCAACGCGCGCCAAGCCATCCGCCCGGAGCGCTTTACCTTTCATTCCAGCCGCATGCGCATGAAGCAGGTGAGAAAGGAAGAGCTGGCGGCCATGGATGCCGAGTCCGACCGCTGTGCGCTGGAGCTGTCCGATGCCAAGGTCGATGTACTGGGCTACGCCTGCCTGGTGGCAATCATGGCCATGGGCCTTGGCTATCACCGGCAATCCGAACAGCGCCTCAGGCAGGCGACTGCCGACAACGACGCACTGGCGCCGGTCATCACCAGTGCCGGAGCGCTAGTCGAAGCCTTGCATGTGATGAAGGCCAAGCGCATCGCCATCGTCGCCCCGTACATGAAGCCGCTGACCGAGCTCGTGGTGAACTACATCCGCGAAGAAGGCTTTGAGGTGCAGGACTGGCGCGCCCTGGAGATTCCCGACAACCTGGCCGTAGCCCGTCACGACCCCGCCAACCTGCCAGGCATCGTAGCCGGCATGAACCTTGAAGGGGTGGATGTGGTGGTCTTGTCGGCCTGCGTGCAGATGCAGTCGTTGCCGGCCGTGGCCAAGGTCGAGGCACAGACCGGCAAGCCTGTGGTCACCGCTGCCATCGCCACCACCTACGCCATGCTCAAGGCGCTGGACCTGGAAGCGGTGGTGCCAGGTGCCGGTGCCTTGCTGTCGGGCGCTTATTGAAATCGGGAGGTGGACATGAGCGAGGCACAAAGTGCTCGGGACAACTATCAGGGTGTATGGGGGCAGCGTATCGGCTTTGGTCGCGCACCGGCGCTTCTGATGATCGACTTCATGCAGGGCTACACCACGCCGGGGGCTGCGCTGTACGCCCCAGGCGTCGTCGCGGCAGTGGAGCAGGCCGCAGACCTGCTGGCGCTAGCCCGCGATTGCGGCATTCTGGTGGTGCATACCAACATCCGCTACCAGCCTCCGCATTTTGTCGATGGCGGTGTCTGGGTGCGCAAGGCGCCGGTGATGAAGGACATGGTCGAGGGCAACCCCTTGGCTGCGTTCTGCGAGGCCGTTGCCCCACAGCCGGAGGAGTTGGTGCTGAGCAAGCAGTACGCCAGCGCTTTCTTCGGCACCAGCCTGGCGCCGCTGCTGCACGCCCAAGGGGTGGATACCGTGGTCTTGGCCGGCTGCTCCACCAGCGGTTGCATCCGCGCCAGCGCGGTCGATGCGATGCAGCATGGCTTTCGAACCATCGTGGTGCGCGAATGTGTGGGTGATCGCCATGATGACCCGCACCACGCCAACCTGTTCGACATCGACAGTAAGTACGGCGATGTGGTTTCCCGCCAGGAAGCGATGGCGCAATTGAGGCAATCGACCGGCTGACACCGGCAGGGGGCCTACCCAATAACAATCGAGGAACGGTGCCGGAAGCACGTTCATGATCGCCTGCTGTCCGGGTGGTCGCCCCGCAGGAGCACTCGGGGTTTTTTCAGGCGTGGCCTGGGCACGTTGCGTGTAGCGCGCGACGGTACTGGTGCGTCGAAAACTGCTGGCCTTAAAAACAACCACAAAGTCGCCCGCCAGGAGACAGGAAATGCCAATTGCGAATGCAACCACGGCCCACAGCGACATCGATCAGGGCACCAAAGCGCTGTACAGCAAGATCACCTGGAGGCTCATTCCCTTCCTGTGCTTTTGCTACCTTGCCGCCTACCTGGACCGTATCAACGTCGGCTTCGCCAAACTGCAGATGCTCGAGGATCTGCAGTTCAGCACTGCCGCCTATGGCCTGGGTGCCGGGCTGTTCTTCGTCGGCTACATCATTTTCGAGGTCCCCAGCAACCTGATCCTGCAGCGCGTCGGCGCCAAGCTGTGGATCGCCCGCATCATGATCACCTGGGGGCTGTTGTCGGCGTGCACCATGTTCGTCAGCACCACCACCCAGTTCTATATCCTGCGGTTCCTGCTCGGGGCTGCCGAAGCAGGCTTTTTGCCAGGGGTGCTGTTCTACCTGACCATGTGGTACCCCACGTACCGGCGTGGGCGCATCATTGCCCTGTTCATGATCGGGCTGCCGCTGTCGAGCGTGATTGGTGGACCGATCTCGGGCTGGATCATGGGGCATTTCGATCAGGTGCATGGCCTGCATGGCTGGCAGTGGCTGTTTTTGCTGGAGGCCATCCCCAGCGTGCTGCTCGGCATTCTGACCTTCTGGGCCTTGCCCAATCACTTCCAGCAGGCCAAGTGGTTGTCCAGCGAAGACAAGGCTCAGCTGGCAGCAGACCTTGCCGCGGACGATGCAGAGGGCAAGGACAGCAAGCACAGTTTCCGTGACGGGTTCTTCAACCTCAAGGTGTGGATGCTTGGCGGTATCGATTTCTCGATCCTGCTCAGCGCCTACGCAATGGGCTTCTGGATGCCGACCTTCATCCGCGATGCAGGGGTGAGCGACACGTTCCACATCGGCCTGCTCACTGCCATCCCGAGCCTGGCCGCATTGGCCGGCATGCTGATGATCGGCGCGAGCTCCGACCGTCACCGTGAGCGTCGTTGGCACATTATCGTGCCCTTCATCGTCGGCGCCATCGCCATGGCCAGCAGTACATTGTTCAGCCAGAACCTGGTCATGACCGTATTCCTGTTCGCAGTCGCCTCGGCTGCGATCATTGGTGCGGTGCCGGTGTTCTTCAGCCTGCCGGCGACTTTCCTCAAAGGGACCGCGGCCGCCACCGGGTTTGCTCTGGCCTGTTCGGTGGCCAACATCGCCGGGCTGGTCAGCAACTCGCTGATGGGCCTGGTCACCGACTGGACCGGCACTTCCCACGCGGCGCTGTGGGTGTTCGCTGGCTGCCTGCTCCTGAGTTGCTTCCTGGTCATCGCCCTGCCAGCGAAGCTGGTCAACCGCTAGCGGTCCAGCGCTTCACGCCCGATAGGGCAGGCGGGCGGGTGCCGGCCTGCCCACACCCATTCTCGATGCAATCTGCACGTCGGCGGGCGTTCGTCTGGCCGGTGGATTGCTGTTGCCCGACATTCAGGAATCGCCCCATGCACGTTTGCACTGCACCGCGTTTTTTCCCGAAAGCACGCCTGGCCGGCGGCTGCATCGCAGCCGCGCTGTGTACCGAGGCACCGGCTGAAGAGGTCGGTTTTATCGAAGGCGCCCGTGCGACACTCCAGGCTCGCAATTATTTCTTCAGCCGAGACTACGCCGATATCAAGGGGGCGAGCACCCAATCGCGCACTCAAGAGTGGGCGCAAGGCTTCATCCTCAACGCCAGTTCAGGTTATAGCCAGGGCGTCCTAGGTGCCGGTGTCGATGTGATCGGCCTGTTGGGTTTCAAACTCGACAGCAGCCCTGAACACGCACGCTCAGGCCTAATGCCAAGTCTTGACAGCGGCACGTCCGCCGACCAGTACAGCCGCGTGGGCGCGGCGCTCAAGTTCAAGGTTTCCCAGACTGAGTTGAAGGTGGGCGAATTGATGCCCAATCTGCCTGTGTTGCTGTTCAGCGACCTGCGCCTGCTGCCGCCGACCTACCAGGGCGCAATGCTGGAGTCGCATGAGTTTGCGGGGCTGACGCTCAGTGCCGGCCAATTTCGCTCCACCAGCCTGCGCGATTCGTCCAACAGTCAGAAAATGTATGCGCTGGTCAACGACCCCATCAACCCCGCACGATTGGCCCGCTTTACCAGTGACCGCTTCAATTACCTGGGCGCCGACTATGCCTTCAACGACAACCGCACCAGCGTGGGGGTCTGGCAGGCGCAACTGCAGGACATCTATCAGCAACGGTTCTACAGCCTCAAGCACGCCGAACCCCTGGGTAACTGGACCTTGGGTGTGAATACCGGCTATTTCCAGGCGCGCGAGGATGGGCGCAAGCTTGCCGGCAACTATGACAACCATGCGCTGTTCAGCCTGTTCTCGGCAAGAACGGGCGGGCATACGTTTTACGTGGGCTACCAGCAAATTGGCGGTGAGGACGGTTTCATCCAGGTGGGCGCCAACACCAACCCAATGGGTAATACCCTGCCGACCTACGAGTTCTCGGCGCCAGGGGAGCGTTCCTGGCAGGTGCGGCATGACTACAACTTCGCGGCATGGGGGATCCCCGGGCTGACCTCGACATTGCGCTACGTACAAGGCCGGGATGTCAAAACCGGGCTGGGCTTTGAAGGGCGCGACCGCGAGCGAGACCTGGACCTGGCCTATGTGGTGCAAAGTGGGCCGCTGGAAGGGCTCGGCGTGCGCGTGCGCAATGTGATGGCTCGCTCCAATTACCGAACCGATATCGACGAGAACCGCGTGGTGCTCAGCTATACGGTCAAGCTGTTCTAGAGGCTGTAGCGCACGACCAAGCGAGTGCGCAGAACGATGAGCTCAGGCGTGCACCTGGCCGGCTATAAGCGACCAGGCGTACAGCTGCGCTCAGGTGCGACGTGAGGGAGGTCTTATGAGATTAATTATCATATGAGGATGATTATGATGTAGATTTGCGCGCACGGATTTTTACGCGCAAGGAGTCAGCCCGCAATGCCCCCGTTCATGTCCCACCCCACCACAGTCACCCTTGGCCTGTACGCTTGCTTGATCTGCCCTCCATCCCTGGCCGATACCCAGGCAAGACGAGACGACGCCGTGCTCGAGCTGGGCGCAACCGATGTGATTGCCACTGGCCTTGGCAGTGTCACCGAACACAGTGGCTCCTACACCACCGGTAGCATGAGCGCAGCCACCCGGCTGAACCTCTCGATCAAGGAGACACCCCAGTCGGTCTCGGTCATATCCCGCCAGCAACTGGACGACTTCCAGCTCAACAGCCTGTCCGAGGCCATGGCTCACGTCACGGGGGTCACGGTACAACGCAATGATTCGGAGCGACCGGGCTACTACTCGCGTGGTTACGCAATCAACAATTTCCAGATCGATGGCATGCTCAACACCTTCTCGGGGCTCAAGTCCGACTCGGACACCATCATCTACGATCGAATCGAGGTCGTGCGTGGGGCCACCGGCCTGACCACAGGCGCCGGCGATCCCTCGGGGACCATTGCAATGGTTCGCAAGCGCCCGACGCACGCGTTGGCAGTAAAGAGTGGCGTGAGCGGGGGCAGTTTCGACAATTATTACAGCTACCTGGACGTCGGTGGCCCGCTGGGCTGGGACGGCCGTCTGCGCGGACGCACCGTGCTGGCGTACCGCGACAACAAGTCGTTCATGGACAAGTACGCCACCCAGCGAGAAGTGGCCTACGGCGTGCTCGAAGCTGACCTGACCCCAAGCACCGTGCTGGCGGTGGGGTATGACTATCAGAACAAGCATGTGCAAGGGTCATCATGGGGCACGGTGCCGTTCTGGAACGCCGACGGCAGCAAAGCCAACTTGCCCCGTTCCACCAACCTGAGTGCCCCCTGGTCTTCCTGGCCACTCAAAGACCAGACGGTGTTCGCTACCCTCGATCAGTACCTGGGCAACGACTGGGTCATGAAAGTGGCGTACACCCACCGGCAAAGCGACAGCGACGGGAAAGTCTACTATGGGGGCAATGGTTTTCCTGAGGCCGACCGTAGTGGCATGAAAGCCTGGTACTCGCACTTCGGGGGCTCCGAGCAGATGGACGCGCTGGACTTCAACCTCGCCGGCCCTTTCCAATTGTTGGGCCGCAGCCATGATTTCATGATCGGTTACGGCGAGTCGCGACGACGCGACAGTGAACCCTATCGCCTTGGTCTACCGGTACCCGACGGTTACGAAAATATTGCGGATTGGAAGTACATGGGGACCACCCCTACGTTCTACGACCTCGAAACCGGGCTCGACAGCTCGCGCTCCAGCATTCGTCAGAAGGCCGGCTACATTGCAACACGCCTGAACCCTACGGATCGCCTGCATATCGTGATTGGCAGCCGCTACGGCAGTTGGCAGACGCAGCAGCGGGAGTGGGATTACGGTGATGCCCTGGAAGTCGCCGATCAGTCCACTACCAAGCAGGTCCAGAATGACCAGTGGACGCCCTATGCCGGCGTACTCTTCGATCTGACCGATCAGTTCACCGCCTATGTCAGCTATACCGATATCTTCAACCCGCAGACCGTCAGAGACGTCAACAAGCAGTACCTTGAGCCTATCGTAGGCAAGGTCTATGAGGTGGGCCTCAAGGGCAGCCTGTTCGCTGAACGCCTGAACCTGAGCACGGCAGTGTTTCGCAGCAAGCAGGATAACGTGGCGGAACAGGACGACTCTGTGCCGCCCAATGGCAACGAGGTGTTCTACAAAAGCGGTGGCAAGGGCGTAGTTGTCGAAGGCTTCGAAGCTGAAGTTGCAGGCGAGGTGATGACCGGGTGGCAGATGAGCCTGGGCTACAGCTATACGCATGCAGCCACGGCCGAGAAAAAGCGAAAGAACACCGAGCAACCCTTGAACTTGGTGCGCTTGTCCAGCACCTATGCCCTAACCCCAGCA
Organism: Pseudomonas parafulva; assembly: GCF_002021815.1. Classification (NCBI taxonomy): domain Bacteria; kingdom Pseudomonadati; phylum Pseudomonadota; class Gammaproteobacteria; order Pseudomonadales; family Pseudomonadaceae; genus Pseudomonas; species Pseudomonas parafulva. The sequence goes on from NZ_CP019952.1 coordinate 1,899,608, forward strand.
TTGACCGTGGGGGCAAGCCTGGACTGGCAGAGCGACAATTTCAGGCTGGCCAACCGACCAGTGGGGCGCGACGGTGATCGAATCATCACGGCCAAGGATGAGATCGGCCAGAAGGCGTTTTCGGTGGTTGGGCTGATGGCGCGCTATCAGATCGATGAGCACTTGAGCGCTTCGGTCAACGTCAAGAACCTGTTCGACGAGCATTACTACAACAACGTCGGCTTCTACAACGGCGTGTACCACGGTGAGCCACGCACGATGATGGTCAGCCTGGATTGGAGACTCTGAGACCATGTGCTAGCCCGCAGCGCCCACCACCCGCGCGCTCGGCGAACGGGCGGTGGGCGCTGCTCAGACCAGGCCTTTACTCCGCGGCCTGTTCCACTGCCGGCTCGACTGCAGCCTCGCCCTGTTCTGCAGGCGCTGCGGTCTGTGCCTTGGCCTGGGCCCGCTTGCGGCGTTCCTGGTTACGCTGTTGGGCTGCCTGACGCTTGGCATGGATCGCCTGGGCGGCAGTCACCACGCCCGCCGGCTGGCCGTTAAGGTCCAGGCGCGGGGCGTTTTCCACCATGCTGGTCCAGTAGCGGTTGCCCCGGCACCAGGTGGAAATGCCCAGCTTCAGTTGCTCACGGGTGATGCCCAGCAGCTCCAGGTGTTGCTCGGCATCTTTGAAGATGCCCTCCTTGAGCGGCACCTTGGGCGCAGGGTTGACGGGGAAGGCCAACGGGAAGTGCTTCTGCAGGGGCCAGATGGCGGCCACTGCCGGGTCCAGTTCGCGCGGCTTGGTCTTCTGGGGCGGCTTGCGCTTGGCCGGCGCTGGGGCGCTTGCCTGTTGCTGCTCTTTTTCAGCCCGCAGGCGATCCCGTAGCGCTGCCAGTTGTTCAAAGCTCATCGTTCAATTCACTGCTTCAAGGTTGATTGCGTGGTGCAAGGATATGCGATGCAGCCCCGGTGAGCAGCCCAAAAGGCACAAATCGTCGCTTTTTTTACAGAAACTCACGACGGCCTTGCTCCGGGGCAGCGGTATTTGCGTCACACAATCGCGCGAATCCCTGCCCCAGGGGCACGGTGCAAGCTTTCCTGGCAGGCCGCATCCCCTCTGTCATCAAGCCCTAGACCTTGAACTTGGCGACCATTGCGTTCAGGTCCACCGCCAGGCGTGACAATTCCTGGGCGGCGGCGCTGGTCTGGTTCGCGCCGGCCGAGGTCTGCATCGCCAGGTCCCGGATGTTCACCAGGTTTCGATCCACTTCGCGGGCCACCTGGGCCTGCTCTTCGGAGGCGCTGGCGATCACCAGGTTGCGTTGGTTGATGGACGAAATGGCCTCGGCAATCGTGTTCAGTGCCTGACCTGCGGATTGGGCGATTTCCAAAGTGCCTGAGGCGCGCCCTTTGCTTGCGTGCATGGCTCCGACTGCAGACTCGGTGCCCGACTGGATGCCTGTGATCATGCCTTCGATCTCGGCGGTCGATTGTTGAGTTCGGTGCGCCAGCGCCCTGACTTCATCGGCGACCACGGCAAACCCACGGCCGGCTTCACCGGCGCGCGCAGCCTCGATGGCAGCGTTGAGCGCAAGCAGGTTGGTCTGGCCTGCGATCGAGCCGATGACATCCAGTACCCGGCTGATTTCGTTGGCGCTGGTGGCCAGCTGTTCGATTTCCTGCGAAGTGGTCGTGACATCGCCAACGAGCTGACCAATGGACTGCAGCGCATCGTTGACCCGTTGCTGACCCTCACGGGTGGTCTGGTCTGCACCTTTGGAGGCATCGGCGGTGTTGACGGCATTGCTGGCCACTTCCTCCACCGCTGCGGTCATCTGGTTCACCGCCGTGGCCGCCTGGTCGATTTCGGCGCTTTGCTGATGCAGGCCGCGGCTGGTGTCTTCGGTCACCGTGAACAGCTCTTCGGACGCCGAGGCGAGCTGGTCGGAGGCGGCAGCGATGCCGGCAATCGTCTCGCGCAGGCTGTCTTTCATTCTGGACAAGGCGTGCAACAACAGCGCGGGCTCGTCGCTACCCGTCACCTTGATGACCTGATTGAGCTCACCCGAGGCCACCCGCTCGGCGACGGCCACCGCTTCGCTCAAAGGCCGCACAATGCTGCGGGTCAGCATGATGGCCAGCGCGATCATCAGTACGATGATGCCGACGATCGTCGCCGTGATAATCGAGAAGGACTGCTCATAGGCGTCAGTACTGACCTGGGAGGCGTTGGTTGCGCCGTTGGAATTGTACTGGGTCAGCTCGATCAGCGACTTCATCATCGCGTCGGCATAATTGGCCAATTCACCATTGACCAGGCGAGTCGCTTCTGCAATGTCGTTTCTGCGTACGGCGTCAAGAATTGCGTCCTGCAACGTATGGTAGGTCGCGCTTCTGACCAGAAATGCGTCGTACAGGGCCCGGTCTCGTTCCTCTGTCGCTGTTGCCTTGTACGTTTCGATTTGTTCCTGGTAGTGCTTGGAGATGTCCGCGATCTTGTCCAGTGTCGCGGCCCTGGCGCTGGGGCTTTCTTCCAAAACGCTGCGCAAGGTCAGTGCTCGGGCGCGGCCCAGGTTCATGCTGACCTCGTCCAGCAGCATGATTGACGGTAACCATTCGGTGCGCACTTCGTCAGTGGCCTTGTCCATCGTGTGCATGCGGTACAACGATGCCAGTCCCAGGATCAGTACGAGAAGGGCGACCAGCGTGAAGATGACCGCCGCGCGTGTGCCAATTTTCAAGTTCCGAAAATACATGTGTAGCTCCTTGGTGTAGCAATGCTTGCTAGGCTAAGCAAGTCCAGCAGGGTGACCGTGGTAATAAGGCTGCAGCCCTCTCGTTGAAACAGCTATCGGCACCTTGGGCAATAAACTTTAAGAATAAACATAAGCAGTCTACGAACGGCGCAGTCCGCCATCCGATCGCTCAGTTGAGTGACTTTCAGCAAGCAGCGAGCCTATTTATTTCGTTACCGCGCAGTGCTGTTTAGGTAACAATTTATTTCGCATTGATCTGGATCAATCAAATGTTGATCAGATCGACCGCAGGTCTTCGAAGTATTCTTTAACCCAGGTTCGGTTGAAGCAGGCGAGTGCCGGCCTCTTGCTGTGAGCTTCAGGAACCACGGGCAGCCCCGACCCTGTTGGAGGCCGGGGCCAGGGGCTATTGCAGCGTCTCAGGCTTAAACGCACCCGGTAGTTGTGCCAGTGTGGTTTCGATTCGCGCTATCGATCCCGCCAGTGCGCTCGCTTCTTCGTGCTTGCCTTCACTGCTGAGCTTGTCCCGCTCGCGGCGCAGGTTCAACAAGGTTTTTTGAAGTCGCAACGCCGACTCATTGTAGTCGTCCATATAGTTCTCTTAACGAAAAGCGTCCTTGCTGTTGTAGGAAAGGCTGACCGTAACAGCTCAGATCCATCCCATAAACTGATCTTTCATACAGCGGAAATGAAGCCTGAGGAAATCTCCTACATTACGCGCCAAATATTCCCACAAAGAGGCCGCAAAGCAGCAACTTCCACAGCTTCTGCTAGGCTCGGAGGTTTCCGGCCAAGGAGAGGCCTGTGCATTTCATCGTGATCGAGCGACATCGCAGTGCTTACCGACGCCCCCTTCGTTTCGCTCAAGGCACGCTGCTGGAAGTGGGCCCGCGTTACGAGAGTGAGCCGGGCATGCGGGACTGGTACTTGTGCAGTTGCACGGGCCAAGAGCCGGGTTGGGTACCGGAGCAGCTTATTGAACGCCTGGATTTCAATCAGGGTAGGGCGTTGGATCACTATTGCGCCCATGAGCTGGATGTGGACCCGGGTCAATTGGTGCAGCAGTTGCATCTGCTCAACGGCTGGCTGTGGTGTCGTCGTCACGGGGATGGGGAGCTGGGATGGTTGCCTGCCGGCAAGCTCCAGCAACTTATATGAACGTAAGCGAACCAGCGGCGGGATGGACGGGTACGAAGGGTGTCTACCCTTCATCTGATCTGCTTTTTTTCTACAAACCTGAATCTGTAACCGTATCAGTGAAAAACGGAAAATGACGTCATTCCGTATCACACTGTCGAGGTTTCAATGAGCAAGCTGGCGCTGTTCCTGGGTGGTTTCCTGCTGTTGACCATCATGATCGGGCTGCTGGGAACCATTCCTCCTAGTTGATCGCATGAGCGTTTCCCTCCTTCCAGCCCGCCGGGTTCCATTGCCCAGGCGGGCTTTTGATTTGTGCCACAGCCCAGCGCTGCTCAACTGTCATTCTTCAAGCCTGGTGTCTTCATAGCCCCCGCTGTGCACGGCTCATTCATTCAAGGGTCGAAGTGGGATAAGTCGTTCTCCAGGCTGGGAAATCTGTCCACAGAAAAAGTGGGTAGGTCTGTGGATAACGTGCTGCAACCCAAGCGCCCGGCGGGCTCCGTTAAATTGAGCAGAAATTGAGCAACATTTTGTCTGGCTTTTGGACTGCCTGATCGAGCGGGGCCGTCGCACAGGTCCTTGCTCAAATCGCCTGAGCGGCCGGCTTGACGTGCCGGCGATAATCTTGATTTGCCGGGTGAAGCTACTGATTTCAATGAGCGCACAGCAATAGGCTTAAATGGCCCGACGCTGCGGCTCAGCTTGCTCCACGCGATTGCGTCCCTTCGCTTTGGCCAGGTACAGCGCCTTGTCGGCACTGGCCAGCAATGCGGTCAGATCAGGAGTCGGCATGCCTTCGTCGCAGCCTGCCAGACCGATACTGACCGTGATCTGCAAACGCTGCCCGGCTTGCTCCACCTGAAGGTCCTGAACGGCACGGCGCAGGCGCTCGGCCGTAAATTGCGCCCTGTCCGGTGCAAGCCCTGGCACGATGATCACGAACTCCTCGCCACCCATGCGCGCGAATACTTCGTTGCTGTGCAACTGTTCCTGCAACGCATCGGCGAACTGGCGCAGCACCTGGTCGCCAACGGCGTGCCCGTGGGCATCGTTGATGGACTTGAAGTGATCGATATCCAGCATCATCAGCGTCAGTGGCAGGAACTGCTGATGCTGACGACTTTCCAGCAGCGCGTTTGCACGCTGGGTAAAGGCGCTGCGGCTCAAGGTACCCGTAAGGTGGTCGGTGGTGGCCTGGTGTGCCAGACGGGCAAGCAGGCTGCGATTGGCCTGGGTCACGCAGGCCACCACCAGCGGCCCCAACACCAACATCGCGATGCCCAGGCGCGCAGACATCAGCGCCGTCACACCCGACTCGCTCTGCGGCACGCTGAAGTGCATAAGGCTCTGGGCAACGGCAACGATCAACGTGCTACCGGCGGTCAGCGTCAACAACGAAACCAGAAAGGGCGAGTACGTCCAGGCACACCACAAAAGGGCGGCGATCGGAAACGCGATGGCGCCCGGGCCGCCGAACGCGATGCTGAACGCCAGCGACACCAGCATGACCAACAGCGGGGCGAGGCGAATCTTCTGGCTCCCGCCCTGCAACAAGGTACGCGCTGCCGGTGCGGTGAGCATCACCGGCAATACCAGCACCGCGGTGGAAAACTGCTCGCTGAACCAGGCCAGCCAGGTGCTGCGCAGGGACTGCTCGAACCAGGGCGCGGCCATCACCGAGGCCAGGCTCGCAGCCACTGAGGCCCCAGCCGCGCAGGCGCCGAATACGCATAGCACCCCATGGGGCGTGCGCATGCGCCGATGCAGGCGCGGCAAGCGCGAAAGCAATTGCCACAGGGTGACCACAACGCCCATGTTGCACAGGTTGAACCACAGCGCCGGCGCCAAGGCACTGGCACAGAGCAGGTCGGCGCCAACCATGGCCAACCACATCAGCACGAACCCGGACACAGTTGCCTGGCGGGGATAGCGCAGCAACACACCTGCCAGTGCGGCATTGACTGGCCAGAACAAGGACAGGGATTCGATCGGGCGAGCCAGGATGCCGCCAATGGTAAGCGCGAAGGTCAGGCTGAACAGTGCGGCGTAGGGCAACAAGCGCGATTGGGCTGGAAAAACCATGGGCTCGACCGGCAAGCGGAAACGATATCCAGGACGACCGCTGAACGCACCTGGGGCAATTGCGCATCAGTGTGTTGTTCCGGCTAGTTGATGTCAATCTGCCCAGCTGGAAGGTTTTGCGCGTGCCGCCAACCTCACAGCCCGAAGAACCACGGCACCATGACCACCGTGACCCCCATCACCAACAGCGTGAACGGCACCCCTATCTTCACGAAGTCCGCAAACCGATATTGCCCTGGGCCCAGCACCAGCGTGTTCACCGGCGAAGACACCGGCGTCATGAAGGCCGCCGAGGCTGCCAGCGCCACCGTCATCGCAAAGGGGTAGGGCGACATGCCCAGCTGCGCCGCGGTCGAGATGGCAACCGGCGCCATCAGCACCGCGGTCGCCGTGTTGGAGATAAACAGCCCGATCACAGCCGTGACCGCGAACAGGCAGGCCAGCATGGCGCTGGGCCCGGCGTCGCCCAGCACATTCACCAGCGCCCCGACTGCCAGGTCTATGCCACCGGTTTTCTGCAAGGCCTGGGCAAAGGGCAACATGCCCACGATCAGGATCAGACTTTGCCAATGGATCGAACGGTAGGCGCTGTTCATGTCGATGCAGCGGCCTGCGCCCATCAACAGGCAACCAATGAGCGCTGCTATGACATTGGGGACCGCGCCACTGACCATCAAGCCAACCATCACCGCCAGGCTCAGCAGCGCCTGGGGCGCGCGCCGGCGAGCAGGTGCCACCAGATCGACCTCGGCCGGCAAGCTCAACACCAGAAAATCGCGCGGTTTGCCTTGTAGCTGGCGTACGGCCTTCCACGGCCCGACCACCAGCAGGGTATCGCCCAGACGCAGCTTTTCTTCGACCAACTGGTCTTGCACGGCCGCCTGGTCGCGCCGCAAGCCCACCACGTTAAGGTCGTAACGCGAGCGAAAGCCAAGCTCCAGGATGCTCTTGCCGATCAGTTGCGAGCCCGGCGGCAGGGATACCTCGGCCATGCCTACCTCCTGGGACTGGTCGATGAAGTAGGCGGCCTTGAAGTGCAAGGGTTCCAGTTGCATGGTCTGGCACAGGCTGCGCAGATCGTCGCGGTTGGCAAACAGGTCCAGCAGCAGCACATCGCCCTGGTGCAGCACGGTGTTGGAGTCTGGCGCAATAACGCGCGTGGTGAACTTGTGCTGACGTTCAATACCGATGACGTTGGCTCCGTGGCGGGTACGCAGCTCCAGCTCGCTTAGGGTATGGCCGATCAGCGGTGAATGGGGACGAATGCGCAAGCGACGCTCGCGACCATTGAGCTTGTAGTCCAGAACCAGGTCCAGCAGCGTGCGCCGGGTCTCGACACGTCCGTCCTTGCGCACCTCGCCATTGAGCCAGTGTCGCGTCAGAAGCATGTAGCCCACACCCAGTACCAGGACCACCAACCCGAAGGGCGTGAAGCTGAAGAACGAGAAGCCTTGTTCACCATGGCGTACCAGTTCGCTGTGCACCACCACGTTGGGCGGGGTCGCCACCAGGCTGAGCATGCCACTGATCAGGCCGGCAAAACTCAGCGGCATCATCAGGCGGCTGGGAGAGAGCTTCAAGCGCGCAGCAATGCTCAGCACGACCGGTATAAAGATGGCCACTACCCCCGTGGAGCTCATGACCGAACCCAGGCCGGCCACCGCGACCATCAGCAGTACCAGTAGGCGCGCCTCGCTGTTGCCTGCCCGTTCGCTCATCCATTCACCGATGCGATAAGCGATACCGGTGCGCACCAAGCCTTCACCGATGACGAACAGGGCAGCGATGAGCACGACGTTCGGGTCGCTGAAACCTGCCAGCGCTTGGTCGATCGTCAGCACGCCCGACAGTGGCAACGCTACGATCACCAGCAGCGCTACGACATCCATGCGTGGACGGTTGATGATGAACAGCACAACGACAATGGCAAGCAGGGCCAGCACCCATGTCAGCTCTAGATTCATCGGGAGAGGTGTTCCTTCACACAGGGCACATGAACAATAGCCGGTAGTGTGCCACCTGAGCGTGTACGAGGTGTTGATGTATTGCAGTGTTTAACGAGGAGAGGCGATGCGGGGGCTTGCTCGGCGGGTGCCTGACACCCGCCGAGCAATGGGTCATTTGACGTGCTGGATGGCCAGAACCACGCCATTGGTCGTTTGTACGAGGACGTAGCGATCGCCCATGCGTACCCAATGGCTTTCTTTTTCCGGTGCCGGCAGGCCCTTGGCTTTCCAGTCCTTGATGGCCGCTTCGTCGCGCTTGTATTGATCCGGGGCTTTGTCGCCTTCTTTCAGTTCACGGTTGTGGGTGGCCGAATTCTGCACGCTATCGTCGGTGGACGTTGCTGCAGTGGCGACCATCGGCAGGCAGGGCAGGGCAGCGAGGAGCAGGTAGTGCAGTTTCATGGCGGTTTCCTTGTTGCGTGGTGTTTGTGCTAAGACAGCGGAAGTCGCACCACAATTCACTCGCGTCCATGCCAGTGCTAGAGTCGCCTCCTTCTTAATGATTTAGAGGATGGACCATGCGTGTGATTTTGCCCCTGGCCGCAGCCGTGCTGCTGGTCGGTTGTGCTTCTGCGACCATGGATGCGGCCCGCAGCGGCCAACCCACTACGCACATGAACTCGCGCAAGGCGCCTGAACGCGTTGCCCAGTGCATCCAGTACGGGTGGCAGGAAGAGCGCGTATTCGGCCAGGACGCCAGCGGCTACCTGGAGCCGCGCAAGCAAGGCGGCTTTACGGTTTATACCCGCGAGGCCGAGACGTTCGTCGATGTCTACCCGCAGGACGGCGGTACGCGTATCGATTACTACACACAGAACGACAACGGCGTCTCGTTGCAGCGCCGGGCGGCGGCCGCAACCTGTCTCTGACGGGTAACGTGCGAGCCAGGGCTTTACACTTTTTTGCATCAGAACGCTGCCAGGTGTGTGGCATCGGCCGCTAGACTGCGGCATCGCCCATCGAGGATGTCGACGTGAACCCTTCATTACAGCTGAACCAGGCCAATTGGGACGAGCGCGCACCGCTGCACGCAGCCTCACAGGACTACCAGTTCGATCAGTACGTCCAACACCTTGCGCACCTGTCACAGACAGTTCAGTTCGACCTGCCGATGCTGGGCAATGTCGAGGGGCTGAGAGCGGTACACCTGCAGTGTCACATCGGCACAGACACGCTCTCGCTTGCCCGGCTGGGCGCCGATGTGTGCGGCCTGGACTTCTCTGCGGCCTCCCTGGCGCAGGCCAAGCGGCTGGCGACCCTGTGCGCTACGCCCATCGACTACCATCAGGCCGATGTGTACGCCGCAGCCCAGGTGTTGCCAGCAGGTACGTTCGATCTGGTCTATACCGGCATCGGCGCCCTGTGCTGGCTGCCCCGTATTGCGCCGTGGGCACAAACCGTAGCGGCCCTGCTCAAGCCCGGCGGCCGGCTTTTCTTGCGCGAGGGGCACCCCATGCTCTGGGCGGTCAATGAAAGCCATCAGGACCGCCTGCAGCTCGACTATCCCTATTTCGAATGCGAGCAGCCAACTGTATGGCAGAGCGACGAGACCTATGTGGCCACCTCGCAGCGATTAGCGAACACCCAAACCCATGAGTGGAACCACGGGCTGGGCGAGTTGATCACCGCGCTGATGGCCAACGGGTTGCAGCTCACAGCGCTGTTAGAACACCAAAGCGTGCCATGGGAAGCGCTGCCGGGGCAAATGGCCAAGGGCCCGGACGGGGAGTGGCGGCTGCGCGAGCAACCGGCCCGCCTGCCGCTGAGCTATACCCTGACAGCCGTCAAAGCCTGATCAGGACAGGTAGCCACCGTCCACGTTGAGCGCCGCCCCGGTCGTATAGCTGGAGGCGTCGCTTGCAAGGTACAGGACAGCCCCGGCCATTTCCTTCGGGTCTGCCACGCGCTTAAGGGGGATTTGCTGTAGCGCTGTATTGAGGATGGCTTCGTTTTTGACCAGTGCCGATGCAAACTTGGTGTCAGTCAGGCCCGGCAACAAGGCATTGCAGCGAATCCCGAACTGCGCACACTCCTTGGCAAACACCTTGGTCATGTTGATAACCGCCGCCTTGGTCACCGAATAGATGCCCTGGAACAGGCCAGGTGAAACGCCATTGATCGAGGCCACGTTGATGATGCTGCCGGCGCCGTGCTCGCGCATCAGCTTGCCTGCTTCCACCGACATGAAGAAATAGCCGCGAATGTTCACATCCACGGTTTTCTGGAATGCCGCCGGATCCGTGTCCAGCACATTGCAGAACTGCGGGTTGGTCGCGGCATTGTTCACGAGGATGTCCAGGCGTCCGAACTGCTCGCGTATACCGGCGAATACCCGCTGGATTTGCTCCAGTTCGCCGATGTGGCACGCCACTGCTGTGGCCTTGCCGCCGCCAGCGATGATGGCATCGGCAACGTGTTGGCAGCCCTCGAGCTTGCGGCTGGAGACGATCACATGTGCACCTTGCTGCGCCAGCAAGTGTGCAATCGCTTCGCCAATGCCTCGGCTGGCCCCGGAAACAAAAGCGATCTTGCCCTGAAGGTCGAACAGGTGGGTCTGCGGCATGCTGCTGGTCCCTTGTTGTCGTAAGGTGCGTTGGTGATCAAAGGCTGGACTTGGCAATGACTTGCAAGGTCATCTGCTCCAGCAGCCGGTTCATGTGAATGAATTGGGCGAAACGCTTGTCCTGGGTCTGGCCATGGAAATAACGGAAGTAGATCTGCTGGACGATGCCGGCCAGACGGAACAGACCGTAACAGTAGTAGAAATCGAAGTTGTCCAGGTCGATGCCTGCACGCTCGGCGTAATGGTCCACGAACTGGCGCCGGGTAAGCATGCCCGGCGCGTTGCTCGGCTGACGACGCATCAGTTGTACCGGCGCCGGGTCGTCTGCCTGGATCCAGTACGCCAGGCTGTTGCCTAGGTCCATCAAGGGGTCGCCCAAGGTGGCCATTTCCCAGTCCAGCACGCCAATGATGCGCATCGGGTTGTCGGCATCCAGGATGACATTGTCGAACCGGTAGTCGTTATGCACGATTGCAGGTGTGACGTGGTCGGCAGGCATTTTCTCGCGCAACCAAGTTTTGACCTGCTCCCAGCGCGGTGCGTCGGGGGTCATGGCCTTGTCGTAGCGGCTGGCCCACCCTTCTATCTGGCGTTGCACGTAACCGTCCGGCTTGCCCAGGTCGCTCAAGCCGCAGGCGCTGTAGTCCACGCGATGCAAGTCCACCAAGCGGTCAATGAAGCTTTTGCACAACGCCGTGGTGCGTGCAGCATCGAGGTTAAGTGCAGTGGGGATGTCCGAGCGCAGAATGACCCCTTTGACGCGCTCCATGACGTAGAACTCACTGCCGATCAGGTGGGTATCGGTGCAGTGCGCATAGGCCTTGGGGCAGTAGGGAAACCCATTGTTGAGCTGGTTGAGAATACGAAACTCACGCCCCATGTCGTGCGCCGACTTGGCTTTTTGCCCGAACGGCGGACGGCGCAAGACCAGTTCTCGGTCAGCGTATTTGACCAGGTAGGTGAGGTTGGACGCACCACCCGGGAACTGGCTGACGGCGGGCGCACCGGTCAAGCCGTCAATGTGCGCCTTGAGGTAGCGGTCGATGGCTGCCAGGTCAAGCTCCTCGCCGGAACGTACTTGCGTGGACTGGTCGGTGAGCGTCATGGGTTTTCCTTATTCTCGATCACTCGGACTATTTTGTAATCTAATGCTTGCGCTCGGTTGGGACAAGCGTCCCAGGTCGCTATTGGCCAGGGTGTTGCCAGTCGATCAACACCTTTGATGCTTGCCGTGCCGGTAAGCGCCAGACCAAAAAAAACCGAAGCCTTATGGGCTTCGGTTCAGGGTCATCCAAGGATGCTGCTCAGGATGGGAACAGTTCGCTGAGCTTCATCGACAGCATCATGTCGCCTTCCACGCGCAGCTTGCCGCCCATGAAAGCCTGCATACCGTCGGTTTCGCCGCTGACGATGCCCTTGAGTGTTTCGCTGTCCATTACCAACGTGCAGTTGGCGTCTGGATTCTCGCCTTCCTGCAGTTCGCAGGTGCCGTCCTTGACGATCAGGGCGTAGTGCTTGTCTTCATCGGTGATGTTGAAGCCGAATACCAGGTCCAGGCCTTGGGCAGCGGATGGGTTGAATTTCTCTTGCATCTTTTTGACGGCATCAGCTACGGAGGTCATGGCGCATTCCTTATAGAGTGATTTTCACGTCCCCGCAGGGACACAACAGGCCGGGCTCACCGGTAGGTGATGAGCTCCGGCGTCCTCAACAGTTGCACATGGGCTTGACTGTTGAAAGAAGCCAATGCCACGTCGCGGCCTCTGAACTTCAATTGGCTCAGCGACGTGTTGATTATCTGCCAGTTCAAGGCAAATGCCTGATCCGGGGTAATGCCTGAAACCAAGTGCAGCAAGGCGGCAATGGTGCCACCGGAGGTGAAAATGGCAATGTTGTCGCCACTGCCTGCGCTGTCCAGCACGCGGTTCAGCCCCTCGCGCACGCGGGCAGTGAACGCTTCCCAGGTTTCCAACTCGTCGCTGCCATGGGTTCCTGAGTGCCAGCGTTGCACCATCAGCGCGAACAGGCGCTGAAACTCGCTGCGGTGCTGCGCGACGTTGCTCAGGATGGCTGGCGCGTTGGGTTCGTCTATCGACAAACCAGGCAACAGCGCACGGATCACCCCATCGGCGTCGAATTCGTTGAAAGCCGCGTCGGTCTCAACAGCCGGCACGGCGTTGCCACCGGCCTGCATTGCTTGAAGGGCGAGGCGGGCAGTGTCCTGCTGGCGACGCAGATCACCTGCCACACACCGCTCCAGCCGTACCCCTAGCTGAGCAAGGTGCTCACCCAGCGCCTGACTCTGGCGCACGCCAACGGGCGACAGCACATCGTAGTCTTGTGCGCCGAAGGAGGCCTGGCCGTGTCGAATCAGGTAGAGGTTGCCCACGAACGCTTCCGCCATTGAAGGTTGCTGCCGAGGTTAGGGTGCGGTGCACGGCGCTGTCAACGAAAAACATACAAGCGTTTGAAAAGGTCGTTTGAAAGGTATTGCCAGCGTTTACATCCCCTGGCAGCGCTTTAGGTGCACCGGTATGCTTGTACCATTCACGCGCCCTCTGGCGCAGCTATCGAAGGAGTCACCGTGGAGTTTCTTGCCGAATACGCAAGCTTTCTCGCCAAAACCGCCACCCTGGTCATCGCTGTTCTCATCGTGCTGTCGGCCATTGCCGGCTTGCGCGGTAAAGGGCGGCGCAAACCGGGTGGGCAATTGCAGGTTACCCGCCTGAACGCGTTCTACAAGGACCTGCGCGAGCGGTTGGAATCAGGCCTGCTCGACAAGGCTCAGCTCAAGGCGTTACGCAAGCAGCAGGCCAAGACCGAAAAGAAAACCCGCAAGGACAAGGCAGAAGAAAAAGCCAGGGTCTTCGTGCTCGATTTCGACGGCGACATCAAAGCATCTGCAACTGAAAGCCTGCGCAACGAAATCACCGCACTGCTCACCCTCGCCACCCCTCAAGACGAGGTGGTACTACGCCTGGAAAGCGGGGGCGGGCTGGTACATAGCTATGGCCTGGCTGCCTCCCAGCTGGTCCGCATTCGCCAGGCCGGCATCCCCTTGACGGTGTGCATCGACAAGGTGGCTGCAAGCGGCGGGTACATGATGGCCTGCATTGGCGAGAAGATCATCAGCGCACCTTTTGCTGTGCTCGGCTCCATCGGGGTAGTGGCACAGTTGCCCAACATCAATCGCCTGTTGAAGAAGCACGACATCGATGTCGAGATGCTGACTGCCGGTGAATACAAGCGCACCCTCACCGTGCTGGGTGAAAACACCGAAAAGGGCAGGGAGAAGTTTCAGGAAGACCTGGATGTGACCCATCAACTGTTCAAGGACTTCGTCGCCCGCTACCGTCCCCAGCTGCATATTGATGAAGTAGCCACCGGTGAAGTGTGGCTGGGCATTGCAGCCCTGAACCGCAAGCTGGTGGATACGTTGCAGACCAGCGATGAATACCTCAGCGAGCGTGCGCGCAGTGCCAACCTGTTCCACCTGCACTTCGCAGAGCGCAAGAGCCTGCAGGAGCGTATTGGCATGGCGGCCAGCGGCACCGTGGAGAATACGCTGGTGGGGTTATGGAGCAAACTTGGCCGCCTGCGCTAACACCTTGAACCTGCTGAAATTTTTTTTCGTTCAGGGGGTTGCACGGTTAAGTGAATGTAGACATAATGGCGCCCATCGAAACGCAGCAAGCTTTAAAGGTGCGGTGTTTCGGGGAGACAGCGAAGCGTAAGCTGCTAGATCCTGACTTTGAGGCCGAGTAGCAAAGTGGTTATGCTCCGGATTGCAAATCCGTCTACGCCGGTTCGATTCCGACCTCGGCCTCCACCATTCGAAAGCCCCGCAGCCATTTAGGTTGCGGGGCTTTTTTAATGCCTATGGGTTTTGCCCTTCGGTTGCCATGGGTCGGATGTTGTTATTCATACCCAAGCCCGTGCGATTAAAAGAGCAACGTTGGAACCCAGCATGATGTGGGCTTCTTCGCTTCAAGCGGCAGAATTTCCCCGAGGCGTGCCCTTTGTTTCGAGTCATGAAAAGAAAAATCTCAAGGGCGCTGCGAAAGTGGGTCGTTTACCTTGTACTTGCAGGGCTGGCAGGCAACTCCAGTCGAGTGTTCGATCACTTGTCCGCCTTGAAGCCCTGGCGCGTGGCCAAGGGCTTTGCGGCGTTTCTCATGACGACCCTGTAATACTGCTCTGCTGGCGCAGTGTGTCTACCCTTAAAACCAGTCACTGGCCGGCAGCGTTCACGTCTGGTCATTGGCTAAGGGCCCATGATGTAGTTAAGGTTCAGTACTCACCCCGCCCAAGGAAAACGCGCATGTGGTGGATCGGCCCCGAAAAATCCAGGTTCAAGATTCAGCGACGCATATCGGCCGTGGTTCTGGTATTGGCCGTGTTGTATCTTGCCACTCAAATCGAAGCGTACATTCATGGCCAAGCCCCCCTGACAGACGTGCTGGGAGGGCTGTTCCTGACCGCGCTGGGTGGCGGCATGCTTTACATGGCGGACAGGTGGTAACCCCGGTCATGTAAGGTGGCTGACTGTATCTGCAACATCGAAGGTGCATGAGATCCGGACGTAGGTCCGCTCAAGGCGTCTGCTCGCACACCCAGTCCACGAAATTGCGAATCTTCGGTGAATCGTGACTCTGGGTCGCATAGGCCACGTAATGAGCATCCGGGCTTGGTGCATAGTAGTGCAGGGGGATCAACAAGGCCCCGCGCTGCAGTTCTTCTGTCACCATGAACCTGGGTACCAAGGCCACACCCAAGCCTGCGATCGCCGCGCGAATGCACAGGTCGAAGGTGTCGAACTGCGGGCCCCTGTAGCTGTTTCTGGACGTCATTGCCTGGGCACCCAGCCAGTCATGCCAAGCCTCGGGTCGCGAAACGCACTGCAAGAGCGTATGGCTGTGAATGTCATCGATAGCCTTCAGCGGCCGGTGCAGCAGCAGAGCAGGGGCGCACACGGGCACGACGTCTTCGCGAAACAGCTCGACGCATTGGGCGCCGGGCCAGGTGCCGCGTCCATAGAAGAATGCAACGTCCGCTTTGGCCTGCAACAGGTCGAATGGCTCCAGCTCATTGCGCACGCTTAGCCGTACGTGCGGGAACGCTGCGCTGAATGCCGGCAACCGAGGAATCAACCAGCGCGAGCCGAATGTCGGTTGAGTTGCGATTCTCAAGGTTTCTGCCTGGCCATCGAACGTCAGGATGAAGCGCGTCGAGATGTCCGTCTGGCTCAGAATCTTGCCAACTTCGCTCAGGTACAGCTCGCCCACGGCGGTCAGTTGCAAGCCGCCACGCAACCGATTGAACAGCCGGCGCTGCAACATCTGCTCAAGTTGAGCGACCTGCTTGCTGACGGCGCTTTGCGTCAGGTTCAGTTCACGGGCGGCGAGGGTGAAGCTGGCATGACGGGCAGTGGACTCAAAGCACTGCAGCGACATCATGGACGGAAGCAATTTCTTGTGCATGGCTTGCAGGCATCACCTAAAACTATGGCCAGGCAGGCCGGACGAGCCGCCTGGGCCAGGGCGGCTGGGCGGTCGGCCAATCTATGCGCTGGTCGCCGGGATTTCAAGCGCGTGCAGGCAGGACGCGATGGATTGCGCCTGGGCCTGGGCGTACAGAGTCGTCTCGTCGATCACGCGTGCACCCAGTGCTGCCTCCAGCTGCTGCTGGTTACCTTGCGTCATGGCCTCGGCTTTGGCGCTGTCGCCGAGGTTGGACTGAAAGATCCCGGCGGCGCTCACAGGCAGGAAGTCCTCATACACCAATGGCTCGAAGCCGACTGCACCTTGTTCGATCAGTGCTTCCAGATTCGTCCCACGCGCTTTGGTCGCATCCCTCACGTAGTAACTGAAGTAAGCGAGCTTGTGCGTGCGCAGCGAGGCGTAGTCGTCAGGAAAAGCGCTGAATACTGTGTTGAGTATGTGCGCGTACTGCTCAGCGTTATCTGCGCAGGGTGCTGCGCCCAGGGCTTGCCGGGCTTGGCTCAACAGCCGGTCATACAGCGCCTTGCCCGCAGGTGTCAGCGCCGCGCCTCGTTGCTCGATTTCTCCGAAGCGAGCCGTGTGATGACCCGGGGCTCCATCACCACCAGCGAAGGTCACCGCTTCCTGCAAGGCCTTGAAGCTTGTCTGGCGCAACAGGATCGGGCATTGGCGCGGCGGTGGCCCTTCGATGACTGCCTTGGGGGTCATGCCGCGCGAACGCATCTGGGCCTGCGCGCGGTCGATGTCGAGCGTGCGGGGCGTAAGGTGGTTGATGTGCGGCCCACGAAACGCCACCACGTCAGCGATCAGGCGATGCTGGTCATGCAGAGCGCGGTATTGCTGGGCACTGACCGTCGCGCTCTGGTGCCAACGAAAGGTTTCCAGGGCCTCTTGGACGAACGCTTGAGCGTCCGTATCGGTAAGCCCGCCGTCACGTTCGTGGCGATCGATGAACGCCATTACACCAGGGGTGAAAATGGTCCGCGCGTTCAGCAACTGGCAGGCCTGTTCACGCAGTTGTGGGTCTTCGATCAATTCGAGCCGCAACAGCGAGGTGAACACCCTGAACGGATTGGCGCGCAGCGATGCGGCCTCGATCGGTCGGAACGCAGTGGCATGCACCGGCACGGCGGCGATGCTCAGGTCGTAGTAGCCGACTGGCGACATGCCCATGACCGCGAACAGTCGGCGCAAGCCTCGCAGTTCCTCGGCCGTTCCAACACGGATAGCGCCATGGCGTTCCACGCTCAGGCGTTGCTCGTCCCCACTGCTACGCAGTCGTTCTGCCAACGCGGGCTGGGCGGCCAGGGTCTGGGTATTGACTTCGGCGACCAGGTCCAGCAAATCGCCATACAGCGGTACCTCCTGCTTGTACATCGCTGACAGGGCGCTACTGAAAAGCGCGCGGATTGCGTCGGGGTGCATGAAACGGACCGGGTCCATGGTGAGCCTCCTGGGAAATTCGAGGCCTGCATTGATCACGGTGACGCGCCGTCCTGGCAAACGAATTAACCGAATCGCTGCCTGACTTTTTCGCATGCCTGGCCTCAGGTACATGCACCTGCTGTACCACGGCATGCCGAGTCGTCAGCGACAGCGGCTTGCGCCTTGCAAACCAGGCCATTCCTATCGGGAATGCAGGCCCGACATTTTTTCGTTTGCGTGAATACAGGTTTTACCGCAGGTTGTGACGGCCTTTGGCGGTGGGCTGTGCCCGCCGCTCGCGCTGTTGCCGCAGCGCCGTGTAGTGCCGGAACAGGCACGCCGTAACCCGCCATAATAAGGATAAAACATGCACAACCCTAACCCCGCCGGGGTCACCGCCGCGTCCACCGAGCGGACCTGGATCACAGCCTTCGTGTTTTGCTTCCTGACGATGGTCATTGATGGCGCCGATGTCATGATCCTGGCCTATAGCCTGGCCACGCTCAAAACGGAATTCGGCCTGACTGGCCTGCAGGCTGGCATGCTCGGCAGTTGCACCCTGGCCGGCATGGCTGTTGGGGGCATTTACGGTGGTTGGGCGACCGACCGTCTCGGGCGGGTACGTACCGTGGTGCTCAGTGTGCTGCTGTTTAGCCTTGGTACGGGACTGTTGGGCTTTACCGAGAACTATGTGCAGTTTGCGATCATTCGCTTTGTCTCGGCCCTCGGCCTGGGTTCGGTGTACGTTGCATGTAATACACTCATGGCCGAGTACGTACCTACCCGGTTTCGAAATACCGTTCTTGGCAGCCTGCAAGCGGGCTGGTCGGTCGGCTATATCGTTGCAACGCTGCTCGCTGCCTGGATATTGCCAAGCTACGGCTGGCGCACGTTGTTCTTCGTGGGCGTCACGCCGGTGATTCTGGCCGTGCTGATGCACAAGATGGTGCCGGAACCTTCTACCTGGACCCGCCTGCAGAGTGCTGATCGCGCAGAGCGCAAGGCGCGTGAGCGCGTAGAGGGCGGCAAGTACAAACAGATCTTCGCCAACCCTAATGCCGCAAAGATGTTCGTCCTTTGGTCACTGACCGCCGGCTTCCTGCAGTTCGGTAACTACGGTGTCAACAACTGGATGCCCAGCTACCTGGAAACCGAGCTGGGCATGGCGTTCAAGCAGATGACCACGTTCCTGGTCGGCACCTACACCGCTTCGATCCTCGGCAAGGTCATCGCCGGCATGGCGGCGGACAAGTTCGGGCGGCGCAAGGTGTTTGCCGCTGGTTGCCTGGGCACGGCGCTGTTCCTGCCGATCATCGTGCTGTTCAACCAGCCGGAAAACATTCTCTGGCTGCTGATTGTCTTCGGCTTCCTCTATGGCGTGCCTTACAGCGTCAACGCCACGTACATGACGGAAAGCTTCGAGGCCAAGTTCCGTGGCTCTGCGGTTGGGGGTGCCTACAATATCGGGCGTATTGGTGCAGCGGTCTCGCCGGCTGCCATTGGCTTCTTCGCCAGCCAGGGCTCGATCGGTGTCGGTTTCCTGATCGTCGGTGCTGCGTATTTCCTTTGCGGCATGATTCCGCTGCTGTGCATCCGCGAGAAACAATTCGACCCGGCTCGGGAATGATCGGTGATAGCCGATAGGGGCGGGGCGCTTGCTAGGCAAAGCTTGACTCACGTTTTGAAGAAATGACCACGTGCATTCACCGCTTTCGCTAAATGTGTGCCGTACGCAAAAGCCTGTGAGTCCTGAGTCCGCCAGAAAACGCCGTCTATAAAAGCGGCGTTCGTGTTAGGTAAGCTTGACGATCCTGGGTTAGATCACCGTATCTGCAATTATCTGGACCAGCTGATCAGTACTTGCCCTTGGGACTTTTCTCGAACTTCCATTCCGTCATTTTCTTCGCTGCCAGGAAGCTCTCGCAGTTGGCAATGAATTCCTTGCGGTTGGCTTCCTTTGACAAACTGGCAAGGTTTTTTTCGTACAGCTGCGGGCCACAGTTGTCTGCCGTTGGCTCAGGCACTTTTTCTTCCGTGCAGCCTGCCAGCAGGGTAATCAACCCAACAAGCGGGAGGAGGTGGGAGCGTTTGCGGTCCATGACGTAATCCTTCGTCGGTCTCTTTCAAAGTGCGTGCAAGCTGTTTGTTACCCAGCCTGCGGGTGCGCAGCCTATCAGGCCAGCTGTGTTATTTGGCTAGCACACCCCCGCATGACGTTCTATTCAGAACTCGAGATCACCCTGCCTGCTCTCTTTGGCAATCGGCCTTATCAGTTGCGCACCCTGATTACGAACATTGCCAACGGCCTTGTCGACCGGATGCCAGCGAAAGTCAGTGGCCGGACGGCAGCCTGCCGTCACGATCGCCTCGGCGCGCTGCGCTGAAGTGGCAGGGTCTAACCACTCCCTTGCAAGGTGCGGTGCCAAAACCAGGGGCTTTCGGTCATGAATATCGATCAAGCCTTGGTCAGCGGCTGCCGTGATGATCACGAAACCATCGCGCTCGTCCGGTTCAAGGGTCTGGTGAACTTCGGCAAGCGCGGCAAAGTAGAGCGGTGCACCGTCGGCACTGGTGATGTAGTAGGGTTGCTTGCGCTTGGGGTTTTGCGCATCTGGCAGCCATTCAAACCAGCCATTGGCGGGGGCGAGCGCTCGTGCATGTGGCCAGAGACTCTTGAAGAACTTGCCCGTGGTTACGGTTTCGGCCCGGGCATTGATGGGGTCGAGTCGCTTGCCTTTGGCCCAGTGAGGCGACCATCCCCACTTCACTTTGTCTACATGTAGGCCATCCTCAGCCTGGCGTATAACTTCGACACGGGTAGAAGGCGCCACGTTATAGCGATCGATCGGTTCATGGTCATAGCCGTTGATCACGACCAGATCCAGCGCCAGTTGTCGCAAGTAGTGATCCATCGACTCGTAGATCGAGTAGCGTCCGCACATGTATCCACCTCTCGTCCGTCAGAAATTCACACGTTCAGGATTGACCCATTCGCCGAAGCCAGTTTAACTGTATATGCATACAGTTTGCATTGGACTTTCTCTCATGACCATCACCTTCCTGGGCGCGCCATGTGGCAGCTCTGAACCACTCCCGATTTATTCGTACTACGTTCCAGCCGGTTTTCCATCGCCTGCCGCGGATCATCTTGAAGGCCACATATCCCTTGATGAGCTATTCGACATCCGCGCACCGCATGTGTATCTGGTGAAAGTGGAGGGTGACAGCATGCAAGGCGCTGGCATCTATTCGGGCGATATCGTGGTGGTGGACCGGGGGCGCGAGGCCGAGCACGGGGATATCGTGATTGCGGCCATCAACTGTGAGCCGGTGTGCAAACGCCTGCACCGACGTGACGGTGTGGTGATCTTGAAGTCCGAGAACCGAGCCTACCCGCCGCGCTATGTCATGGAGGGTGATGATCTGCTCATTTGGGGCGTGGTGCGCTATAGCGTCCGCGATCATGCGCAGTGAGCCGATATTCGCGCTGATCGACTGCAACGCGTTCTACGCCAGCTGTGAGCGCGTATTTCGGCCCGATCTGGCGAAGACGCCGATCGTGGTGCTGAGCAACAACGACGGCTGCGTCATTGCCCGGTCCTATGACGCCAAGCCATTCGTGAAAATGGGCGAGCCTTATTTTCAGGCGCGGGAAAAACTCCGCCGGCACGGTGTCGTGGCATTCAGTAGCAATTACGCGTTGTATGGCGACATGAGCGAGCGGGTGATGACGCTGATCGAATCGATGGTGCCTGCTACCGAGGTCTACAGCATCGACGAATGTTTTGCTGAGCTCACTGGCATGGCCCAAGACCTGACGCTGTTCGGGCACCGGCTGCGCTTGCGCATCGCCCAGTGCACCGGCATTCCTGTCGGTGTGGGTATCGCACGCACCAAGACCCTGGCCAAGCTGGCCAACCACACTGCCAAGCGGCTGCAGCGCCACACTGGCGGCGTGGTGGACATCACCGACCCGGTCAAACGGGACTGGGTGCTGCGCAATACTGCGGTCAAGGAGGTGTGGGGCATCGGGCGCAAGATGACCGCGCACCTGGAGGGCATGGGCATTCGTACGGCAATGGATTTGGCCCGCGCCGATGCCTGGACGTTGCGACAACGCTTCAACGTGGTGGTGGAAAAAACGGCCAGGGAGCTGGCGGGCACGCCTTGCCTGGAACTGGACGATGTCGATCCGCCCAAGCAGGAAATCTGCAGCAGCCGCATGTTCGGCATGCGCCTGAGCGAGTTGGCGCCGATCAAGCAGGCGGTGGCCACGTACGTCGGCCGTGCTGCCGAAAAGCTCAGGGCCCAGGGGTCGGTGTGCAAGCGCATGCGGGTGAGCATCCGCACGGGCATGTTCAACCCGAACGAAGTGCACCATGCCCAAGGCGCCTGGGTGGAGCTTCCCTATCCGACCTGTGACACGCTGCTGCTGACCCGATTGGCTACCGATGCCGTGGAGCGGATCTTCCGGCCGGGGCTTCGTTACAGCAAGGCGGAGGTGTTGCTGATGGACCTACGTCAACCAGGTGATTTTTCGGGTGACTTGTTCGCCCCCAGGCAATCGGTGGCGCGCGATCGGCTCATGGAAGTAATGGACAGTATCAATGAGCGTTGGGGCAGGGGAACGGTCCGTGCGGCCAGCGTGCCAGCCGCACCGGACTGGGGCATGAAACGGGAGATGATGAGCCAGTCCTACACCACCCGAATCGATCAGCTATGGACTGTCAGGGGGTGAGCGGGAGGTGGCTCGACTTCGGCGAACTGGCGCAAACTTAAGCTTACGGCTGCCGGATTGTCTGACAATGGCGATTGCGCCCGCAGTTTTGTCCGTTCATGCCTGAAAAAAACGATCAACGCCGTGTCGCAGTAATCGCTTTCTTTCAGATTTGACTGATATATTTCGCCCCTTGCCGCAGTGTGGCTCAATATTCAGCAGGTTTTAATGAAACACGTTAGCGCGTCTGGCCTTGAGGCCTCTCATCCGCCGGTACAAGCCATTCTGAGTGCTCCTGGGATGTGGGTAGAGCCGCCAAATATCCGCAGGGGCGGCGAGAGCGGTGTATTGAAGGTCGAGCTCGACGGCTTCACGTTCTACAAGAAGCAGCAGGTCGGCCATATCTACCGCAGCCTGGTCCACCCATTCGGCTATCCTACGGTGGCCCGTGAGGCCAAGGCGCTGCGTGCCGCTGCCGCGCTGGGCGTCGCTACGCCGTTACTGCTGCACAGTGACGTCCACAAGCAGGACGGTGAGTGGCGTGCGGTGATGGTCACGGCAGGGCTGGACGGGTATGTATCGCTTGAAGACTTCTACCTCCAAGGCCTGGACAAGACCATCGAGCCCAAGCTGCACCACGATATTCTCGAAGCGTATGGGCGTGCGCTGGCCACGCTGAATCTCGGGCGTTGGCAGCATGGTTGCCTGTATTTGAAGCATGTGTTCGTCGCCTTCGACGAGTCTGGCATCAAGATCGCGCTGCTGGATTTCGAAAAGGCCAGGCAGCGGCTGACCGCGATGAAAGCTAGCCGTCACGACTTACGACAGGTCAAGCGCAGGTCTGACTGGGCACCGACCGAATGGGAGGCATTTTGCAGGGGGTATCGGCAAGTGTTCGGCATGGATGTGGAGCGATTTCTCTGACGCCATGTTAGAAGTGTCAGGGGTTTTGAAGCGCTGATTCCACTGGTAGAAGGCGACTTCGCTTACAGACGTTTCTCACCAAGTGGCAAGGTTGCGTCGTAAAACCCCGTCCCAGGTCAATTTTTCGGCCTGACGCCTCCCGTAGTCTGTCTGTCTTTCAATCACGGAAGGCAGACGACATTTCATGGAACGAACCCTCGATATACAGCCACTCCCGGCTGAACAAATCCCCCTTTCCATCAATGGCACTGCCGTGACTGCCGCCCCTGGCGAAACGGTTCTGAGTGTGCTCAATGCCGTGGGCGTGCGTCAGCTCGCCCTCAACGACCATGGCCAAGTCAGTGGCGCCTTCTGCGGCATGGGGGTGTGCCATTGCTGTCTGGTCGCTATCGACGGACGCCCCAAGCGGCGCGCTTGTCAGACGCTGGTGCGGGCTGGCATGCGCATCGAAACCCAGGTCAATGCGGTTGTCGGGGAGGCGCGGGTATGAGTGGGCATCCAGTCATTGTCGGAGGGGGCTCGGCGGGGATGGCTGCCGCCATCGAGCTGGCGGACGCGGGCGTGCGCTGCACGCTGATCGACGAGGCATCGCGCCCCGGCGGGGTGGTCTATCGTGGCCCGCTGCGCGCAGGTGTCGACCTGGGCTACCTGGGCGCTCGTTACAGCAAGGCCCTGGGTAAACTGCACACCGACTTCGCCGCCCGTGCGCAGTCTATCGACCTGCGGCTCAATAGCCGCGTCGTGGGCGGTGATGACCGTAGCCTGGTAGTGCTCGACGAGCAGGAGCAGTTGCAGCCGCTGGCCTTCGAGCAGCTGATCCTGGCAGCCGGTTGCCATGAGCGCAATGTGCCGTTTCCAGGCTGGACCCTGCCGGGCGTCATTCTGCTCGGCGGGTTGCAACTGCAGATCAAAAGTAACGTGGTCAAGCCACTGGGCACGACCCTGATCGCTGGCACAGGCCCTTTACTGCCGTTGGTTGCCTGTCAGTTGCACGCCGCCGGTGCCAAGGTGGCGGGTGTGTACGAGGCCTGTGCGTTCAACCGTATCGCGCGCCAGAGCCTGGCGCTGATGAACAAGCCCCAGCTGTTCCTCGACGGCCTGAGCATGCTGGCCTACCTGAAGTTGCACGGCATTCCCATGCACTACGGCTGGGGCGTGGTCCAGGCGCGGGGCGAAGGTGAGTTGGCCGAAGTCAGCGTGGCGCCCTACGACGATGCCTGGAGGGCGGACATGACCCAGGTGCGCCGCGAGTCGGTGCAGACGCTGGCGGTAGGCTACGGCTTCATTCCGCGTACGCAGCTCAGCCAGCAATTGGGCCTTGCCCATGGCTACAGCACCGATGGCTATCTGCGCGCCGAGTGCAACGTATGGCAGCAAAGCAGCCTGGAACATATTCACCTGGCAGGCGACATGGCCGGCATCCGCGGCGGGGAGGCGGCCATGCTGACCGGGCGCATCGCGGCTGTGTCAATTCTGCAGCAGCGTGGCGTGCTGAACGCCGCGCAGGCCATTGAACGGCGCGAGCGTTACCTGGGCCAGTTGGCAGGCATCAAGCGTTTCCGCTCCGGCGTCGAGCGCTATACCGCGCGGGGGCCAGCGCAGGTCGAGTTGCCACAGGCTGACACAGTGATTTGCCGCTGTGAGCAGGTGACGCGCGACGCCATTGATCTGGCATTGGAGCAGGGGGTTCAAGACATGGCCGGGCTGAAGATGCGCACGCGGGTGAGCATGGGGGATTGCCAGGGGCGCATGTGCGTGGGCTATTGCAGCGATCGACTGCGCGCCGCCACTGGCCGCGCTGACGTAGGTTGGTTGCGTCCTCGATTCCCAGTAGACCCGGTACCGTTTTCGGCATTCAAGCACGTGGGCACGGAGGCCTGACATGAACAAGACCTATGACATCGTGATTGCCGGTGCCGGTGTAATTGGCGCGTCCTGCGCGTACCAGCTGTCCAAGCGCGGCAACCTGCGCATCGCCCTGATCGACGACAAGCGCCCCGGCAATGCCACGCGTGCCTCGGCAGGTGGGCTATGGGCCATTGGCGAATCGGTGGGCCTGGGCTGTGGGGTGATTTTCTTTCGCATGCTGTCTTCCCAGGCCAAGCGCCAGGCCCATGGCGCGGCGGTGGCCGTGGACTCGAGCACACCGCATATCCTGCCGCAATGCTTCTTCGATCTGGCGCTTGAGTCCAACGCGCTTTACCCGCAACTGCACCAGGAGTTGATCGAGCGCCACGGGATGGACTTCAAGTTCGAGCGCACTGGGCTCAAGTACGTGATCCAGGACGATGAAGATCAGCTTTATGCCGAACACATCGTCAAGCACATCCCTCACCTGCAGTCACAGATCCGTTGGCTTGACCGCCAGGCACTGCGCAAGGCGGAGCCATCGATCACCGAAAGCGCGCACGGTGCGCTGGAGTTTCTCTGTGACCACCAGCTCAGCCCGTTTCGCCTTGGCGACGCGTACATGGAAGGCGCGCGGCAAAATGGCGTCGATCTGTATCTCAACACACGTGTCACCGACGTGTTGCACCAAGGCGGACGCATCAAAGGGGTTCGTACCGAACAGGCCGGTGACTTCCATTGCGACACGCTGATCAATGCGGCCGGCGCCTGGGCCGCCGAATTGAGTGAGTGGGCCACGGGCACCTCCATCCCCGTCAAACCCGTCAAGGGGCAGATCGTATTGACCGAGCGCCTACCCAAGCTGCTTGATGGCTGCATCACCACCAGTGACTGCTACATGGCGCAGAAGGACAATGGGGAGATTCTCATCGGGAGTACCACCGAGGAGAAAGGCTTCGATGTCACCACGACCTTCCCGGAGATAAGCAGCTTGGTCCAGGGCGCCATACGCTGCATGCCGGCACTCGAACAGGTCAACCTCAAGCGTACCTGGGCCGGCCTGCGGCCAGGCTCGCCCGATGAGCTACCCATCCTCGGGCCCGTGGATGACATGCAGGGTTACTTCAACGCCTGCGGGCATTTCCGCACCGGGGTGCTGACCTCGGCGATCACGGGGGTAATGCTGGACAAGGTGATCCACGAGGAGGCGTTGCCATTGGACATCACCCCGTTTCTGGCGGAGCGGTTCAGCAAGGCGGCAATGCCGGCATGAGAGGGGCTGGCGGGTCGTGTGAAAGCGGCTCGCCAGGCTGTGCGTCAGGCAATGCATTAAAATGTGGCTACTCGGTTGACCCATGGCAAAGGGTGCGGCAGGCAGTGAAGCGCAAGCTATGGATTCAAGAGGTCGCCGCCAGCCACTGAAGGGTCAGCTCAGTGGCACCGGTGTGTTCATCTTCACCATGGGCCACGATTGAAAAGCCAGAACGTTGGTAGAACGCGACCGCGCTTTCATTAGCGCTGTACACCTTCAATTCCAGGCGTGCCGAGCGCTGCTTGGCGTAGTCGAGCAGGCGGCTACCGATGCCCATGCCTTGTGACGCAGGCGCGACGAACAGCGCAGCTACCGTTTCCCCGAGTAGAGAAATGAAGCCCTCGACGGTTGCGTGCTGCTCGAAGACGAACGTCTCCGAAGCGGGCAGGTAAACAATCCGCATCGCTTCGAGCTGGCCCTCCCAGAAGGCGCGAGGCACGAAGTGGTGAGCTTGGACCGATGCATCGAGCCAGATCTGCAGTAACGCATCGGTATCCGGCAGTACATAGGGGCGTAGCATGTCATGACCTCCTGTTTGACGCCGCAGGACCCTAAGCGACCCTAACGTCAAACGCAAGTTGACGTGCGCCTATTACTGATCTGCACCTGACAATTCCTGCCGCACGATTGCAGCACCCGCACTTAGGGCCCGCAACTTGCCTTGGGCAACCGAGCGGGGCAGGGGCGCCATGCCGCAATTGGTGCAGGGGTAGAGCTTGTCGGCGTCAACGAATGCCAGCGCCTTGCGCAATGTATCGGCAACGGCTTCGGGTGTTTCGACAGCGTGCGTGGCCACATCGATTGCGCCGACCATGACTTTCTTGCCGCGGATCAACTCGATAAGGTCCATGGGCACGCGCGAGTTCTGGCATTCCAACGACACGATGTCGATGCTGGATTTCTGAAGTTTGGGAAATGCCTTTTCATACTGGCGCCACTCGGTACCCAACGTTTTCTTCCAGTCAGTGTTGGCCTTGATCCCGTACCCGTAGCAGATATGCACGGCTGTCTCGCACTTGAGGCCTTCCAATGCCCGCTCGAGCGTGGCAATGCCCCAGTCGTTCACTTCATCGAAGAACACGTTGAAGGCGGGCTCGTCGAACTGGATGATGTCGACACCCGCAGCTTCCAACTCTCTGGCTTCCTGGTTGAGCAGTACGGCAAACTCCCACGCGAGCTTCTCGCGACTCTTGTAGTGGCTGTCGTACAGCGTGTCGATCATGGTCATGGGCCCTGGGAGCGCCCACTTGATGGGCTGTCGAGTCTGCTTACGCAGGAACCTGGCATCGTCGACGAATACTGACTTGCGCCTGGCGACCGTACCCACCACTGTCGGGACGCTGGCGTCGTAGCGATCACGAATGCGTACAGTCTGCCGATTCTCGAAGTCCACGCCGCTCAAGTGTTCGATGAAGGTGGTCACGAAATGTTGGCGCGTCTGTTCGCCGTCACTGACGATGTCTATCCCAGCGCTCGACTGCTCCTGCAGCGCCAGGCACAGTGCGTCCTGCTTGCCTTCTAGCAGGGCATCGCCGTGCAGTTTCCAAGGCGACCAGAGGGTTTCGGGCTGAGCGAGCCAGGTCGGCTTAGGCAGGCTGCCAGCGGTAGAGGTGGGAAGCAATTTGTTCATGAAATTCGACCTTGTGCGAAGAGGCGATCAGTCTGCGAAGTGTGCAGACCATTGTTCGAGCAGCATGTGATAAGGCTTGATGAAGTGGGCTTCAGCAAACTTTCCTTGTTCAATGGCCAAACGGCTGCGCTCTTCACGGTCGTAAACAATGCGCGTCAAGGAGTAGTCTTCGTGTTGCAAGCTGGGCTGATAGGTGGCGCCAGCCGTTGCATTGGCGTTATAAATCTCGGGGCGATAGATTTTCTGAAAAGTCTCCATCGTGCTCAGGCTGCTGATCAGCTCCAAGGGGGTGTAGTCATTGAGCAAGTCGCCGGAAAAGTACAAGGCCAGCGGCGCCCTGTTGCCGGCAGGCATGAAATAACGAACACGCAAGCCCATTTTCTGGAAATACGCATCGGTCAAAGAATATTCGTCTTGCCGGTATTCGTACCCTAATACGGGGTGGTAATGCCCCGTGCGCTCATAGGTTCTGCTACTTGACACGCTCAGGCAAATGACCGGCGGCTTGATGAAGGTTTGTTGGTAAACGGTTGAGCCCACAAACCCTTTGAAAAGTTTGCCGTGGAGCGCTCCAAAATCGGCAGGGGCACTGAAGTTTGGGCGATGAGCGTTATAGGCGGGCAGCACAATACTGAAATCATAATCGCGCACGTAGGACGAAAAGTTGTTGCCGACTACACCCGGTAAACGCTTGCCTGCATGATGATCGATCACCGTAGTGGACAGTATTTCGATCAAGGGCAGCAGCGTATTCGTGACCCCGGCTGTGAAATGCATGTGCACCGATACGATATCCAGTTCCACGGTGTAGCGGTCACCGGCAGGGTTATCCCAGTGCGCCAGCGCGTTGAAGCGATTATTGATCATGTCCAGTGTTTGGCGAAGGTTCTGTTCGCGGCGCGAACCCCTGGCCAGGTTGGCAAAGTTTGTGGTCAGCCGCGTGTTTTGGCACGGGCAATAATGTTCGTCAAAGCGCGTGCGTTTGAGCGAGTAGGTAATGTTCTGAGGCGTCATGAGTATTGAGGTCCACTCGTCGAGTCTGTCCCTGTAAAGTTGGGACCATCTTAGAGTGAGCGCACCCGTGTCCCTACTGAATTGATTTCAGCACAGGATCAAGACTGCTCATGAAGCCAGGCGCGCGTGTCAGCCTTCAGGAAGGCTGACACCACAGACAAATTCGTTCGAGCCCAGGCGATGAGCGCCATATTCCACCACATACCCCGCCCCTCGGCGCTGGGCTTCGATATAGGCCGTACGCTGATCAGCGTAAACGTCGACAAAGTGCCACGGATGACGGTCTCTCAATACGCCCCACCCCAGTACCCACCCTGGATTGTAAGGATCGGCAGGCAGGTTCCTCGTAAGACTACGGACACTCATCCGAAACTCCTGTATTGAACGGTTGAATTAATGGGCTCAACAGGTGTAGAGGATGGTGTAGGACGCATCACACTTGGGTACGATTACGACTGGTTTTTCGAACAACAGGTTGCCGTGAGTGCTTGTTTTGAAGTGCGCCTTCTCCAGACACTCCCATAGGCCCAAATCATGTATTTCAATGCGCGTGGCAACCCGCGCCTGGCGGCTGAGTTCATCTTGAATTCGTTCGACAACATCGCGCGCTTCTTCTTCTGTCATGACAATGGCTCCTGTTGAATCAGAGACGTCCACGTTCCGTGGATTCTGGACCGGGAACGGGGATGCCTGTTTAAGTAGAGCGCAATATGTGGCCCTTGGTGACCTTCTCCGACGAACGTAACAGACCTGATAGCTGTTCAAGGCCGGCGTAGATCAGGGCTGATGTGATGTCGGGACAGATAAACACAGCAAGGACTGCTAGTCTCAAGGTACCTGTTGATCGCTTTGGCTGAACCTCGCGCGGCAGTAGGGGTCATCAAGTAGGAGACCCACGATTTATTGCGTTTTGCGTTGCCAGTTTCTGAAAGGTTGGCTCGCTATGATCAGGCTCATCAGGTGAACACCTTCCGCAAAGGAGTCAGGCAATGGACTATTCCAGCATGGTCGAATCTTTGAACAAGATGCTCGAGGCGGCATCGGACGAGCGTGAGCGTGTGCAGGCGTGTGTAAAGGCCAAGGACACAGGTAAAAAGCCGCATACCGAAGCGGAGGATGCCGAGGTCATGGCACAGCTGCCAGTATCTCAAGTGTGGGTATATGAGGGGCGCAGCCGTAAAGCTCCCACATCAGCCTACGCGGTTCGAAGTCATGGTCGTTGAGCGCGGCGCTCATCAGTCTACAACCGCCACCGCAGTGGCCTGCGGCCCTGACGGGCAGGGCCGCTGCCTATTGCGCAGAGCTCGAGTGAAGTGCCCCTGGTTCAACCCTCGAACTGAATCACCATTCGGCCCTTGATGCGCCCATCGAGCATCTCTTCGAAAATCTGGTTGATGTCCTCGATGGGACGCAAGCTGACTTTTGGCACCACCTTGCCTTCGGCAGCAAATTGGAAGGCCTCTTGCAGGTCCTGGCGCGTCCCCACCAGCGAACCGATGACCTCAATGCCATCGAGTACCAGGCGGGGGATGTTCAGGTTCATCGCTTCCGATGGTAGCCCTACGGCAACCAGTCGCCCACCGGCACGCAGCGCGTCAACGGCCGAATCGAAAGCGCCCTTGGCCACGGCGGTAACCACAGCGGCATGGGCGCCACCGGTCTGTGCCTGGATGACCTTCGCGGCATCCTGGCTGGAAGGGTTTATGGCAAGATCGGCACCCATTTCTGTCGCAAAGCGCAGTTGTTCTTCGTTGACATCGACCGCAATGACCTTGGCATTGAAAACATTCTTGGCGTATTGCAGTGCCAGGTTGCCCAGTCCGCCAAGCCCGTAGATCGCGATCCATTGGCCGGGACGGATATTGGATGTCTTTACTGCCTTGTAAGTCGTCACGCCTGCGCAGGTAATGCTGCTGGCCGCGGCGGACCCTAGCCCCTCCGGTACCTTTACCGAGTAGTCGGCCTTGACGATGCAGGCTTCGGCCATGCCACCGTCTACGGTGTAACCGGCGTTCTTGACCTGTCGGCACAGCGTCTCATTGCCGCTGGTGCAATACTCGCAGTGACCGCAGCCCTCATAAAACCAGGCCACGCTGGCGCGGTCGCCTCGTTTGAGGGAGCTTACGCCAGGACCGACTTCTTGCACCACGCCAATGCCTTCATGGCCCAGCACAACACCCGTCTTGTCGCCGAAGTCGCCGTTCTTGACGTGCAAGTCAGTGTGGCAAACGCCGCAACACTGCATTTTCAATAGCGCCTCGCCGTATTCGAGTGGGCGAATACATTTTTCGACCACCTCAACGCGACCGCCTGGGGCTACGACAGCAGCTTTCATGCGAACCTCCGTGTCTATCCGGTTGACTTGAAAATAGCCCACGCACAATAGCGCCACCGTGCATGTGGGAAACTGCCGCAGGTCATAGAAAGTCAGGGGCGTGGAGGGCGGGGACAAAAAGAAAAGCCCGCGGCAAGAATGCGGCGGGCTGCAAGAACATACGGAGCAGGTTCAGATTGCCAAGGTGAATGTCATCATTTCGTGAAGGGAAGGTGATGGATGCGTCGTGCGCCAAGAAAATGTACGAGACGGCGGTGACAGGCCCTGCTGAGCGACCGACAAAAAAACGCCCGCCAGGAATCAGCGGGCCAAGGACGTTTTGAAGGGAGAGCCGCTACATTGGACGCGTGGAATTAACCTGGAATTAAATCACTGCGGCGTTGACCTCAGAGGCAGTTGAGCCTATACAAGCGTGCCACTTGAATTGAGGCCCATATGCACGACGACGAACTGCACGAACCTGAGCATGATCATTTGCTGGATCATGAGTTTCTTCATGACGAACAAGACGCGTTCGAGCCGGATGCTCATGGGGCGCAAGACGAGATCGAGGAGCCGTCGTTTGAGGAACTCGAAGAGGACGAGCGCAATCATCCTGCGTGGTTCGACGACTGCGATGATGAGTAGTGGCAGGCTAGCAAAAGGCAGGCAGCAAAAAAGGCGCCCTAGGCGCCTTCTTCAGGATGTGGTGCGAGTGGCGGGACTCGAACCCGCAAGGCTCACGCCGACAGATTTTAAGTCTGCTGTGTATACCAATTCCACCACACTCGCACGCTTGAAAGGGCCACGGGTGGCCGGCTCGCTTCAGACAGAAGGGCTGTGCAATCAAGGCGGCTTTATAACCCACCGTTATAGCAGAGTCAACCTTGGCTGACGTATTCCGCACATCACATCCCATCGCGAGCAGCCGATTGACAGTGGCATGAGCTTGGCCCAATGTTAGCCAAGTCACTGGATGTGATGGTCGGGCTGACGACTGCGCAACGACGGTGAACAGCGTGTGTCAATGCCTGAGATGTAGTCGTTTGGATTATGTTTACCTGCCGTACCGGTGGAGCTCGCATGGTTTCAACTGATTGCCAGGTCAATTCAGAAATGCCTGCTCATCGTTACGAGCAATTGGTCCAGTCCGTGGTGGACTATGCCATCTACATGCTGGATACCACCGGTCATATCGCCTCGTGGAATGCTGGCGCCCAGAGAATCAAGGGCTATAGCGCCGATGAAGTGGTGGGCCGTCATTTTTCTCTGTTCTTCACGCCTGAAGACTGCGCCGAAGGCAAGCCGGAGCAATTGCTGCGTCAAGCGCTTGAACACGGCGTGTCGCGGCATGAAGGGTGGCGACAGCGCAAAGACGGCACGCGCTTCTGGGCACTGGTGGCCCTCGATGTGGTGCGCGATGATCAAGGCCAGATCGTCGGGCTTGCCAAGGTGACGCGGGACATTACCGATCGGCGCGAGTCGGCGATGCAGCTGGACGCTGTCAGAGCGCAATTATTCGAAGCCCAGAAGCTCGAAGCGCTGGGTCAGCTGGCCGGGGGCCTGGCACATGATTTCAACAACCTGCTGACCATCATTCTTAGTTCTGCGCGCTTGGCCCTTGCCGCTCCCGACCCAGAACGCGCTCAGCGCATGCTGCACAATATTCTGGAAGCTGGCCAACGCGGCACTGACCTGACCCGTCAACTGCTCAGCTTTGCCCGTCATCGCAAGCTTGAGGTGACCTGTATCGAGCCGGCCAAATTGATCGACGCAACCCATGGCCTGCTTGTTCATGCACTGCCCAGTTCGATCACATTGGATACGCGAGTGCAACCCGATCTACCCAACATCGAAGTGGATGCTGGTCAGTTGCAAATGGTGCTGCTCAACTTGCTGTTCAATGCTCGGGATGCCATTGCCGAGGAAGGCCACATTGCCCTGACCGTCGAAGCAGTGTTACTCACAGGCGAGGTTGACGGCCTACATGGCCGCTTCGTCTGCTTCGACGTGCAAGACAGCGGCGAGGGCATCGCGGCGGATGTGCTGCCACGTATTTTCGAACCCTTCTTCACCACCAAGCCCTTCGGCAAGGGTACCGGCCTGGGCCTGAGCCAGGTGCACGGATTTGCCAGGCAAAGTGGCGGTGCCGTGAGCGTGCACAGCGAGTTGGGGGGCGGCACCCGCATGCGGCTTTATTTGCCCGTCCATTCAAGCCAGCCAGGTTTCAAGCCGTAAGGGGCGCAGCATGACTCAGACACTCAAGCGATTGCTGACTGGTATCGATGGGCTCGATGCCTTGCTCAAGGGCGGATTGGTGGCGGGGGCGTCGTACATCGTGCAGGGCCCACCTGGGGCAGGCAAGACCATCCTGGCCAACCAGATGGCCTGCGAGCATGTGCGCAAGGGAGGGCGGGCGCTGGTGGCAACCTTGCTCAGCGAGTCCCATGAGCGGTTATTTCAGTACCTGGGCACGCTGGACTTCTTCGACCCTTCGATGGTCGGCGACCAGATTCAGTTCGTTAGCGCTTTCGATACCCTGGAACAGGATGGCCTTGATGCCGTGGTCCGGTTGCTCAGGCAGGAGATCAGTCGACACAAGGCTAGCCTGCTGATCGTCGATGGCGTACTCAATGCTCGCGTACATGCCGAAACATCGCTCGATACCAAAAAATTCGTCTCGGCACTACAAGGTCATGCGGCTTTTGCCGGCTGCACCGTACTGTTGTTGACCAGTGCGCGGCTTGAGGAAGGCAGCCCTGAGCACACGATGGTCGACGGCGTGATCGAACTGGGTGAGCAGATGGTGGGTAGCCGCGCCGTTCGCACGATTCAGTTGCGCAAGACCCGTGGCAGTGGCGCCTTGTCCGGGCGCCACGAGTGCCTGATAGACGATACCGGTGTGACGGTGTTTCCACGTCTGGAGTCCTTGTTCGCCAAGCCCATTGGGCCCTGCAATGCAGCCGCATCACGAATCAGCAGCGGTGTGTCGGCGCTCGACGACATGCTCGATGGCGGTCTGTCCGCCGCATCGGTCACGCTGCTGATGGGCCCCTCGGGCATTGGCAAGACGTCGCTGGGCATGGCATTTCTGGCGGCCAGCACACCCCAGGCCCCCGGTTTGCATTTCGGCTTCTATGAATCACCCGATCGCCTGCACAGCAAGGCGGCTTTACTGGGGTACGACTTTGCAGCCATGGAGCAGGCCCAGAGCCTGACACTGTGCTGGGAGCCCAGTACGCAGGTGCTGTTGGACCAGCTGGGTGCGCGCTTGATCGAACAGGTACAGGCAACCGGCGCCAAGCGAGTACTGATCGACAGCCTGGGTGCGTTGAGCCGCCTGGCCACGGAACCCGGGCGCCTTAATGCCTTCTTTCGCGCGCTGACCGGGGAGCTGCGCGCTCGCCAGGTGAGTGTGATGCTGACCTGGGAAATGCGCGATATCTTCGGTGCGGAGATCAGCGCGCCGGCGCCCGACTTGTCCAGCATCGTCGACAACCTGGTGCTGATGCGATTCGTGGAGCATGACGGCACCTTGCGCCGGATGCTTTCAATCCTCAAAGCGCGCGACAGTGATCACGACGCGTCCTTGCATGAGCTTGTGATCGCTTCAACGGGAATCACATTGCGCAGAGCATTCGAAGGCACCAGTGGGGCCCTCTCTGGCACAGCCGTGCCGCAAGGGAGCCTGTAGGTTTCAGTTACATGAAGACCGTGCTGATCGTCGACGATGAATACCTGATAGCCGACATCTTGGGGTTTGCCCTGGAGGATGAAGGGTATGCGGTCGAAAAGGCGAGTAACGGCCGGAAAGCACTGGAGGTGCTCAACCGGGTGCAGGTGCAGTTGGTTATCACCGACTACATGATGCCCGTACTCGACGGCCAGGAGCTGGTGCGTGCCATGCGGGCTGACCCTGCGTTACAGACGCTGCCGGTCATCCTCATGAGCGGCGCCCAGGCCAACGAGGGATGCCCGGCATTATTCGCAGCAATATTCGACAAGCCATTCGACATGGACGAGATGATTGCGACCGTGCGTAACCTATTGGGCGGCTGAGGCTTTGGGCGCATCCCTGCTGCCCGCTTGAATGACCAGTGTCAGTCGTCTTGCTTTTCAGGGGCCGGGCTGCCGGCCTGGATGCGTTTGAAAATCTCCTCGCGGTGCACTTGAACATCCTTGGGTGCGTCGATGCCTATCCTCACCTGCATCCCTTTGACGCCCAGAATGGTGACTTTGATGTCGTCGTTGATGACGATGCTCTCGCCAACCTTACGGGTGAGTATCAGCATGTACTTCTCCTTGGTGATAAAAAAGTCCGCAGGCCATGTGCGCTGGCGGTGGGAGCATATCCCTTTTCCTTCTCATTACAGACGCTTTCGAAGCCTAGTAATTCCCAGAATGTCAAAATCTGTGGCACGCAGCGGGTATGTGGACAGCTAGGCACACGATGAAAGCTTCGTAGGACAAGGTGCTTCGTTTGCAAGGATAGTGGGGGCGCCGTTCAATGGGAAATACCTTTGCATCATCGGTTGGATAGACGCGCTCAATGTGCGGCCTGCTGTTCCAATGCCTTGAGAAAGACCAGTAACGCGACCTCTTCCGGGTCCAGCCCCTTGCGTACTCGGCTCTTGGGCAAGGCGGCCAGGCGCCCGAGCGTGTAGTGCTCCAGTACCGCTGGGTGGATGTAGCAGCGTCGGCATACCGCAGGGGTGTTGCCAAGGCGCGAGGCGACTTGCTTGACGATGGCAGCGACCTGGCGTTTGGCCTCGGTTTCCGGCTCCCAGGCCAAGGGCCTGAGCAGGTCCAGCGCAAGGCTGCTGCCGGCCCAGGTACGGTAGTCCTTGGCCGTGAAGTCGGCGCCAGTCAGCTGTTGCAGAAACTGATTGATGTCGCTCGAACCAATGCTGTGACGCTGGCCATCGGCATCGAGATACTGGAACAGTGCCTGGCCGGGCAGTTCCATGCAACGCTTGAGCAAGGCCGCCAGGCGTCGGTCGCGCAGCGTTACATCGTGTTCGACACCACGCTTGCCGCGGAACTGAAAGCGGATGGTACTGCCCTTGACCTCTACATGTCGATTACGCAGGGTTGTCAGCCCGTAGGACTTGTTGTCGCGCATATAGCGCTGGTTGCCAATGCGGATGAGGGTATGGTCCAGCAGGCTGACCACCAGGGCCATGACCTTTTCACGGTCAAGGCCCGGTCGAGACAAGTGGGCTTCCAGTTGTGAGCGCAGCTTTGGCAACGCCTGGGCGAAGGCGAGCATGCGGCCGTACTTGTGCTGGTCACGGGTTTCACGCCACTGGGCATGATAACGGTACTGTTTGCGGCCACGGGCGTCGCGGCCAGTGGCCTGCAGGTGCCCTTGCGGGTCGGCGCATATCCAGACATCGGTGTAGGCCGGTGGGATTACCAGTGCAGCGATACGTGCCAGTGTTTCGGGGTCGCGTACCCGTTCACCGTTGGCATCCAGGTAGATGAAGCGGTCGCGCCAGCGGCGGCGAGTCAAACCGGGCTGGCTGTCGTCGACGTAATGCAGCGTTTCGGGAAGCGGGCAGTCGAGCATGGGCGGCAGGCCTCGATCAAGTCACTGATCAATGGACAACAGCCGCTTGGCCGTTGCTCCATTTCCGCACGTCAGCTGAGCAATGCAACCGATTTGATCTGTGCATACAGGCGCTGGCCTGGGTGCACCCCAAGCTGGTCCGCCGAAAAACGGGTAATGCGGGCGAGCAGGATGCTACCGTCGGCATCCAGGCTGACCAACAGATGGGCTGGGTTGTCAGCAGCGTGGGTGTCGCGTACCTGAACATGCACTCGGTTGAGGATACTTGAGGTGCCGTCAGCGGTGAGCGCCAGGCTTACGTCGCGCGCATGGACCTTGACCCGCAAGGCGCTGCCCAGGGCGCGCATGGGGTGTGCGCAACGTAAGACGAGCCCTTTGTTGCCAGGCAGGCGCAGCTCAAGCAGATCGTAGTGCGGGTCGTGCCCTGTCACCTGGCCTTCGAGCACCACACCGGCGTCATCGCCCTGGGCCAGCGACAAGTCCAGACGGGCCAAGGTAGGCGCAACCGAACCGCTTGCCACCACACGTCCGTGCTCGAGCAGCACCACATGGTCCGCCAGGCGTGCCACTTCGTCCTGGGCGTGGCTGACATAGACCACGGGTACGTCCAGCTCCTCGTGCAAGCGCTCGAGGTAAGGCAGGATTTCGCGCTTGCGGGGCCCGTCAAGAGCGGCCAGGGGCTCATCCATCAGCAGCAGTCGGGGGCTGCTGAGCAGCGCACGGGCAATCCCGACGCGTTGCGCCTCGCCTCCCGATAACGTCGAAGGTCGGCGCGCCAGCAGGTGACTGATACCCAGCAGCTCGCTGGCATGTTCCAGACTTACCTTGCGCTGGCTCGACGGGACACGGCGCCAGCCGAACTCCAGGTTGCCCCGTACGCTCAGGTGCGCAAACAGGCTGGGCTCCTGGAAAACGTAGCCCACCGGGCGCTGGTGGGGCGGTAGAAAGACGTCGCGAGCGGTGTCCTCCCAGACCTCGCCATTGACTTGCACATACGCCTGACCAGGGCGCTCCAAGCCGGCCAGGCAGCGCAGGCAACTGGTTTTGCCTGACCCGGAGTGCCCAAACAAGGCGCTGATACCGCGCCCTGGCAGTTGCAGGTCGACGTCCAGCGTGAAAGCGTCGCGTGCCAGTTTCAGGCGTGCCACGATCAAGTGCGTCATGTCAGTTCCAGCCCGTATTGCCGCGTTTGCCTGCGTACAGCAACAGCAGCACCAGGAAAGAGAACACCAGCATGGCGCCTGCGAGCCAGTGAGCCTGGGTGTAGGCCATCGCCTCGACATGGTCGAAAATCTGCACGGACACCACGCGGGTCTTGTCGGGAATGTTGCCACCGATCATCAGCACGACACCAAACTCGCCTACGGTGTGGGCAAAACCCAGAATGCTGGCAGTGATGAAGCCAGGACGGGCCAGTGGTAGCGCCACGTGCACGAAACTGTCCCACGGCCCGGCGCGCAGCGTGGCCGCCACTTCCATGGGGCGTTTACCGATGGCGGCAAAAGCGTTTTGCAGCGGCTGGACCACAAAGGGCATCGAGTAGATGACCGAGCCGATCACAAGGCCCGAGAAGCTGAACACCACACTGTCCAGGCCCAGTGCTGCAATCGCTTGGCCAAGCCAGCCATGCGGGCCTAGTGCAATCAGCAGGTAGAACCCGATCACCGTAGGCGGCAGCACCAGAGGCAGGGCAACGATGGCACCTATCGGGCCGCGAAGCCATGACCGGGTGCGTGCCAGCCACCAGCCGATGGGTGTGCCCACGATCAACAGGATCAGGGTGGTCAGGCTGGCCAGCTTCAGGGTAAGCCAGATGGCGCCAAGGTCACTGGCATCGAGCGGCATCAGATTTCATAGCCGTAGGCTTTGATTACCGCAGCAGCGTTGGGGCCCTTGAGGTAGTCCACCAGGGCCTTGGCAGCCGGGTTGTCCTTGCCTTTTTTCAGGATCACTGCGTCCTGGCGGATGGGGTCGTGCAAGGAAGCCGGGACGATCCAGGCCGAACCACTCTGTACCTTGCCATCCTTGAAGATCTGCGACAGCGCCACGAAGCCCAGCTCTGCATTACCGGTAGATACGAACTGGAAGGCTTGGGTGATATTTTGACCCTCGACCCATTTGGCGCGCGTCGCCTCGGTCAACTTGAGCTTTTCCAGCACTTGCGTGGCCGCCAGGCCATACGGCGCGGTCTTTGGATTGGCGAGTGAGAGGTGCTTGTAGGCATTGCCTTGCAAGACCGCGCCCTTGTCATCCACATACCCAGGCTGGGCCGACCACAGGGCCAGTGTTCCGATGGCGTAGGTAAAGCGTGAGCCCGGCACGATGGCGTTCTCTTGCTCGAGCTTGGCCGGGGTGCTGTCGTCTGCTGCCAGGAACACTTCGAAGGGGGCACCGTTCTTGATCTGGGCATAGAACTGCCCGGTAGCGCCGTAGGCTGCGATCAACGTATGGCCGGTGTCCTTCTCGAAATCCTTGGCGATGGCCTGGATTGGCGCGGTGAAGTTGGCAGCGACAGCCACCTGGACCTCGTCGGCCCAGGCGGTGTTCAGCATGATCAGGCTGGCGAGGGCGGCTAGATAGGGCAGGCGAGAACGCATTGGGACAGCTCCTGGTTTTCGTTATATGCCTGACTATATAGCGCTTCGCCAGTTGCCTGCAGCTGTTTTTGTTAAATAGAGGTTGGAGCAAGTTTCGAGCGGTCCGATTAGCGGCTTAGTCGAGCCAATGCTTTGTCTGCAATGTCACGGGTCAGGTCTGCAGCGGACATGTACCGGCCAAGGCGCAGTGCCTGGCCTGCCCAAAGGTTGCTGAAGTCACTGTCGCCTTGGGCCTCAGTGATCGCCCGCAACGGCATCAACGCGCCACCTGCCAGTGGAAACCGCGGTGCCTGCGCGCTCATGGGGCCCAGATCGCGCATCAGGCGATTATTGATGCCGCGGGCCGGGCGACCAGTGAACAAGTTGGTCAGGGCCGTGTCGCTGGCCGGTGCACTGTCCAGCGCCTGCCGGTGAAACGACGACACGTTTGCCTCAGGGCAGAACAGGTAAGCAGTGCCGATCTGCACCGCAGAAGCGCCCAGTGCCAATGCGGCCAGCAGACCACGGTGATCGGCAATACCACCGGCCGCGATCACCGGTACATCAACGGCATCGGCCACTTGCGGCACCAGCGCAAGCGTACCGATTTGGGTGGTGATGTCTTCACTGAGGAACATGCCGCGATGCCCGCCAGCCTCATAGCCCATGGCGATGATCGCATCGCAGCCACGGTCCTGTAGCCAGCGCGCCTCTTCGACAGTGGTGGCACTGGACAGTACCCGGGCCCCGCTGGCTTTGACCCTGCGTAGCAGGTCAGCCTGAGGCAGGCCGAAGTGGAAACTCACCACTTCAGGGCGCAGTTCCTCAACCAGCTGGCAGCTCTGTTCGTCGAAAGGGGCGCGATTAGACGCCGGCGCAGGTGCTTCGAAATCAGCCCCCAGTGCTCGATAGTAGGGTTCAAGCGTCTGCTTCCACGCGGTCAGGGCGTCGGCATCGCAAGCCGGTACCTGATGGCAGAAGAAGTTCAGGTTCAGGGCGCGGCCAGGGCTGGCAGCTCGAAAGGCCGCGATGTGCTCGCGTACCTGCTGGTGAGTGAGCATGGCGCAAGGCAGGGCGCCCAGACCACCAGCCTGGCTTACCGCAATGGCCATCGCCGTGCCCGATGCCCCAGCCATCGGCGCTTGAAGGATGGGCCGTTCGATACCCAGCAAATCGAGAATACGGCGATCGGGCCACTGACTCATGCGAAGCTCCTTCAAGCGCGGTGAATGGGGACTGGGCGATTAGAGTGCCTTGCTGACCTGGATGTCGCTGACCTTGTCGACATCTTCACCATGGATCTTGCGCAGGGCTTGCAGGGCCTGTTCCGGAGAGTCGTCTGACATGAGGGCGAAATCCCAGCGGCGCTGGCCTTCGAGCTTGTATTTGATGACGTACTTGATGGTCTGGGTCATGGCTGGCCTTACCTGAGTTGCGACGAGGAACGGCGGATGATCTTGATCTTGTGCGTGAGGCTGGGCTTGCGCGTGACCGAGATCGGACGGGTCGTCACGGTATCGATGGTGATGTTCCAGAAACCGGTGCTGGGCACGGTGATCTTGGCGGGGAACTTGTCGAAGTGGCCGCCGTGATAAGTGTGACGACCGCCATTCTTGAAGCTGCGAAAGTTGGCGTCGTTCATCAGACGGATGTTGCAGCGCTGGGAACACTCGATGACGACGATATCGTCCTCGTTGAGGTGCTCGCGCTGGTGTACGAATTTCATGTGTGGCTCCGCAAAGTCTGGTTTTGCAAACGCGCACGATACCACGATGCGCGGTAAGCGCGCCGGGCGGCTGATCGGGCGCAGATAAATCTGCCAGTCCAGGGAGCAAAAGAGCCAGATCACGGTCGAACGGGGTTCGTGATGACAGAGGTGCAGCAGATGAAGTGGATGTTGGCGGCGTGGATGCTGACCCTGGCCGGGTGCGCCAGTGTGTCTGACCTTGAACAGTCCCATGAGACGATGGATGTGATGTCAGGCAAGACGCCACGTGAATATGCCGACTGCGTGAAGGCCCGCCTGGCCGACTCGCGTGGCCCGTTGACGGAAGAGAAACGCGGCGATGGATTGCGTCTGATCGTGCCGCAGAAGTTCTCGCCAGGCGAGGGCCCAGGCGCGCTCCTGGATATCAGCCAGCGTAGCAACAATGGCAGCAGCATCAAGTTGCATGAGCGTCTGAGCAACTTCCCATTGCGCCCGGGTGATGTGCGCAAAGCCGCGACGGCTTGTATTTCCGGGGATTGACCCAGCGCAAGTGACCATCCTCCTTTTGCTTATATGTTTTGGGCCTAAGCATATAACAATAGAAAAGGAGGTTCGTGATGAAACCGTTCAGCGTCATGGTGATCGGTGGCCTGATGTCCCTGGCCTGGGCATCGGCCCACGCTGCAGATGGCCAGAAAGTCTTTACCCAAGGGGGCGCAGACCCCGCTGCCCTGGCCTGCATCGGGTGCCACGGTGCCGATGGCAACGGCATCGGCGCAGCAGGCTTCCCCAGGCTCGCTGGCCTGCCGGCCTCGTACTTGAGCAAGCAATTGCATGACTGGCGCAAGGATACTCGACAGCAGGCAGTAATGGCGCCCGTGGCAAAGGCGTTGTCCGAGGACGAGATCACGGCGGTGAGCGCCTATCTGGCCAGCTTGCCGGCACCGCCAACCGGTGACCTGCGCCGTCAGCAAATTGCCGATGATCCAACGCTGCGGCTTGCGCTTTATGGCGACTGGGAGCGGCATATCCCCGGATGTATCCAGTGTCACGGCCCTGGCGGTGGCGGGGTGGGCGAGCACTTCCCTCCGTTGTCTGGTCAGCCTGCAGCTTACCTGGTGGCACAACTCAACGCCTGGCGGGATGGAACGCGCAGTAACGATCCCAACCAGCTGATGGTCGGCGTGGCCAAGGCCATGACCCCTGACGAGATCACGGCCGTTGCCGAGTTTTTCGCCCGTCCCGCCAACCTGGAGGCCAAGCCATGAAGCCCTTGCTTACAGCCCTGCTGCTGGCCGCAGGCAGCGCTCACGCCAACCCCGTGACCATGGAGGACCAGTCCCAGCTCAAGGTGCCGGATGCACAGGCGCAGCCGCGCTTCGTGCCGCCGGCCGAGGGCGAGTTGCCGGACAATGCGTTTGGCAAGATGGTGCGCGAGGGGCACGCCCTGTTCGTCGATACCCGGCGACTGATGCCTGAAGCGGTTGGAAACGGCATGAACTGCAGTAACTGCCACCTAGATCAAGGGCGCATGGCGCACTCGGCCCCCCTGTGGGGCGCCTATCCGATGTACCCGGCTTACCGCAAGAAAAACGACAAGGTCAACACCTATGCCGAGCGAATCCAAGGCTGTTTTCAGTTCAGCATGAACGGCAAGCCGCCGGCGGCTGACAGTCCGCAGATGACTGCGCTGTCGGTTTATTCCTACTGGCTTTCTACCAAGGCGCCGACCGGGGTCGAGTTGGCCGGGCGAGGTTATCCGGAAGTGGCGCCGCCAGCGGGTGGCTATGACTTCACGCGTGGGCAGAAGGTGTATCTCGAACAATGTGCGATCTGCCACGGCAAGCAGGGCGAAGGGCAGAAGGTGGCGGGCGAGTATGTGATGCCGCCGCTCTGGGGCAGGGACGCCTACAACTGGGGGGCGGGCATGCACCGGATCAACACGGCGGCGTCATTCATCAAGTACAACATGCCACTGGGTCGACCGGGTTCGCTCAGCGACCAGCAGGCCTGGGATGTGGCGGCCTGGATAAACCGGCACGAGCGGCCCCAGGACCCACGGCTGGTGGAGGGCTCCATCGAGAAAACGCGCCTGAAGTTCCATGCCAATGACGGGGTCAACCTCTATGGCCAGAAGGTCGAGGGGGTGTTGATCGGGCAGGGCACCGGTCACTGATGACCGGGCAAGGGCCTGGAGGGGTGACGTACCGGTCAGGAATATTGGGCGACCCTTTGAACTATCCGTGAGCGGTTGCCTCTATGTTCCCAACGATCGGCCACAGGCGGGGCATTGTAAGGTGACCGCCGCCTGATTAGACTGCGCCGTAACCCCCAGGCCTAGCCTTTGTTAAGGACGTTTATGATCAAGAAATGCTTGTTCCCGGCAGCCGGCTATGGCACTCGCTTCCTGCCCGCCACCAAAGCCATGCCGAAGGAAATGCTGCCAGTGGTCAACAAGCCGTTGATCCAGTACGGCGTTGAGGAAGCATTGGATGCAGGATTGAGCGAGATCTCCATCGTTACCGGTCGCGGTAAGCGCGCGCTGGAAGATCACTTCGACATCAG
Organism: Pseudomonas parafulva; assembly: GCF_002021815.1. Lineage (NCBI taxonomy): Bacteria > Pseudomonadati > Pseudomonadota > Gammaproteobacteria > Pseudomonadales > Pseudomonadaceae > Pseudomonas > Pseudomonas parafulva. Next base: position 1,943,240 of record NZ_CP019952.1, read on the forward strand.
CTACGAGCTGGAAAACCAGATCAAGGGCACCGACAAGGAGAAATATCTGGTAGGCATTCGTCGCCTCCTGGACGAGTGCTCGTTCTCCTACACCCGTCAGACCGAGATGAAAGGCCTGGGCCATGCTATCCTCACCGGCCGTCCGCTGATCGGCGACGAGCCCTTCGCCGTAGTGCTGGCGGACGACCTGTGTGTCAACCCTGAAGGCGACGGCGTGCTGACCCAAATGGTGAAGCTGTACAACCAGTTCCGTTGCTCGATCGTCGCCATTCAGGAAGTCGATCCGCAGGAAACCAACAAGTACGGTGTCATTGCCGGCGACATGATCCGTGACGACATCTTCCGTGTGACCAACATGGTAGAGAAACCAAAACCTGAAGATGCCCCGTCCAACTTGGCGATCATCGGCCGTTACATCCTGACCCCGGATATCTTCGACATCATCGCCAATACCGAACCCGGCAAGGGCGGCGAAATCCAGATCACCGACGCCTTGCTGCAACAGGCCCAGAATGGCTGCGTAATCGCGTACAAGTTCAAAGGCCAGCGTTTCGACTGCGGTGGCGCCGAAGGCTACATCGACGCGACCAACTTCTGCTTCGAGAACTACTACAAGACCGGCAAGGCCTACTGAGCCCCTGCTGCAAGCCAGGCGCGTTTTTTCTTGCCGCCTGATGCTTGAAGCTTGAAACTGCCGGTACCAAGCTGCAAGTGACAAGCCACGCTGCCCGTTGTGCAGTCTGCCGCTTGAAGCTTGCAGCTTTTTTTTGGAGAACGAAAAGTGGCCTACGATTTTGATCTGTTCGTGATTGGCGCCGGCTCCGGTGGCGTGCGCGCCGCACGGTTCGCTGCCGGTTTTGGCGCGAAGGTAGCGGTTGCCGAGAGCCGCTACCTGGGCGGCACCTGTGTCAACGTGGGGTGTGTGCCTAAAAAGCTGCTAGTGTACGGCGCCCATGTGGCCGACGAACTGGAGCAAGCGGCTGGATACGGCTGGACCTTGGAAGAAGGGCACTTCGACTGGGGTACGCTGATCGCCAACAAGAACCGTGAAATCGAACGGCTTAATGGCATCTACCGCAACCTGCTGGTCAACAGCGGCGTAACCCTGATTCAAGGCCATGCGCGCATGACCGGGCCCAACGAAGTCGAGGTCGAAGGTCAGCGCTACAGCGCCGAGCACATCCTGATCGCCACCGGCGGCTGGCCCCAGGTGCCGGACATCCCTGGCAAGGAATTGGCGATCACCTCCAACGAAGCGTTCTACCTCAAGGACCTGCCGCGGCGGGTGCTGGTGGTGGGCGGCGGCTACATCGCGGTGGAATTCGCCGGGATCTTCCAGGGGCTGGGCGCCGCGACCACGTTGCTGTATCGCGGCGATCTGTTCCTGCGCGGCTTCGATGGTTCGGTGCGTACCCACCTCAAGGAAGAGCTCGAAAAACGCGGGCTCGACTTGCAGTTCAATGCTGACATCCAGCGCATCGACAAACTCGAGGATGGCAGCCTCAAGGCGACGCTCAAGGACGGGCGGGAACTGGTTGCCGACTGCATCTTCTACGCCACCGGCCGGCGTCCGATGCTGGACAACCTTGGCTTGGAAAACACCGGCGTCGAACTGGATGACAAGGGGTATGTGCGAGTAGACGATCAATACCAGACCACGGCGCCCTCGATCCTGGCCATTGGTGATGTGATCGGCCGCGTGCAACTGACGCCTGTGGCACTGGCTGAAGGTATGGGCGTGGCCAGGCGTTTGTTCAAGCCGGAGCAGTACCGCCCCGTGGACTACCAGAATATCCCCACGGCAGTGTTCAGTCAGCCGCCTATCGGCACGGTAGGGCTCACCGAAGAACAGGCTGTCGAGCAGGGCTATGAGGTCAAGATCTTCGAAAGCCGCTTCCGCGCCATGAAGCTGACCCTCACCGACATCCAGGAAAAGACCCTGATGAAGCTGGTGGTGGATGCCAAGACCGACAAGGTGCTCGGTTGCCACATGGTCGGGCCGGATGCAGGCGAGATCATCCAGGGCCTGGGCATCGCGCTCAAAGCGGGCGCGACCAAGCAACAGTTCGATGAAACCATCGGCGTGCACCCCACGGCAGCGGAAGAATTCGTGACCATGCGCACGGTGACTCGCTGACTCAACCCAGGCCGCACGCAACGTGCGGCCTGGTTGCGGGGTGGCGGTTAACGAGCCGCAGCCCCCACGCCGCCGCATCCATGGGTTGCCGCCCGCTTGGGCAACACCGGGCTAGGCAGCCCTTGACCGGTCTGGCTCATAGCCAAAGCCAATCATAAGCATCAGGTTTGCCAATGAGCCTTTATCGGTCCATGCGGTTAGGATTCTCTCCGTCAACTGATTTCAACCCATGAAGGAGCGTCTCTCATGCCTATCATCAACAGCCAGGTCAAACCGTTCAACGCCACTGCCTACCACAAGGGCGAGTTCGTCCCGGTCAGCGAAGCCGACCTGAAAGGCAAATGGTCTGTCGTGTTCTTCTATCCAGCCGACTTCACTTTCGTATGCCCGACCGAGCTGGGTGACCTTGCTGACAACTACGCCGAGTTCCAGAAACTGGGCGTTGAGATCTACGGTGTTTCCACTGACACCCACTTCACCCACAAAGCGTGGCACGACACCTCGGACACCATCGGCAAGATCCAGTACCCACTGATTGGCGACCCGACCCATGTGATCGCCCGCAACTTCGACGTACTGATCGAAGAAGCCGGCCTGGCTGACCGCGGTACCTTCGTGATCAACCCCGAAGGCCAGATCAAGATCGTCGAGCTGAACGACGGTGGTGTAGGTCGTGACGCTACCGAGTTGCTGCGCAAGGTCAAGGCTGCCCAGTACGTCGCCGCGCACCCAGGCGAAGTCTGCCCAGCCAAGTGGAAAGAAGGCGAGGCTACTCTGGCGCCGTCGCTGGACCTGGTCGGCAAGATCTGATTCTCGCCCGATAAGCGCCTGTGCAGCGGCAGCGCCGCGCAGGCCTTGCGGGATGAGCAGCCAGTCATGTGCCATACGCGGGCGGTAAGCAGCCGCCACAGCTGAACCACTTACCGCCCCGTCAAACGCCCGGGCGACTTCGCCTGGGCGTTTTTGTATCCGAGTTTTGAAAAAGGAAATCGCCCGTATGTTGGACGCCACGCTTAAATCGCAACTGAAAACCTACCTGGAGCGGGTCACCCAGCCGATCGAGATCGTTGCTTCCCTCGACGACGGTGCGAAGTCCCGCGAATTACACGACCTGCTGGTGGAAATCGCCGGCTTGTCCAGCCTCATCACCCTGCGAGCCGATGGCGACGACGCCCGCCGCCCTTCGTTCTCGCTCAATCGCCCCAACGGCGACATCAGCCTGCGTTTCGCCGGCATTCCCATGGGCCACGAGTTCACGTCCCTGGTACTGGCGCTGCTGCAAGTGGGCGGCCACCCCTCCAAGGCCAGCCTGGAAGTGATCGAGCAGATCCAGGCGCTGGAAGGGGAGTTCAGCTTCGAGACCTACTTCTCGCTGTCCTGCCAGAACTGCCCGGATGTGGTTCAGGCATTGAACCTGATGGCGGTGCTCAACCCCAACGTACGCCACGTGGCCATCGACGGTGCACTGTTCCAGGCTGAAGTCGATGCCCGCCAGATCATGGCCGTGCCCAGCGTGTACCTCAACGGTGAGGTGTTCGGCCAGGGGCGCATGGGTCTTGAGGAAATTCTTGGCAAGATTGACACCAACGCCGGCGCGCGTCAGGCCGAGAAACTCAATGCCAAGCAGGCGTTCGATGTACTGGTCGTGGGCGGTGGCCCGGCAGGTGCTTCTGCCGCCATCTATGCAGCGCGCAAGGGTATCCGCACCGGCGTGGCCGCCGAACGGTTCGGTGGGCAGGTGCTCGACACCATGGCCATCGAGAACTTTGTGTCCGTGCATGAAACCGAAGGCCCGAAACTGGCCACCGCGCTTGAAGAACACGTCAAGCAGTACGAGGTGGACATCATGAACCTGCAGCGCGGTGAAGCACTGATTCCGGCTACCGACGGCGGCCTGCATGAAGTGCGCATGGCGAGCGGGGCTTCGCTCAAGGCCAAGACCGTCATCCTGGCCACCGGCGCTCGCTGGCGCGAGATGAATGTACCGGGTGAACAGCAATACCGTGGCCGCGGCGTGGCCTACTGCCCGCACTGCGATGGCCCATTGTTCAAGGGCAAGCGCGTGGCGGTGATTGGTGGCGGTAACTCCGGCGTGGAAGCGGCGATCGATTTGGCAGGTATCGTGGCGCAGGTGACGTTGATTGAATTCGATAGCCAGCTGCGTGCCGATGCGGTGCTGCAACGCAAGTTGCACAGCTTGCCTAACGTGACGGTCATCACCCAGGCACTGACCACCGAAGTGATCGGCAATGGCGAAAAAGTAACTGGCCTGCGTTATAAGGACCGGACCAGCGACATCGAACAGGAGCTGGCGTTGGAGGGGATTTTCGTTCAGATCGGTCTGTTGCCGAACACCGATTGGCTCAAAGGCACCGTTGAACTGTCGGCACGCGGCGAAATCATCGTCGATGCCAAGGGGCAGACCAGTATTGCGGGTGTGTTCGCTGCAGGTGACGTAACGACGGTGCCCTACAAACAGATCGTGATCGCTGTAGGCGAAGGGGCGAAGGCGTCTCTGGCCGCCTTCGACCACCTGATCCGCACCACGGCCCCTGCATAAGCGACATTTGGGCAGAGCCGCAACCCTCGCATGCACTGGCCGTGCTCTACGGCGCAGCGCATGCGGGGGTTTTGTCATGGGCCTGGCTAAACCCCCGTGGCATGAGGGTGTCTATGCTTACATGCAGACCCTCCAGGAGCCACGCCATGACCCTGATCAGCCGCGAACCCTGGTGGCTAGTGCCGCCAAAGCCTGGGCAGACTGAACAAGACCTGCACTGGGGCTACCTTGAGATCTACAGTAACGGCCGCACCGTATTCGTCGATCAGCGCCCAAGCGATCGTGAAATGGCCGAGCGCAAGAGCTGCCGCAACTTCCCCAAATCAGACCGTTGAAGCCTAGCCGCCAAGTGCGTCCAGGCGAGCTTCCAATGCAGCGATACGCGCTTCCAGTGCTTCGATTCGATCCTGCGCGGCCGCGCCGGTACCGCTGCGTGTTGGACCTTCCTGCTGCCTTGCGGCCAGAATGGTTTCTATTTCCGCCGGGTCACCCAACCCATGCGTGTAACGGTCTTCCCGCTGACCGGCCTGACGCGGCAGGTGCACGGCCAAGTTACGTGATACCAGGCGCTCGAGCTGGTGGCGGACCTGGTCAGTATCGTCGAAGTCGTGCAGGCGGTTGCTGCGGGCTAGCAACTCGCTGAGGGTCTGCGGGCCACGCAGGAACATCAGCCCCATCAGCACCAGCTGTGCAGGCACCAATTCCAGCGCCTTGTCCACCCGGTGTTCCCAGCGATCGGCGCGGCTGCCCATCTGCAGGCGTGCCATCTGTTGTGCTTCGAGGCTGCGCAGCGCCTGGCCTACTTGGCCCTGGGTAAGGTTCATCACCGGTTCGCGGCTGGTCTTTTGGTTACAGGCCAGGAGCAGGGCGTTGAGGGTGAGTGGGTAGCTTTCCGGGCTGGTGGCCTGTTTTTCGATCAGCGAGCCGAGCACGCGAATCTCGACGCTGTTCAAGCGACCTTCAGTGGTGGTGTCTTGCTCGGACATGGCCCTGTCTCATTGCTGGGAAAAGGCCATTAGCGTAGGTAAATGAGGGGAGGGCCGCAAGACGGCCCGGCTGAATCAGGCGCTGCGGCGCTCCTCGGCCTGGCAAGCGGCTGCAGTGAACAGCACGTCGGTGGAGGAGTTGAGTGCGGTTTCGGCGGAATCCTGCAGCACGCCGATGATGAACCCCACCGCCACGACCTGCATGGCGATTTCACTGGGAATACCGAACAGGCTGCAGGCCAGCGGGATGAGCAGCAAGGAACCGCCGGCCACGCCTGACGCACCGCAAGCACAGACCGCCGCTACCACACTGAGCAACACGGCCGTGGGGAGATCCAAGGGAATGCCCAAAGTGTGCACCGCCGCCAGCGTCAATACGGTAATGGTGATTGCAGCGCCGGCCATGTTGATCGTGGCCCCCAGCGGAATGGATACCGAATAAGTATCCTCATGCAGCCCAAGCCGTTCGGACAACGCCATGTTCACAGGAATATTGGCTGCCGAACTGCGGGTGAAAAATGCAGTAATACCGCTTTCGCGTAGACACAGCAGGGTGAGCGGGTAGGGATTGCGACGGGTTTTCCAGAACACGATCAGCGGGTTCATGACCAGAGCGACGAACAGCATGCACCCGATCAGTACCGCCAGCAGGTGCAGGTACCCCAGCATCGCTTTCAGCCCGGACTGAGCCAAGGTGGAGGTGACCAGGCCGAAGATGCCCAGTGGCGCAAAGCGAATGACAATGCGCACGATCAGCGTAACGCCATTGGACAGGTCGTCGACCACCTTGCGGGTGGTGTCACCGGCGTGGCGCAATGCGATGCCCAGGCCGATCGCCCAAGTCAGCACACCGATGAAATTAGCGTTGAGCAGCGCGTTGATCGGGTTGTCGACCGCACTGAGCAGCAGGTTCTTCAACACCTCGTTGATGCCGCCCGGTGCACTTAGGGTGGCGTCGGCTGCGTTCAGTACCAGGTGCGAAGGAAACATCATGCTGGCAACCACCGCCACGACAGCCGAGGCGAACGTGCCGAGCAAGTACAGCCACAAGATGGGACGGATGTGGGTTTCCTGTCCGTGTCGATGATTGGCAATCGATGCCATGACCAGGATGAATACCAGCACGGGTGCCACCGCCTTCAAGGCACTGACGAACACCGTACCGAAAAAGCCCAGGTCGCGGGCGACGGCTGGCGCGATCAGGGCAAGGGCGATACCTGCCACCAGACCGATCACGATTTGCGTCACCAGGCCGGTGCGGTTGAGAAGGCGAAGGAGCGGTGTCATGCGCAGCGAGGTCCCGAAATCTGAAAAGGGCTGGACTTTACCATAGACCTTGGTCAGGCACTTGCTGGCCGTTGTCAGGAAACGCTACCAGTTGAACAGTTCGCGTCGTGCCCCTTCAGTGATGGCAACGATGCCAGGATGCTTGACCTTGCGCTCGACTGAAATAGCGTAGAAGGACTCGTTCACGGCCTCGGTTTGTCCGATCAGTTGTACGCCATATTGGCGACACACTTCTTCGGCAATTACGCTGGGCGCCACGAAGATGCCACTGCCAGACTGCCCGAACGCCTGCATCAAGGCGCTGTCGTCGAACTCGCCGACGATACGCGGTTGGATATGTTGCTCACCAAGCCAGCGCAGAAGGCGGCTGCGCAGTACGGTTTCCTGCCCGGGTATGAGCAGCGGTGCATCGTGCAAGCACTCCGGGAACAGGCCGTCATGCCGGTGGGCCAATGTTGGGGTTGCGAAAAAGCTCAGGCCACATTCTCCCAGTTTCTGGCTATAGCCTTTGATGTCCAGGTGCGGCGGCATCGGGCTGTCTGAAATGACCAGGTCCAGTCGCTGAATGGCAAGGTCGGCCAGGAGGCGCTCCAGCTTGTCTTCACGGCAGTTGATGCGCAGCACATTCTCAAGCTCCATGGTCGGTGCCAATAATCGATAGACAATGGATTTGGGCACCACGTCAGCCACCCCGACCCGGAACAGAATCTGCTCCTGGGGGCCGGCACGCAGCATGGCTTCAAGCTCTCCCCCTAGCTGGAACATCTGCTCGGCGTACGTGAGCGCCTGGCGTCCGGTTTCAGTCAATTCCAATTGCCGACCAACCCGCTGGAACAACTCGACGCCATAAGCCTGTTCCAACAGCGTGATCTGCCCGCTGATGGTCTGTGGCGTCAAGTTCAATTGCTCGCTGGCGCGAACGATGCTGCCGGTTCGGGCTACCACCCAGAAGTAGTGAAGCTGGCGATAGTTAAGCATGAGCGCAAAGGCCAATTCGAAAAAACCGAAGTATATCGCTTGAAAATACGAATTTTACAGAAGTGTTGCGCCGACTAGAATCCACATCATTCAGGCTGATACGAGCCTGCGCACATCATTCCGGAGGCGCCTATGCTGTATTTCAAATCAATGGGTACTGCGCTGGTCATGGGCATGACGCTGATAGTACTGGCCGGCTGTGATCAGGCTGAGAAGTCTGCGCAGCAGGTGCTGGACCAGGCAGCGAAGTCGGCTCAGCAGGTTATCGAGCAAACCAATCAGGCTGCCCAGCAGGCCCTGAGCGACGCGCTGGGGCCCGAGAAGCAAGAGCCCGAGCAAGATGACCCTGCCTCCAAAACCCAGGACATTTGATCCCTAACCCGCGTGACAGGATGTGAACAATGGAATATTTGCTGGAACTTGCCGCTAGCCCCACAGCCTGGGTGGCGCTTGCCACGCTGGTGGCCATGGAAGTAGTACTGGGTATCGACAACCTTATCTTCATCTCCATCCTGACCAACAAGTTGCCCGTTGCGTATCGCTCCAAGGCACGTCGCATCGGTATCAGCATGGCACTGGTGATGCGTCTGGCACTGCTGAGCACCGTTGCCTGGATCGTGCAACTGACCGACCCTGTGTTCGAGGTGTTTGGCAACGCCTTCTCCTGGAAGGATGTGATCCTGATTGCCGGCGGCCTGTTCTTGCTGTGGAAGGCCACCAAGGAAATTCACGAGAACGTCGACCCACACGGTGCCAAGGAAGAGTCCAAGGCTTCTTCTACCGTCACCTTGGGCTTTGCCGCAGCGATTTTCCAGATTCTGTTGCTCGATATCGTGTTCTCGGTAGACAGCATTATCACTGCCGTAGGCATGACCGAACATTTGCCGATCATGATCATCGCCGTGATTACTGCCGTGATCGTGATGATGGTGGCGGCCGATCCGTTGGCCAACTTCATCAACGACAACCCTACCGTTGTCATGCTGGCGCTAGGTTTCCTGATCATGATCGGCATGACACTGATCGCCGAGGGGTTCGGCGCCCACGTGCCCAAGGGCTATGTGTATGCGGCCATGGCATTCTCGACCGCTATCGAGATTCTGAATATTCTGGCACGTCGGGCACGCCTCAAGCGTGAGGCCAAGCAAGGATGACAGCAGGCGGGGCGCATGGCGCCCCATTCGCTGCATGTTTCGGGTGGGGTCAGTGCGCCGCTGCTGCGCGTGGAGCACGCCGTGCAGGGGCGGGTTGAGGGCGTGGCTGTGTTTGCGCAACGGGTTGAGCGTGCCGCCGTGCGATGCGCAGTACGCCCCAGAGCATGGCCACCGCAACGCTGAGCCACATGCACACCAACATGATGATTGCCAAGGTCATATTCATTCGTGCCTCCATCTCTACGGCGAGCGCTTGATACGCCAGCGATTGCCTTCCAGACACTTGATTAGTGTAGCCCCTGCGTCGGTACGTTCCATCGAATAACGCCTGCGGCGCCGAGCTGATTCGCCAACATGCCCTGTCGGACTGTACCGCCGCTGTTGTGGGACCTATCATCGCGAACACAGCAGGGCGCTGCCTGCCCTGCGTTTGAGCAAGCGAGTACCCCATGCCCACTTTCACCTCGTCGTCGCCGACCAAGGCCGTTCGTCAGCTCATCCTGGCGTGTTGGTTGGGTGTCACCTTGGCAGGTTGTGCCGGGACACCCTCTACCGCCCTCCAGGGCCTGCCCCAGCGGGTGGAGCTCAGCAGCGTTCCGTTCTACCGCGGTAACGCCAACCACAGCGCAGCCATGGCATTGGCCGCGGTCCTGTCGCAGCAAGGTGCGCCCATCACGCCAGGGTTGCTCGATCAGCCGCTGAACCTGCCCATGGGCCTCGACAGCCTCGATACCAGCATTGCGCGCGTTGCGCGGAACTACGGGAGGGTGGTGTACCCCTTGGACAAGCGGCTCGATGCCTTGTTGACGCAGGTTGCCGCTGGAAACCCGGTGCTGGTTCGCTATCAGGACGGTTCGGCATGGTGGAGCGAACCCAGGTATGCGGTCTTGATAGGGTATGACCGGTACAAACAGCGCGTGCTGATGCGTGCAGGCATGCAACGCCGCCTGGTGATGGCATTCGACGATTTCGCCTCTGCCTGGGCGAAGGAGGGGCGCTGGGCAATTCTGGTGCAGCCGCCGGGGCAGTTGCCGGCGAACGTCGATCGTCAGCGCTGGCTGCAGGCCGCTGACGAACTGGCGCGTGCGGGTCAGGAATTAGCGGCCAGGCAGGCCCTGGACAGCATCAAGTGAGACCGCTCGCATCAAGCGTCACGCGGTCACTGTAAGAGCGGCCTTGACGGGGCGCCGGAGCGGCTACGGCCCAGCGATATCGACTGAACAGCATCACGCCAAGTGGCAGCCCTTTACGGGCTGCCATGCCTTAGCTCAGAAGCCCAGGCGGTCACGCAGACTGTAGTACCAAGCGCCCAAGGCACTGAAAGGCACGCGCAGCATCTGACCGCCCGGGAACGGGTAGTGCGGCAGCCCGGCAAAGGCATCGAACCGCTCCGCCTGGCCACGCATCGCCTCGGCCAGGACTTTGCCTGCCAGGTGGGTATAGGTGACCCCGTGGCCCGAACACCCCTGGGAGTAATAGATGTTGTCACCGATCCGGCCTACTTGTGGCAGGCGCGACAACGTCAGCAGGAAGTTGCCGGTCCAGGCGTAATCGATCTTGACGTTCTTCAGCTGCGGGAAGGCCTTGAGCATCTTCGGACGGATGATCGCCTCGATGTTGGCCGGGTCCCGTGCCCCATATACTACGCCGCCACCAAAGATCAGGCGCTTGTCACTGGTCAGGCGATAGTAGTCGAGCAGGTAGTTGCAGTCTTCGACGCAGTAGTCCTGCGGCAGCAAGGTACGCGCCAGTTCATCGCCCAAGGGTTCGGTCGTGATGACCTGCGTACCGCAGGGCATGGACTTGGCGGCAAGCTCTGGGACCAAGTTGCCCAGGTAGGCGTTGCCCGCCACGATGATGAACTTGGCGCGCACTTTGCCCTGTGGGGTATGCACGACCGGGTTGGCGCCACGCTCAATGCGCACGGCCGGGGTTTGCTCATAGATGGTGCCACCCAGCGATTCGACGGCAGCAGCTTCGCCGAGGGCCAGGTTGAGCGGATGGATATGACCGCCGCTCATGTCGAGCATGCCGCCGATATAGTTGTCGCAGGCCACCACTTCGCGGATGCGCTGTCGATCCATGAGCTCCAGCTGGTTGTGGCCGAAACGTTCCCATAGGCGCTTTTGCGATTCCAGGTGACCCATCTGTTTGCTGGTCAGTGCAGCAAAAACGCCACCATCCTTGAGGTCGCACTGGATGTTGTACTTGGCCACCCGCTCGCGGATGATGCGCCCGCCCTCGAAGGCCATTTCGCCCAGCAGCTGCGCCTGGTGGGCACCCACGGTGCGCTCGATGACATCGATGTCGCGGCTGTAGCTGTTGACGATCTGGCCACCGTTGCGGCCCGAGGCGCCGAAACCAACCTTGGCCGCTTCGACGACGCTGACCTTAAAGCCGTTTTCTAGAAGGAACAGGGCGCTGGACAAGCCGGTGTAGCCTGCGCCGATGATGCAGACATCGGTTTGCACCTCACCCTGCAGCGCCGGACGTGGCGGCACCGGGTTGGCCGAGGCGGCGTAGTAGGACTGGGGGTAGGGGGTGTTAGCCATGCTGCAGAACCTCGTGTTTTATATTTTTAACGAATGTAGCGATGCTATCAATAATAATAAACACCCGCTAGTCATCCGCTGAAAATCATGAACACCGCCTGCGTCTGACGCTTCTTTATAAAGAGTTTGCAATTCAGTGAGTTAGCGCAAAAAAAACTGTTGACACGCTTTTGTAATTACGTAGAATGCGCACCACGACAGGCACATAGCTCAGTTGGTTAGAGCACCACCTTGACATGGTGGGGGTCGTTGGTTCGAGTCCAATTGTGCCTACCAAATCAAAGAAGGGTGATCCGAAAGGGTCACCCTTCTTGCGTTTGGCGTGAGAAAGTTTGGCATGGCTCCCGTCCGAGCCGTGTTCGAAAGTTTCTGATTTATATCGAAAAAAAGCTTTACAGGTGCTTAGTAGATCTCTAATATGCGCACCACACGACAGGCACATAGCTCAGTTGGTTAGAGCACCACCTTGACATGGTGGGGGTCGTTGGTTCGAGTCCAATTGTGCCTACCAAATCCCAAAAAGGGCGATCAGAAATGGTCGCCCTTTTTGCATGTCTGCTTGAATCAGCGTGTAACCTTTGGCCGCAGTCCGGTTCATGGCCTCGCGTGGTAGAATCCGCCTCTTCCAACCTGGAGGTAGACGCGTGCGCAAACTGGCGGTGGTAATGGCAGTAATGGCCCTGGCGGGGTGTGACAACGAGGTGGAGGGCGTGCACAAGCGTGTGGCCGAACACCTGCAAAACCCCAAGACCGCCAAGTTCGGTAACGTGCGCATCGATACCCAGGGTACGATCTGCGGTCAGGTGCGCGGCAAGGACGATGCCGGCCAATACCAGGCCTACCGCAGTTACGTGGCCATCAAACGCGACGGTCAGTACGAAATCATTGTCGACGACAATGGCAATAACCTGCGTATCCGTGAGCTGTGCGGGGGCGCCGAATTGCAGCGCCGCGCGCAGGCGCTCGAAGGTGAGCCCGCGCCAGAGGGATGGGACGTCGAAGTCATCCAGGGCGCCAACATGGGTGCACTCAGCGACATGACCGCGCGTCTGATCGAGAAGGGCATACCGTCTTCGGTGGAGTACCGGGACGGCAAGCCTGTGGTCCTGCTGGGGCCATTTCCAACCCGGGAGCAGGCTCAGGCCCGTCGCGATGAAGTCATGGCCAAGCTTGGTACCGATTCAGTGGTCATCCAGCACGGCGCAGCCCGCTAAGCGCTCGTAGCCGGTCGATCAGCTACACGCCTTGAGGTCGACCGGCCCTACGAACTCATTGCCGCGCCCCATCAGGCACCCAACCCGCTGGTTGCGTTGATATTCCCAGGGCTGCGGCGGATACGTCTTGTTCCACGCCTCGAATAGCTGGCGGTCCTGCCTGGATAGGCGCAAGTTGTATTGCTTGCTCATATAGAAGTAGGTGCGTGCAATCATGCCGCGGATCGAAGGCCGCGGCATGACCTTCCTGGCCTTGAAGTCCACTTGGGTAAGGCACTTGCCGTATTGCCCGCGTTGCTCTGGCAGCCAGCCGAAGCTGTAGTTGCTGCGGTCGCCGTTGACCTCTCCCACGCTTGGCACCAGGTTGTGCAGATCGGCTTCTGCGCGTTTGTATACCTCGTCGTGCTGCGAGCAGGCCTTGCGACCGCCGCTTTGCCAGCATTGGCGCAGATGGCCGATTTGCCAGGCCGGCACGATGTGTTCCCACTCGATGCGTGAAGCGCGTTGGGCATTCTTGCGTGGTGCATACCCACATGAAGCCATATCGACTTTGTTGCCGTTGTATTTGCAACCGCAATAGAACTCGGTGGATTGTGGTGCGTAGAGTTGCCTGGCGACCTTCTTGGCCTCCTGGAACGTGCGGGGCGCATCGGCATGGGCAGGCGGAGCCATCAGCAGGCAGGCAGCTGCAATAAGCGAAACTCTCATGCGCGGTCAGTCTTCCTTGGGCACAGTCCAGAAAATCTGTACGCCGCCATCGTCACGGTGGGCGAGGGTGACATTGTCATTTTCGGCAATCTCGGCCAGCAACGTGTCCCAGTCCTCCGGTGTTTCCTGTTCCAGGCGAAAGATCAAAGCCGCCCGGCTGCGCTGGGCAATGGGGTTGTTGATGATTTTCTGGATGCGCATGCCCAATTGTTGGTAGCTGGCAGGTGAGGGCGAGGAGGTAGACACAGGCATTTCCTTGTTTTGCTGTATGCACGTACAGTATTTCACTGTAAGGGATTTCGCAACAGCTTGAAGGGAAAGTTCTGCGGCTCGTCCTCGTCATGTTCGCGATCCAGGCCAAGGTCTGCTGTAATAGCGGCACTTTCCGGAAATTGCTCATGTATCGATTGGTCTTACGCCTTACCTCTTCCACACACCTCGCTTTGCTGTTTGTCGGTGCTGTTACTGCTCACACTGAGGCCTGGGCCGACCCGTCGACCGCGATCGTTATCGATCCGATGGTCGTCACCGGCGCCTACGCCCCTACCAGCAGCTTTGACCTGCCGTTTTCGGTGGACACGGTCGACCTGTCCAATGGCACGGATGGCCAACTTGGCGTCAACTTGTCAGAGGTCCTGACCAAAGTCCCTGGCCTCGTAGTACAGAATCGCCAGAACTATGCCCAGGACCTACAGATATCGTCACGTGGCTTTGGTGCTCGCTCTGCATTTGGCGTGCGCGGTATCAAGCTGCTCAGCGATGGTATCCCCGCCAGCACCCCAGACGGACAGGGTCAGGCAGCCACGCTGAACCTGGATGTGGCCGACCGCATCGAGGTACTGCGTGGCCCGGCCGCTACGCTGTATGGCAGCAACGCTGGCGGTGTCATCCAGATGTTCAGCCGTGATGGGGAAGGGCCGGCTCGCCTTGGTGCCGAAACAACATTTGGCAGCGATGGCTTCAGCAAGCACCACCTGTCGGCGCAAGGGGGCAACGAGATCGGTGGTTTCGTGCTGGATGCTTCGCGTATGGACACCGATGGTTACCGTGACCATAGCGCGGCCAAGCGCGACCAGACGTTCGCCAAGGTGCACATCAAGCCGGACGCCGATTCACGCCTGGCGCTGATTTACAGCAGCCTGGAACAGAACAACACGCAAGACCCGCTGGGTCAGCTTTGGTCCAGCTACAAGCACGACCCACGTTCGGTCGCTGATGGCGCAAGGGCCTACAACACGCGCAAGAGTATCGACCACCAACAGGTGGGCATGAACTACGAACGCTACGTAGGCGACGCTACCCTTCAGTTCAATCTCTACGCAGGGCGCCGGAGCGTGGTGCAGTACCTGTCGATTCCTCGGCAGGTCGCTTCCAACAGCCAGCGCGGTGGCGGTGTGGTCGATTTTGACCGCGAGTTTCACGGCGGTACGCTGCGCTGGATTCAGCCGGTACTGGCCGTGCCTGGGCATTTCACGTTCACCGTGGGTGCCGACTACGACCAGAGTACGGATGACCGCAGGGGCTACCAGAACTTCCGTGGCGACCAACTTGGGGTCAAGGGCGAGCTCAAGCGCGACGAGAAAGACATCGCTACCAGCCTCGACCCGTATGTGCAGGCGCGCTGGGAAATTGGCAACTGGACCAGCGAGCTGGGTGTGCGCTACAGCACTATGAAGATGAAGGTCGATGACCACTATCTGGAAAACGGTGACGCCAGCGGTGCCAAGCGGTATCAGCAGGCCAACCCGACGCTGTCTGTGATGTATGCCTTCACGCCTGATCTGCGTGGCTACGCCAGCCTAGGAAAGGGCTTCGAAACGCCTACACAGGCCGAAATGGCCTATGCGCCAGGCTTGCAGGAAAGCTTCAACTTCGGGCTGGAACCTGCCACCAGCAAGCAATATGAGCTAGGGGTGAAATATCGCCTGGGCGCCGCCACGCGGCTGAACGCAGCCCTGTTCGAGATCCGTACGGATAACGAAATCGTGGTCGATAATGCCACCAACGGTCGCACCAGTTACCACAATGCCGGGCAGACCGTGCGCCGTGGTTTCGAAGCCAGCTTACAGAGCGACCTTGCCGAGCGCTGGCAGACCACTTGGGTGTACACCCATACCGACGCTCGCTATGCCGACGACTTCAAGCAAGGCGGACAAGTCATCGACAGTGGCAACCGCTTGCCAGGTGTGCCGCGAGACAACCTGTATGCAGAAGTGGTGTGGAAACCCACCACGTCGGTCAGCATGGGGTTCGAGGGGCAGTACCGCAGCAAGGTGTTCGTTGAGGACAGCAACCAGCAGAAAGCTGCGCCCGCCTATGCTGTGTTCAACTGGCGCACGCGCTTCGAGCAACAGGTCGGCCCTTGGACGTTCCATCAGCTGGTGCGCCTGGACAACCTGTTCGACCGTCAGTACGTGGGTTCGGTGATTGTCGGTGACAGCAACAAACGCTATTACGAGGCAGCCCCGGGGCGTTCATGGTACGCCGGTGCTGGCTTGGAATATCAGTTCAGATAGGGTGCCTGGTAACGCTGAAGCCGATGATCGGCTCCAGCGTTGATGGGATCAGTATTCCCAGAAAATCCGCTGCAGCTCCTTGCTGTCCTGGGTCTTGGTCATGGCGACCATGGCCAGGATGCGCGCTTTCTGCGGGTTCAGGTCATGGGCCACTACCCAATCGTTCTTGTCGTCAGGCTGTTCGGCGTTGCGCAGCACGAAACCGCCCTGGTTGACGTGGGAAGAGCGAATGATCTGCACGCCGTTCTTGCGCAGCTCCTGCAGTGCAGGCACCACGCGCGAAGACACCGAACCGTTGCCGGTACCTGCGTGAATCAGCGCCTTGGCGCCGTTCTGTGCCAACGCCTTGTAGGCGGTATCAGTCACGTTCCCGTAGCCATAGGCAATGTCCACCTGAGGCAGGCTGCTGATCTGCTTGATGTCGAATTCCGAATTCAGGGTGTGGCGCTTGGCTGGCAGGCGGAACCAGTAGGACTTGCCTTCCACGACCATGCCCATCGGGCCCCAAGCGCTCTTGAAGGCCTCGGTCTTGATGTTCACGGACTTGCTGACGTCACGGCCCGACTGGATTTCGTCATTGAGCGTCACCAGCACGCCCTTGCCACGCGACTGCTTGTCGCTGGCGACGGCGACGGCGTTGTACAGGTTGAGCATGCCGTCTGCCGACATGGCGGTGCCGGGGCGCATGGAGCCGACGACCACGATAGGCTTGTCGGTTTTCTCGACCAAGTTCAGGAAGTAGGCGGTTTCTTCCAAGGTATCGGTACCGTGGGTGATGACGATGCCATCCACGTCCTTGCTGTCGGCCAGCTCAGCCACCCGCTTGCCCAGCTTGAGCAGATCGTCGTTAGAGATGCTCTCGGAGGCGATCTGCATGACCTGTTCGCCACGCACGTTGGCCAGGTCTGCCAGTTCAGGCACGCCGGCGATCAGTTTGTCGACGCCCAACTTGGCGGCCTGGTAAGTAGCGCTATTGGCGGCGCTGGCACCGGCCCCGGCAATCGTGCCGCCGGTCGCCAGGATGACCACGTTGGCGAGCTTTTGCTGGGACTTGGCTTGATCGGCCGAAACCGTAGCGGGCAGGATCAGCAGCAGGGCGAGTACGCTGGGGGCAAAGGATTTCAGTGCGGCATTCATCGTTTTTGTGCTCTCTTCCTAATGAGATGGTTTTTAGTGCGTCGCGCAGTCGCTAAGGCATGTTCCGTACCAGATCGCCAATAGCCTCTGTAACAGCTCGTGACAGAGCGTTCAGGCAGGTTCAATCCTACCGCGTGCGTTGAGGAGGGTGACGTCTTGTTGGAGGCGTCGAATGACGTGCGCAATTTGGGCCGGAAGTATTTCATTCGAAAACCCGAATATTGGTAGGAAAACGTATTCGGTTATCCGGAAATTTACGGATAATCTCGCTCGGAATTCAGCTGTAGGTATTTGACAAACGCTTGGCGCGTTCGCATAGTTACTTAGCGCAAACGTTTGCTTTCCGATAAAAAAACAAGATTCGGAGTCATCGCCCATGAAACTGCCGTTCCGAGGCCGCTTGCTGGCCGTCGCTGTTCTTTCGTCCTTGTCCATCGCCATGCCATTTTCGGCGGCTCATGCCGAAGACAAGCCCAAGGTGGCGTTGGTCATGAAATCATTGGCCAATGAGTTTTTCCGCACCATGGAAGACGGTGCCAAGGCCTACCAGCAAACCCACGCAGGCGAATTCGACCTGGTTGCCAACGGCATCAAGAACGAGACCGACACAGGCGAGCAGATCCGCATCGTCGAGCAGATGGTCAACGCCGGTGCCAAGGCGCTGGTGATCGCGCCGGCAGACTCCAAAGCCTTGGTCTCAGCTGTGAAAAAAGCGATGGACAAGGGTGTGGTGGTAATCAACATCGACAACCGACTTGACCCCGAGCTGCTCAAGAGTAAAGGCATCAGCGTACCCTTTGTAGGCCCTGACAACCGCAAGGGCGCTCGCCTGGTGGGCGAATACTTGGCCACGGAAAAACTCAAGGCGGGCGATCAGGTGGGCATCATCGAAGGCGTGCCGACCACGACCAATGCCCAACAGCGTACCGCAGGCTTCAAGGATGCGATGGACGCTGCACAGATCAAGATCGTCTCCACGCAGAGCGGCAATTGGGAAATCGACAAAGGCAATGCCGTCGCCGCGTCCATGCTTAACGAATACCCTGACCTCAAGGCATTGCTGGCAGGCAACGACAGCATGGCCCTGGGCGCGGTCTCGGCCGTGCGCGCGGCTGGCAAGGCTGGCCAGGTGCAGGTGGTCGGTTACGATAACATCAATGCCATCAAGCCCATGATTGCCGACGGCCGCGTACTGGCCACGCTTGATCAGGCAGCCAGTCAGCAAGCCGTTTTCGGTATCCAGGCCGCGCTGAAAATGGTCAAGGGCGAGAAGCCGGATGTGGATGCCGATAACGTCATCCAGACCCCGGTCGAACTGATTACGAAGCAACCTTGATGCTGCCAGGAGACACGGCGATGTCCGCATCGGCCCATGACGTGGTCCTGGCTGCCAGCGGCCTCGGCAAGACGTACGCCCAGCCGGTGCTGGGCGAGGTGAGCCTGGAGCTGCGTGCCGGCGAGGTGCTGGCCTTGACTGGCGAAAACGGCGCTGGCAAGAGCACCTTGTCCAAGTTGATCAGCGGCCTGGAAACCCCCACTGCCGGGCACATGCTCTACCGCGGGCAGGCCTATGCGCCGGCCAGTCGCCGCGAGGCCGAGCGCCTCGGCGTGCGCATGGTGATGCAGGAACTGAACCTGTTGCCCACCCTGACCGTGGCAGAAAACCTGTTTCTGGACAACCTGCCCAGCCGCCTCGGCTGGATCAGCCAGAAGCGCCTGCGCCAGATGGCCGTCGATGCCATGGCCCAGGTGGGGCTGGAGGCCATTGACCCCGATATCCCGGTCGGAGAGTTGGGCATCGGTCACCAGCAAACGGTCGAGATTGCCCGCAACCTGATCGGAGATTGTCACGTGCTGATCTTCGATGAGCCCACCGCCATGCTGACCGCGCGCGAGGTGGAATTGCTGTTCACCCAGATCGAGCGCTTGCGCGCCCGGGGGGTGGCTATCGTCTATATCTCCCATCGGCTCGAAGAACTGCAGCGCGTCGCTCAACGTATCGTCGTGCTGCGCGATGGCAGGCTGGTATGCGACGAACCGATCCAGCGCTACAGCAGCGCCGAGTTGGTCAACCTGATGGTTGGGCGTGAACTGGGCGAACACATCGACCTGGGCCGCCGCTCATTAGGTGGTCCACTGCTCAGGGTGGACAAGCTCAGCCGGGGCGAGAAGGTGCGGGAGGTATCCTTTGAAGTCCGTGCTGGGGAGATCTTCGGTATCTCCGGGCTGATCGGCGCGGGCCGTACCGAGCTTCTGCGGTTGATCTACGGCGCCGACCGCGCCGACAGCGGTAGCATTGCCCTAGGCCAGCCGCCGCTGCCCGTCACCATCGATTCGCCAAAGTCCGCCGTCAACGCGGGTATTGCCCTGATCACCGAAGATCGCAAAGGCGAAGGCCTGCTGTTGAGCCAGTCGATCAGCGCCAACATCGCCTTGGGCAACCTGGGTGCGGTGTCGCGGGCTGGCGTCCTGGACCGCCAAGCCGAACGCGACTTGGCCGAGCGGCAAATACAGGCCATGCGCATTCGCAGTGCCGGCGCTGATCAAGTGGTCGGCGAGCTGTCTGGTGGTAATCAGCAGAAGGTGGTGATCGGCCGCTGGCTCGAGCGCGATTGCCGGGTCTTGCTGTTCGACGAGCCTACGCGCGGCATCGATGTCGGTGCCAAGTTCGACATCTACGGTTTGCTCGCCGAACTCGCTCGGCAGGGCAAGGCCCTGGTCGTGGTCTCCAGCGATCTGCGCGAGTTGATGCTGATCTGCGACCGCATTGCGGTCTTGTCTGCCGGTCGGTTGATCGACACCTTCGAACGTGACCACTGGACCCAGGACCAGTTGCTGGCGGCAGCCTTCGCCGGCTATCAGAAACGTGACGCACTGCTGCACCCTGCAGCCCCCAGGATGGACGCATGAAAACCACACCGCTCGAAAACCAAAGCGCTGCCCCGGCACGCCGCAGCGGCACCTACTTGGGCCTTGGTACTTACCTGGGGCTGGCCGGCGCCTTGCTGGCGATGATCGTGCTGTTCTCGATGCTGAGCAGCCATTTCTGGTCATACGGTACGTTCAGTACCCTGGCCAACCAGATACCTGACTTGATGGTATTGGCCGTGGGCATGACGTTCGTGCTGATCATCGGCGGCATCGACCTGTCGGTCGGTTCGGTGCTGGCCCTGGCCGCATCGACAGTCAGCGTTGCGATTCTTGGCTGGGGCTGGAGCATCGTGCCGGCTGCACTGCTGGGCATGGCGGTGGCCGCATTGGCTGGCAGCGTTACCGGCGTCGTCACCGTGGCCTGGCGCATCCCTTCGTTCATCGTCTCGTTGGGCGTGCTGGAAATGGCCCGCGGCCTGGCCTACCAGTTCACCGATTCGCGCACGGCCTACATCGGCGATGCCTATGCCTGGTTCTCCAACCCGATAGCCTTCGGTATATCACCCGCGTTCATCATCGCCTTGCTGGTGATCGTAATCGCTCACCTGGTGCTCACCCGTACCGTATTCGGGCGCTACCTGATCGGGATCGGCACCAATGAAGAAGCCGTGCGCCTGGCTGGTATCGACCCGCGCCCCTACAAGGTACTGGTCTTCGTCCTGATGGGGCTGCTGGCTGGCCTGGCTGCGTTGTTTCAGGTGTCGCGCCTGGAGGCGGCCGACCCCAATGCGGGCTCCGGCCTGGAGTTGCAGGTGATTGCCGCCGTCGTGATCGGCGGTACCAGCCTGATGGGTGGGCGTGGCTCGGTCATCAGCACCTTTTTTGGCGTGCTCATCATTTCCGTGCTGGCAGCGGGCCTTGCGCAGATCGGTGCCAGCGAGCCAACCAAACGCATCATTACCGGCGCTGTGATCGTCATTGCCGTGGTGCTCGACACTTATCGCAGCCGGCGCGCAGCCCGGCGGAACTGAACCATGGCAACCATCAAAGACGTCGCGGCCCTGGCGGGGATTTCTTACACCACCGTGTCCCACGTGTTGAACAAAACGCGGCCGGTGAGCGAGCCTGTTCGGCTCAAAGTCGAGGCCGCCATACGGGAGCTTGACTACGTGCCCAGCGCCGTCGCGCGGTCGCTCAAGGCACGCAGCACGGCCACCATCGGCTTGCTTGTGCCCAATAGCGTCAACCCCTATTTCGCCGAGCTGGCCCGCGGCATTGAAGACGCGTGCGAGCGCAATGGCTATTGCGTGATCCTGTGCAATTCCGACGACGACCCTCAAAAGCAGCGTAATTACCTGCGGGTGCTGTTGGAAAAGCGCATCGATGGGCTGGTGGTCGGGTCGGTAGGGCAGGATGACGACTTGTTGCAAAGCCTGGCAGAGGTGCGCACACCCATGGTCATCGTGGACCGAGAGCTCGAAGGCGTCGATGCCGATCTGGTGCGGATCGATCATGAGCTGGGCGCCTACCTGGCTACGCGCCATCTGTTGGAGCTTGGCCATCGGGATATCGCCTACATCGGTGGGCCAGCAGAAACCGGGGTGACGCAGATGCGCCTGGGCGGTTTTCGTCGAGCCTTGGCCGAGGCGGGCGTCACCGTGGCCCCTGAGCGTGTGCGCCATTGTGACTTCACCAGCCCAGGCGGTCACGCTGCAGCTGCCGAGCTGCTGGCAGGGCCGCGGCCGACGGCCATTTTTGCGGGCAACGACATGATCGGGTTCGGCGTATTGCGCGCAGCGGCCGAGCGCCACATCGACGTGCCGGGTGCGCTGTCGGTGATCGGCTTCGACGACATCGAGCTGAGCCGCTACGTCTACCCACCCTTGACCACTGTGGGGCAGTCCATCCGCGAGCTTGGCGAGAGCGCTGCGGCGCTGCTGCTGGCGCGTATCGCTCAGCCTCGCAATAGCTCGGCGCAGCAGCGCATCGTCACCCCGCGCATCGTATTGCGCGAGTCCACCGGGCCGCGCCCGGATCTGTTCAACGATTACCGCTAAGGAAACCGCATGAGTGCCAAGGTCGTGGTAGTCGGCAGCCTCAACATGGACCTGGTAGCGCGCGCTCAGCGCCTGCCACGGCCTGGCGAGACATTGGCCGGCGATACCTTCTTCACCGCTGCCGGAGGCAAGGGTGCCAACCAGGCCGTGGCGGTCGCGCGGCTGGGCGCCAGCGCGGCAATGATCGGCTGCGTCGGCGACGACGCCTACGGTTTGCAATTGCGCAATGCCCTGGAAGTGGAAGGCATTGACTGTCAGGGCGTGGTCACCTGCGCCGGCGTGTCCACGGGGGTGGCGATGATCACCGTCGACGCGGCCAGCCAGAACTGCATCGTCATTGTGCCTGGGGGCAATGGGTTGCTGGTACCCGACGCCGTAGCGCGCTTCGACGGCTTGCTGCAGGCGGCGCAGGTGATCATCTGCCAACTTGAAGTGCCATTGCCTACCGTGGCCTGGACCTTGGCCAGAGGCCGTCAGCTCGGCAAACGGGTGATACTCAACCCAGCGCCAGCAACAGGGCCGCTGCCCGCCGAATGGTTCAACCATGTCGACTACCTCACGCCCAACGAAAGCGAGGCCGAGGCGTTGACCGGTGTTGCCGTGCATGATCAGGCCAGCGCTTTACTGGCAGGCACGCGCCTGCTCGCGCTGGGAGCTGGCAAAGTGATCATTACCCTCGGCGCCCAAGGTGCCTTGCTGATCACGCCCGATGGCCACCAGCATTATCCGGCACCCGTGGTAAAAGCCTTGGACACCACCGCTGCAGGGGACACCTTCATCGGAGGCTTTGCGGCGGGGTTGGTGCAGGGCCTGGAGGAGGGCGAGGCAATCCGCTTCGGGCAACGGGCGGCTGCCCTGTCGGTGACCCGGGCCGGCGCGCAACCTTCCATCCCCAGGCTCGCGGAGCTGCTGCCATGAAGAAGACGCCGCTGCTGAACATTGCACTGTCTCGGGCCATTGCCAGCATGGGCCATGGCGACATCCTGATCATCGGCGATGCCGGGTTGCCCGTACCGCACAGCGTGGAGCTGATCGACTTGGCTGTCACCCCAGGGCTGCCTGATTTTGCCAGTGTGCTGCGGTGCGTCCTGAGCGAGCTGCAGGTCGAGCGGCACGTGCTGGCTGAAGAGATACAAACCGTGGAGCCGCCGGCGTTTGCAGAAATCGAGCGCCTGAGCGACACGCTGGGCGAGCGTGAATACATGCCCCACGAAGCGTTCAAGATGCTGTCGCGCAAGGCCCGGGCCATGGTGCGCACGGGCGAGTGCCAGCCTTACAGCAACATCGCCCTGGTGTCCGGTGTAACCTTCTGACACCGACGGTCCTTACTCGATATCCACTGGCAACAGGAGTGCCCTCGTCATGCTAAAACCCCTGCTTCAAGGACTCGCACTCATGGCTGCAGCGTCTGCCATACAAGCGGCACCTATCGACCTGATCATCGACACCGATCCGGGGGCTGACGATCTGGTGGCCCTGTTCCTGGCCATGGCCTCGCCTGATGAGCTGAAAATTCGTGCCATCACGACAGTCGCCGGCAATGTGCGCCTGGAGAAGACCGCACGTAACGCTCGCCTAGCCCGTGAGTGGGCCGGTCGCGAGGATGTCCCGGTATACGCCGGTGCGGGTCGCCCCTTGGTGCGCGCCCCGATCTACGCGGCTGAAGTGCACGGCGAAGAAGGCGTCACTGGGGTTGAAGTGCATGAACCCAAGCAGCCTTTGGCGAGCGGCAACGCTGTTCAGTACCTGGTCGACACCCTAGGTGCGGCGCCGCCACACAGCGTGACCCTGGCCATGCTCGGTCCGCAGACCAACCTGGCCCTGGCCTTGATACAGCGCCCGGAGATCGCTCAGGGCATCAAGGAAGTGGTGGTGATGGGCGGGGCTCACTTTAACGGTGGCAACATCACGCCTGTGGCCGAGTTCAACCTGTATGCCGACCCGCACGCGGCCGCTGTGGTGCTGGCAAGTGGCGTGCCGTTGACCTACCTGCCCCTGGATGTGACCCATAAGCTGTTGACCAGCGAAGCACGGCTCAAGCAACTGGCTGGCGTCAATACGCAGGCCAGCAAGCGTGTGGTGGATATCCTCAATGCCTACATCACCCATGACATGGCGTTGTACGGGATGCCCGGCGGCCCGGTGCATGACGCCAGCGTCATTGCCTATCTGCTCAGACCCCAGCAGTTCAGCGGCCGGCGCATTCACATGTCAATCGATACCCGCGAGGGCCCTACCTTCGGCCAGACCGTGGCTGATTGGTACGGGGTGCTCAAGCAACCGGCCAATGTCATGTGGGTGGAGGAGGGGGATGCTCAGGGGCTGTTCGACCTGCTCAGCGAGCGGTTGGCGCGTTTAAAGTAGCAGGGCGTGGTGCATACCGTTCGACCACCTGGTCGATGAAGCCGCGCGCTGCTTCTGCGCCGCGGTCACGTACCAGGAGGTCGATGGCGATCAGCAGCAGCTCCTCCGGGGTGCTGGGGCTATAGGCGCTCTGGCCCTCGGCCCATTTGACCTTGATGTCGGCATCGATGCTGTGGGTGCTCATGAAAAGCTCTCGCTTGCGGCGCGGGATGAAAGAACGAATGACCAAACCGGGTATTCGTAGCAGGCACTATGCCTTCACTTCTTAAAGTAAATCATGACTTTGCAGGCCAAACCAAGCGGCGTGTGGGCCGAATGGTAAAATTCGGTCACGATTGTCTTCCCCCATCAGCCGCCGGGATGGTGCAGACTTGGCGAGTTTTGCAACGAATTTAGGGTGGGGCTGTCGGATCAGGCAGTTCCCAAATGATCTAGGAGGCTTAATGTTACGTACCCGTGCTTATCTGGCGACCCTGGCGGTGGCTGCTGTCCTGGCAGGCTGCAGCACTGGTGGCGACTCCAGTGGCGGTCAAGTGCCTGAGGCACCTGCGGGCGATGATGGTCGCTGCCAGGCCAGCGGCGCTGATTTTGCAGTGGGCAAGATGGGTAGTGCAGAGCTGCTGGAGCAGGCCCGCAAGGCGAGCGGCTCGCAAATGGCGCGCATACTCAAACCCCACGATGTGGTCACCCTGGAATACCGCTCGGAGCGGCTGAACTTGAATGTCGATGAGCAAGGGCGTGTAACACGCGTTAACTGCGGCTAAGATTTGCCTCGCGTATGGAGGGCATCAGTGCCCTGTGCGCGTTGAGCTGTCAAAGCCAACTCAAAAAAACCCGCCACGGGGGCGGGTTTTTTTACGGCTGTCCGAATTACTCCGAACGAACCTGCGCAGCCTGCATGCCCTTCTGGCCGCGCTCGGCGACGAAGGAAACAGTTTGGCCTTCTTTCAGGCTCTTGAATCCGTCAGATTCGATGGCTTTGAAGTGAACGAACAGGTCGTCGCCGCCGCCTTGTGGAGTGATGAAGCCATAGCCTTTTTCATCATTGAACCATTTGACGGTGCCGGTTTGGCGATTGGACATGGGTGAATCTCCAGAACATTTAGTATTTTCGGTGGTGCAATGCGGCCAAAGCTACGGAGCACCGGTACATCATAGTCTAATTCTGCGGCTGTCGCGTCTTTTTACCTTCGTGGCAGGTTGATCCAGCGCAATTTATCGCCGGACACGCGCAGCTACATAACATCAGCTTTTAGGTGCGCAGGCCTGTTTAACGACGTTTTGCGCCTTTTGCATGAGTTTGGCGTCCACGCCATCCTTGCTGTCGAGGTCAGCAATTTCAGCGTCGGAGAAATTCTTCTTGATCGCTTGTGCACCACATTCGCAGTGCTTTTTCGCTGCGGCGGCATCAACGCCCTGGCCAGCGGCAACTTGCGTGCATTGGGCCATATAGGCACCTTCCTTGCCGGCAGGGAAGTTGCCGGCGTTCGCGGCCATTGGCATCAGCAGGGCGCCAGCGGCCGCCAGGGCCAGAAGAGACGGAACTCGCATAA